>CAMVIN010000195.1 GCA_947167565.1 uncultured Clostridia bacterium | reverse complement strand
ATATTGAATTAGGAACAATAAAAATTGGAAAAGATGAATTTGAAGGTGGTTGGGTAGAAGAATGTATGGATAATTCTTTTGTTAAGCTTTCTTCGGAATTTTTTTCACTTTGGCAGTCAGCTGAAAGTTACAAAAAGGTAAGAGAGATAGAGGATAGATATGACTTAAATGTATTCGAAGATTTGAATGATATGGCATATAATCTTTCGTTACTAGAAAAATATGAAAATCAACCAGTGGTTAGATCATCATTGTTTCGATTTGTATCAAAACACATGTGTGTTAATCAGTTTCATCGAATTTCCTTAGGCGAATCAATATTGACCGCATATCATTTTGATTATATTGTTAAACAGAATGACGAATGTTTTGAAGATTTGCGGTTGAGTTTTTCGGTACAGCCTGATTCGTTGCCCCCGACAAATATACACGCAATTATAGGAAGTAATGGAACTGGAAAAACCACATTAATTAAAAGTATGATAAAAAGCATTTGTAATGAAGAGAAGGTGCGAGGAGAATTTGTTTATGCGTCATCGGATGAAGACGAATTAGGATATTTTGAGAGTGTAATGTGTGTATCATTTAGTCCATTTGATAATTATTTAGATGTTGAAAGTTGTAAAAATTTTAAATATATAGGAGTTCGTAAAGAATATTTTGAGGAAGGATACGAAGATGGATATGGGGAAATTAATCTTCTGGATGATATTAGAAAAAAATTTTTAGACAGTTATAAAAATTGTATGTCAAACAAGACTAAAAGAAATGATTGGATTGAAATAGTTAAGATGTTTGGTGATGATGGAGATTATTTATTCAGCACCTATAATTTTGCAGACATAGTATGTTCCCAAAGAATTTTATCATATGAAGATACACGTGAAATAGAAAGAGTTTTTGATAGTTTAAGTGCTGGACATAAGGAAGTATTATCTATTATTACGAGATGTATTGACCAACTAGCTGAAAAAACAATTTTGTTCATGGATGAGCCTGAAAATCACCTTCATCCACCATTACTTTCAACAATGATAAGAGGGCTTTCACAGATGCTAATAAAGCGTAATGGAGTTGCAATTATATCAACACATTCGCCAATAGTATTACAGGAAATTCCAAAATCATGTGTATGGATTCTAAATAGGCAAGATAGATATCTTTTTGGAAATCGTCCAGAGATAGAAACATTTGGAACTAATGTAGGAGTATTAACAAATGAGGTGTTTGGATATGAAGTGAAAAAATCAGGATTCAATATGATGCTTCAGAAGAGCGTTGATAGATGTGATACATATGAAGAAGTATTAGAAGAATTTGGTTATCAGTTAGGTAATGAAGCAAAGAGTGTGGTTCGCATTTTATTTTCACAAAAGGAGGGGATGAATGATTGAGAAAATTAGATATTCCTTCTATAGCGGGTAAGGAAAAGGAAATATACATAGAGTGTGCTAGTGATTTTGTACAGAAAATAGAATATGCAAAAACTGCGCTTGCATATGCAGAAGAAGTGGAAAAATGTTCAAAAGAGTATGAAAATTATGTTCCATATGACATCACTAATTTCCCGGATATTGAAATAGATGATGAACATAAAGTTATATTAACTAAGGTATATGACCAGAAGTTCGCAAAAGAAAATTCGATAGGAAGAAAGTATTACAACCTAATAATGGAAAATGCAAAAGGGAGATGTCCAATATGCGGAGGGGGTAAATTAAAAAATTTAGACCACTTTTTACCTAAAAGCAAATACCCGCTGCTGTGCGTAACGCCAATTAATTTAATCCCTACATGCAGAGATTGCAACATGGAAAAAGGTGCAGAGGTAAGTAGGGATTACTATGAAATTCCTTTTCATCCATATTTGGAAATGATGACAGATAAATGGATAGAGTGCGTGTTGTCATTCTATTTGGATGGAACTTTTTCTATAAAATTTCAGAATGAGTATGATGCAATTACAAATCCGGATTTGTGGAGAAAATATAGTGCACATATGCGCATAACAGATTTGGATAATACTTTTAGCAGTAGGGCAGAAGAAGAATTAGAAAATGTTAGAGGAATATACAAAAATGTATTCTTGTCTTGCGGAAAAGATAAACTGTGTGAAGCATTGAAGGAAGTAAAAAATAGTGCGGAAAAAGTGGATGTTAATTCATGGAAATCTGCATTGTATAGAGCCTTGGTTAGAGATTGCGATGAGTTTTGTGAATGGTTATACTTGTAATTTTATTATTTTGCCTGGGGAGAGCAATGATTTTGTATAATTGAATAAGAAAAATGCTCCTTGCAAATTCGATTCTATAATTTACTTATGGAGATGCAAGCCGAATGCAAACGAATCTGTAAGGGCAATTATCGGCTTGAAATCCAATGGAACCATATGCAATGATGTAAAAATGCTCTGGTACTGGAATGGTACTAAAAGCAGTCAGAACAATATGGAATAGGGGCAAAAAGCTAGATACACAATACAAATATGTATAGTAAATCAAAGAAAAACAATATCTTACACTTCAAACTTTGCGAGATGGAGTAGACGATAAATTGTGGGAATCCGCTTAAACAGTGGGTTCCCATTTTTTGTGGTTGCAAAATGGTTGCAATTATTTTGCATTCACTCTTTTTAAGAATCTTACGCCGGATATCATGACCGGCATCAATTACTCATTCGAGTAATTTTCACATATATAACTATCTACAAACATTTTCGGATTTTCGAAAATCATATGCCACATATCTTTTGAAAAAAGATAGAGAAAATTTAAGTAATCAGTTCTGACTCGTTCCAAATAGAAGGTGAAAGAGGAAGATTTTTTACTTTGATTTAGTAATGAGGGGAAAGTCACCCCCAAATGTATTATGAGGGATTTGAAAAAAGCTGTTTGAAAGAATTTTCTTTTTATTCTAGTAATGCCCCTCTTACTGAACCAAATGAATTGTGAGAGGGAAAGATTCTAAAAAATTCGAAGTGGCTTACGGATTAGAGAAAAGATGTCCCACATAACTTATGAGAAAGCAAAGGAGGTGGGCGTGTGGCTCAGAAAATGTATGTGGATGTAAACGAAATCATGAAAGATTGAATTTGAGTTTGTAAAGGTAAATCAAGTATCCCAAGGTGCAAGGTTGTTATACTATTTCTATCTTTTATCATTGAATAATAAGAATAAATCAGAACAAAATCTTTGGAAAGAACTAGTAAATAAATATATTCAATTTGGCGAAAAAAACAGTTCCTATTCAGAAGTAGATTTAACAATCGACTTAGAAGCGTTTCAAATTGTATATAGTGCTTTTTCGGGAAAAATTGAAGAAGTGGAAGAAAAAACATTGAGCAAAATTGTTTGCCATATAAAGAGCCTATTAGAAAGAGTAACAAAAAAAGAAAGAGATGTATTCGATAAATACAATTTGCTGGCTGAACAACATCCGATTGTTACAAGGGCAATAATTGTTGTTCTTAGTGGGATATTAACTGGACTGTTAAGTAGTTGCATATATGAGGGGATAAAATCTTCAAGAGAAGATGTGAAAGTAAACGTTGTCGGATTCAAAAGTGTCATGGTAAATAGGATAGAAAATCTACATTAGGAAATTATTATGCATATTTTAGTATTAATATTAATGTTTGTGTTTGGTTCAATAGCAGCAGCATGCAAGGGTGATTGGTCAGGAATGGCTGCTATAGGAAATGTAATACTAGGTGTTGTTGGATTAATAGTTTTCTTGGCAGTTTTAAATAATGATTGACATTTCCAAACAAAGCAGCAAAAGAAACTGCGGCAAGAGTTGACTATGATTTTGACAAAGTGAAAAGATTGTTTCATGTGCCGAAAGAGAATGGAACAAAAATATACTTTCTTTCTAAAGTCAAGGTAAGGATTTTATGGTGTGCTGATTATAGCTGCCGTCTCAAAGCGGATTATTTTTTTTAGATCTTCCGGTGACACCTCGACCTGAAAGCCCACTTTTCCGGCGCTGAAAAAAATAGTTTCGAAATTTCGTGCGGTCTCATGAATGACCGTCGGATAAAATTTTTTCATGCCAATCGGCGAACAGCCGCCGTGAATATAGCCGGTCAGTGGAAGAAGTTCCTTTTGCTTAATCATGGCGATGGATTTTTCGGAGACTGCTTTGGCGGCAAGTTTTAAATCAAGTTCTGCATTGACAGGGATGACAAAGACATAGTATTGTCCGGATTTTGCCTGAGTTACCAGTGTTTTGAATACACGCTCCGCATTTTCACCCAGAATCTCTGCGATTTCTTCGCCGGATTTTGTGGCATCCGGTTCATAGGAATAACTTTTGTATGAAATTTTCTTCTGCTCAAGTAATCGCATTACATTCGTTTTTTCTTCAGAAGATTGTTTGCTGCTTTTTTTCAAGATAAATCGCTCACTTTCTCATGTGTTAGTTTGTATATAGTTGCAATTGGAAAACATAAAACAAAAAGAACAACTCTGTGATGGAATCTATTGTAACGGAAAACTTAATATTTTTCAAGGAGGTAGAGAAAAAGCGGGGCAAGCTGTTTGACAAATGTATACCAATCTGCTATTCTTAATGGTAAAGTGTTAGGGCATAGCCGAAAGCAGTGATGTTAAAGAGGAAGTGACTTGATTATCTGTTGTGGCTTTTGGATTGTTAATTACAGATTCTAAGGGAGCACTTCGTGCAGCATTAGATAAAAAATAAAGGTGAGATATCTTACAAACAAAAAGTCTGTCAGTTGTTCCTGCAGACTTTTTGTTTTAGCGAATGCGAGTAGAACTTCCAATGGGAAGATGTCAAAAATCAGGAGGTAGATAGATATGCGACAATATGAAGTGACGGGAATGAGTTGTGCCGCCTGCAGCGCGCGGGTGGAAAAGAAGGTGTCCAAGGTTCCCGGCGTAGAATCCTGTTCGGTCAGTCTGCTTACTAATTCTATGGGGGTCGAGGGGACTGCCTCACCACAGGAGATTATTCAGGCGGTAGAAAATGCCGGTTATGGCGCTTCGCTGAAGGAAACGACACCTGCTAAAAAGGAAGTGGTAATTGAAGATGACGATTTGTTGAAGGACAAGGATACTCCTGTTCTTCGCCGGCGCCTCATCGCTTCGCTCTGTTTTTTGGTGCCATTGATGTATTTCTCTATGGGACATATGATGTGGGGCTGGCCTCTTCCGTGCTGGTTTGAACAGAACCACATGGCTGTGGGACTGGTTCAACTGGTGTTGACAGGAATTATTATGGTGATTAATCAGAAATTTTTTGTGAATGGTTTCAAAAGTCTGATTCACCGTGCGCCCAATATGGATGCTTTAGTGGCGCTTGGTTCGTCAGCCTCCTTTTTGTGGAGCCTGTACGTTCTGTTTGCCATGACACGGGCGTTGACAGACGGCAATGCAGGGGCAGCTCACTCGTATATGATGAATTTATATTTTGAGTCCGCAGCCATGATTCTTACGTTGATAACTGTCGGGAAAATGCTTGAGGCAAAATCGAAAGGGAAGACGACAGATGCGTT
>CAMVIN010000194.1 GCA_947167565.1 uncultured Clostridia bacterium | reverse complement strand
CCTGTCACGGCGGAGGTCGTGGGTTCGAGTCCCATCTGGGTCGTTTATGTGTGAGACTTCGTGGTTTCATGCATGAACAGCGCTGGCGTGGCGGAACTGGCAGACGCCCAGGACTTAAAATCCTGTGGGTGGTAACACCCGTACGGGTTCGATTCCCGTCGCCAGCATAAATAATTCAAAGAGCGGTCGTTTGCCTGCTCTTTGACTGTAGACAAGATCCGCAGCATTTGTTGCGGATTTTTCTCGTGCAAAATACCTTTTGACCGAACTGTGATTATATGGTAGAATAAAGAAAACATCTTAATCAAAGGGGGTAATTGGTTATGTTATTAGATCGTCAAATAAAAATCCCGTCCAAATTGAACAGCAACATCAATCTCAAAGTTGTTCCGGGACATTTTGCAACAACACATTCGCATATTAACTTTTATCTGGATATGACTACGCTGAAAGTCCGTCATTCAGAAGCAGTGGAAGTTGCCAAGACAATAGCAAAGGATTATCAATACAGCAATCCGATTGATACGATTATATGTATGGACGGCTGTGAAGTTATCGGCGCTGCTCTGGCAGAAGAACTACAGGCAAATGGCATTATGTCTCTCAATGCCCACAACACGTTATATGTGGTTACACCTGAATTCGATAACAATGGTCAGATGATTTTCCGTGATAACCTTCAGCCAATGGTTCGCGGTAAAAACATTCTCCTTCTTCTGGCATCTGCAACCACAGGCCGTACCATTGCCAGAAGTCTTGAGTGCATCCGCTATTATGGTGGCATCATTCAGGGAATATCTGCTATTTTCAGTGCTGCTGAAGAGATTTACGGAGAGCCGGTACATCACATTTTCAGCGCGGAGGATCTTCCGAATTATCAGACCTTCAGCCCGGAAGAATGCCCTCATTGTAAAAATAGAGAGAAAATTGATGCTATTGTCAATGGCTTTGGATATTCCGAATTGGCATTTTAAAGGATACTGAATTGCATAAAATCCGGTCTCTTGTCAATACTAATTCAAAATAGATTGACAGGAGGCCTTTTTTATGAGTGATAATTCAAAAAAAAATCTTCGCTCGCAACTTCCGAAAGCGGCGATGGACGAGATTCCGACTCCGACTTCCGATGCAGTCTCGATTACCGGATTGGTAAAAGAGAGAGGAAGAATTTCCGGGTATCAGCTCTCGGATGACCGGATTGTGAGCCGGGCGGACGGCGTCGCACTTGCACGTTCCGGAAAAATCCGGGGTGTCGGTATTTCGCACAATGGAGATACAGAATATTTAAAATCGATACCAGACGACACAGAGGAGAATAACCTGAATTCTCTGCCGACAGTGAGCGGCCGGGTGAATATGTAGATGTTTGAGTTTTTTCGGCGCCCTTAAGTTGAGGGTGCTGATTTTTTATAAATATTGTCTGCTTATTCGTTTTTCCGGTCTTAAATCGAACAGGTATAAGAAAAGCAGGAAAAATCACTGACAGTTCATATCGGGAAGATAACGGATAGTGAGTTTGTGTCGGATATGTACAAAATAAGCGTAAAACGACCTCTTGTCACAGTGATTAAATCATGGTATATTGAAAGGGAAAATAAAAGACAATGGTGTATACCAGGTTACGCGAAGTCAGGCTGTGAAGGTATTTCGAAAATTAAGTAGTGAAAAAGGAGGATGCATATGAAGGGGATCAGAGAACACAAATATCAGTTTAGAGATGTACGATTCTTTTTCATGACAGTTGTCATGATGGTGGTAGTAATGATTCCCGCTGTCTCTATCTGTGCAAAGGAATCACAGGTTTCATACTATGGGAGGGCGGCACTGCAGAAACTGGAAAGAGGTGAGTTGTTAGTACAGGCCTATGATAATGCAGTGGCGGCAGCGGACTCTTTTTCCGGAGGAAGTGAGTTTTCTGCAAGTTTCAATCTGCCGGACAATCAGGAATTGGAATTCAATGAATCAATAGCAGTTATGAAGGCAGTGGAAAATGATCATCCGGAATATATTTGGTGGTCTTCCAATACTTTTTCGCCGGGGAAGAATGGTTTTACTGTTGTTTTTAATGGCAATAACACCTATTATACTGCTGCGACACTGAAAAAAAGAAATGCAAAGTTTGAGTTTGCGGCAGACACCTTTTTGAAAAAAGCGGGATTGAATGACAGTATGACAGAACTGGATAAGGCGTTTACGCTGTATCAGGTGTTGATTGGCAATGTTGCTTACAATATTGAGTACATGGATCAGTCGGCCTATGCAGCGTTTGTTGATAGACAGGCAGTTTGCGCGGGATATGCCAAAGCATATACCTATCTTCTTCAGAAGTCAGGGATTCAGGCTTCCTATGTACCGGGTGAGGCGACCGCAGGACAGGAAAGCGGAGGTCATGCATGGGTTCTGGTCAGGATAGACGGACAATATTACTACTGTGATCCCACTCTGGATGATGGAGGCAGTACACCGAAATACAACTTTTTTATGAAAACGGATGCGGAGATGAAAGGCAATCACACGATTGATGATGTGGGGTATGCTTTTCCGGCGACAGCAGAGGCCGCACTGAAAAAAACATCTTCTACATATCTGATTTCTGCGGATGCCGCAAATGGGGGCTATATTTATCCGGACAATCTGTATGTCAGAAGTGGAAGTACAGTTGCGATTACCATGGTGCCGAATGATGGATATTTTCCAGAGACACTTGTTGTGGGAAATGATACTGTCAACCCTGTGGCAAATGAGGATGGAAGTTATGAGTATACGATTCGTTCAGTAGATAGTAATCTGAGTATAAGTGGTACCTTTAAACAGGACACAATGACATCCACACAATTAGTGACAGAAAGTGACAGCTTTACTGTGGTAAAGGGAAATCCGGTCACAATAACTGCGGCACTTACAACTTCGGCGGGAACTGCCGTTGAAGGTCAAACCGTGTCGTTTAGTGCCCCGGGTGTATTTTCGAAAAGTGCAGTGACAGATTCCGATGGTATTGCGAGTGTAGAGATTGACACTACAGCAATAACAGAAGATACATATACAATCAGTATTCGTTATGAGGGGAACAGTTCCTACAGAGAATCTTCTGCGGAGGCGGTGTTGAATGTTCTGGAGAAAAAAGAGATTGTGAAAGTAACAGCAGGTAACACTGTGTTTTACGCAACCTATGGCGGAGAATTGGAGAGTGGGACGGATTATTATTATGATGATATACAAAACCGCTTACTAATTTATACAGGCGTCCCGGTTACGATTGGTTTGAAAGATGGCGCAGAATCAGCAGATTCGCGGATTGAACTTGAATATAAAGGCAAGATGACACTCACAATGGACAATTTTGTTTTGGATTTATCTACAAATAGCAGCCTTGGCAGCAGCAATGTTTCCGGTATAGCTGCCGGGAATACGGATTTGAGTTTGAATTTGGTTGGAAATAGCAAGATTGTAGTACCGGATAATACGGGTTTGATTTCTAAAGTTTACGGAATCGACTCCAAGTCCCTGACCGTATCCGCACCGGATACAGAGGGAGCGTTGAACATTTCGGCCGGTAATGCCGGAGAAGATTCACATGGTATTACGACCGGAGATATGACGGTGAATAGCGGAACGCTGACGGTAAAATCAGGTGATGTATCGGAGTGGTCATTTTCAAGGACATATGGAATTAATGCGACCGGTACATTTACTATGAATGGAGGAAGTGTGACGGCAAATTCAGGAACATGCGGAAATAGTAATCATTCCAACGCTACCTATGGTATTTATACAGGTTCCATTGTGATAAACAAAGGTACGCTTTGCGGCAATGGTGGAGTTGCCGAGAATGGTATAAGTATGGGAATCTATATGAACAGTGGAGATCTCATTGTAAAAGGTGGAACAATAAAAGGGATTGGTGGAAAATCAAAATCTGCAAATGAAAGTAATGTTGCGGGCAGTTATGGAATGTTCATAAATGGTGATTTGAATATAAGTAACGGAGAAATCTATGCAGAGGGAGTGGAAGGTTCGCTGAGTTGTGGATTGGCGGTGGGCTCATCTCTGAATGTCAGCGGAGGGGAGATTAATGGAATTAGTGGGAAAGCCGACGCAGAATCTCTTGCATGCCTCGCACAGGAAGATTATGTTCAAAGTGCGGGGGAGGTTACTCTGGTATCAGGAACTGCTACAAATGGGGATAGTCGCGGGCTCAGACAGGTAAATTCTTCAGGTAAATTCAATATGACCGGAGGAACATTGAAGATTAGTGCGACAGAAGGAGAAAGCCTTTCGAGCAAGGGCTTATATATGCAGGGGGGATTTGCATTTTTTGATGGAGGCAGCATAGTTGTGCGGCCGGGCCGGGCACTGAATCACAGTGTTGGTATATATAGTGAAAATACGATGACGTTTGATGGAAGTAACATAGATGCCGAGGGCAATGATGTCAGTCTGACAGAAGGGGAGTTTGCATTTAGCTCCGGTATTTTTGCGGGTTCGAATATTTCCATCAAAAGCGGAACGATACGGGTGGTTGGAAAGAAAGCGCCAAACAGTTACGGATTGTATACTTATGATAAGATTAATATCAGTGGCGGGAAGATTGATGCAAGTGGCAGTACAAGAGGACTTGATGGATATAGTTCAGGAATAACAGGAGGCTCTTATGCAGCCGGAGATATCTCGCAGGGGACTGTCTGCGGATATAAGGTGGCTTCAGGTTATCAGGTGACAAAGGGAAGTGATGCCTCATATCCATATGTGGTTTCTAAGTCAAGTGGCACATCAGGAGAAAACGGCAATTCGGAACAGACTAAGGAAGAAACCGGCAAAGAGGCGGAAAGCACAAATGCAGCGAAAACCGATGGGAATGTGAAATCGGACAGCAATGCGGGCACCGGTGGCGATACGGAAAATACCGGTAGTGAAAATAACAAAAACAGTGTGCCATCTGTCGGAACAAAGGAAGAGGACTCATCGGGCAAAGCAATTTATAAGGTTTCCGGAACAAGCGAAAACAGCAGTGGCAAGACGGTTGTGCAGGTTGCCTATACAGGGCCGACTACATCAGGGAAAAAATTAAAATCAGTTACTATTCCGGCTACGGTTACTCTTGCAGACGGAACGAAAGCACAGGTGACTTCCATTGCGGCCAACGCTTTTAAAAATCAAAAGAAACTCACTAAAATAACCATTGGAAACAATATAGTTTCAATCGGTAAAAATGCATTTAAAGGCTGCAAGAAACTTAAAAAGATTATAATTAAGAGCAAGAAACTGAAAGCAAAATCAATCAATGCCAAAGCCTTTAAAGGGATTTCTTCGAAAACAGTTATTAAGGTGCCTAAGGCAAAGAAGAGCGCCTACAAAAAACTGTTCCGGAAGAAAGGCCTCAGTAAAAAAGTGAAGATTAAATAAAAACAAATCAGCCGGGAAGTTTTCTTTCGTATAAGTCATCCTTGACAAGACATTCATTTTTACCTAAAATCCTGAGTTTGACAGTGTTTTGATGAAAAAAGTCCCGTAACCCGCTCTATCAG
>CAMVIN010000193.1 GCA_947167565.1 uncultured Clostridia bacterium | reverse complement strand
ACTTACATAAGTACCTTCCATCGATTTCATTGTTGAATACATCTGATCCAAATAACTCTTTAATGTATCGTTGTGAGAACCAAGTTCTGAAGCAACTCTCCTAATCTCACCGGTTTTTGCTAAAATAGTTCCTGCTGCCACAAAATCACCTCCTTAATTACTTCCGCCACTTAAACTTCTCGCTGACTTAACCGCATCATTCTGTGTCTGCTCATACTGATTAGCTGTTGTAGAGAGAAAATTAGCATAATCATCCATCAACTGCTTCATCTTTTGGAAGTCCTTCTTGAACTCAACCACCTTATTTCTGAACTCCTCATAATCCGCCCCATCAAAGTTGCCGTCTGCTTTCATCTTATCGACAGCCGTATACACTTTTTCATATTCTGTCTGATAATTTTGTGCCAATCGCTGTATATCCTTTGATTTCTGTTTCAGTTGCTCCGGTGTGACTAAAATTTTGTCTGCCATTTTACTACCTCCTTTATTTTTTTATATTAACATCAGTTTAGAGCCATTATGTATCCCCAGCTCCGTAACTGATAAATTAATATTCACAATAGAACCCGAATCTGCAAAACACAATATTCCGGTCTCCTTTACCTCAAACCGACCTTTTGTCAAGTTATTAATCACTTTTTTCATAAGTTCTAATACTTCATATGCCAACATTGTTTGCGGGATAAACATATCATAAGTTTCATTAATAGCCGGAACTCTCACTTGTACCAATACCTTTTCCATATCAGAAATCCTCCTCTCTCTCTGATGAGACAATCTTCATCAAAGTAAGCTTGCCTTTTTCGAATTGATACCCATATAGTGAGCCAATCTCTTCATAATACTCACTTCTCATCTTTCCTATTGTCAGGAAATACTGGTCAGTTACCCCATCTCCAATCCATGTTCCTGTCTTTGAAGTGAAATTATTCTTATACCAATCTCGGGAACTATATTGCTCAAATTCGTTTACCCCATCTATCATTATGACATGAATCTTATAAATTGCCTTTCCGTGTTCTAAAAGAGTATGCAACTTATCTTTCCCATCATCTGATAGACGTTCAAATATCTCTTTGACCTGATATAATACAATAATCATCTCATCGTATTTATCCAACGAAGATATTTCCTTGCCCGCATCCACATAAGTATTGTTTCTGTCAACCATCTCATCAAAGCAAGAAATAACTCTCTGCTCTATTTGAGAATCTGCACTCCAATACTCTGTAGAAATTGGAAGACTCTGAATCACTTTACTAAATTCTTCCACAAACGGCTGGCAAGTTTCAGAATCCTGAGATGCAACCGGGTAAATGAGTACATCCGACATATTGACAGAGCAGATGTTGAGTTCCTTTTTCCCTATTCCCAAAGGAATATTGGATATACCATACTCGAATTGACTCATATACTCGGATGTTACTTCCTTTGGAAGCACAGGAATCATTTTTGCCCGATAACTCATCTTTTCCGATAGCGTCTGACAGAAATCCCTTATAAAATCCAGTTCATCTCCATCTTTAGAACAGCGCGCCGTCTGAAATTCATAAACCTCACCAATTTTAACAAGGCCACGCCCTGAACACGCCATCGGTCTCAAACCATTTGTATTGCCAAGAACTCCCGCATAGTCAGTAGGATCATTCATTTGCATTGTCATTGACGTCTTAAAATTCTGCGTTAACGTGTAACGTACAGACATAAGAGAAGCTGCAGTAGCCACAAAATAAATTCCATATTTAACCCCATCTGCGGTCAGGCTCTGCAACAAACCGGCATAATCCTCGAATTGTTCCCGGAACACACCAATATTGTTGAGCAATACTACAATATGCGGAATAATCTTTCCTGTCCGTGTCCGATAACTGTTAAAATCGCCTCCAACATCCGCAAATTCTTTTTTACGATAAGTTAATTCCCTCGTCAAAAGTTTCAAAAGATTAACCATTTTCTCTTCTTCTGAAGCAAGTACAACGCCGCCTGTATGAGGCGCCTTTTCAAAAGCCCTAAGAGTTTCGGCACCGAAATCCATGATATATAAGTTCAAATTTTCCGGCTTATAGTTCTTAATAAGCGAATATGCCAGCGATGCAAGAAACATTTCCTTGCCACTTCCCGCCGAACCATATATGATACAGTTTCCATTCTCCGACAACGGAAGATATAATGGATTCTGACACTGGTTATATGGATCGTCATATATACCAACTATTGGAGAAATATCATTTTCACCAGCAACAAACCGATATGTCGCCTCTATTTCATCAATATATATTTTCTCCGGAATAACCGGAAGCCACAATGGTCTGACACTAACATTATCCTGCTTTGCCAAGGCAGATAAATATTGTACAATTCCAACAATCTGCTTAATATAATGCTCTTCGCGCCTGGATTTATTCTCTGGTTTTGCAGTTTCAATCACTCTTCCCAAGTGATCAATTACCTGAACACTTTCATCCACCTTTTTCTCCACATTTTCAGAAGGAATATACTCAGCCCCACACCATGCCGACTGTCCCAACGCAAAAAATTCATCATATCCAACTTGAAGATAAAACCTACCTGTCTGCACCAACGCAGCCGCATCCGGACGTTTAATCATCTCTCGACTATCTGCCTGTTCCTGCACTTTCAAGCAAACTCGAAATTTACTATTACTCCATATCTGGTCATCCACCACACCGCTTGGTTTCTGCGTAGCAAGAATCAAATGTACACCAAGACTTCGACCAATACGCGCCGCACTTATTAACTGTTGCATAAACTCCGGCTGCTGCGCTTTCAATTCCGCAAACTCATCCGAAATAATCAGCAAATGAGGCACCGGTTCATCTACTACACCTTGTCTATATAATTGTTGATATTTATATATATCCATTGTTCCCTCATTGGATATCTTTCTTGCCTCATTAAAAATCGCCTGACGTCTTCGCAACTCACTCTGAATCGAAATAAGCGATCGAGTAATTGCTGCTCCATCTAGGTTAGTAATCGTCCCAGCCAAATGAGGAAGTTTTATTCCTTTTTCATCATCTTCAAATGCTCCGGCAAGTCCGCCTCCCTTATAATCAATAAGAATAAAAGCGACTTCATCCGGATGATAATTGACAGCTAATGATAAAATATATGTAATAATAAATTCTGACTTTCCGGAGCCGGTCATACCCGCAACCAAGCCATGTGGTCCATGAAATTTTTCATGGAGATCCAGCATGAAAAGTTCTCCTGTAGTGCTCACACCAATTGGTGTCTGTAATGTTTTGGTCGGATCATTTTCTTTCCATCTTGTTAACACATTCAAATGTTCAATTTTACCAACATTGAACATTTCCAAAAACGTCAACATATCTGGCAAAACATAACTCTGACCCGAAAGATTTAAATAAGTATTCGCCATTTTCTCTGCCAATTCCGGTAATTTATCTCCCGGGACACGTTCCATCGAAAATGTCTTTCTTTTACCTGATACATCATCTTTGTCATACATCATCGGTGCTTTCGCATTACTCAAATCAATAACTGTTCTGACTTCCTTTGGCAAATCTTTTAATTCATTTCCAAATGACAACACACTAACAGATAAATCCTTTTCTGATCCAAGTAATTTCTTATATATCTCACATCCCAAAGCTTGTTGAGCAGATGCTGCAATTATCACATAATACGGTAAAAATCTATCTGACTCAGCATCCTTTGAAGCAAGTCTCCCCCCTAATTCCTTCTCCAATTCAGCAGAAAGTTCCCTCGTTTCCTCAGGTGTAACTGCCAAATATCGCTGAGTCCGCTCATCATTCCAAAAATGAGGAATGTACTTCACAAACGCTAATTCTTCCAGCATTGCATCATCACACAGAAGACATAATTTCAACTCATCATAACTGTGCAAGGCAGTCATTTGTATCAAAAAACTCTTGAGCAAATCCATTCTGAGATGATAGGTTCCTATCACACCTGTTTTATTATCATTTACAAGAGAAATTGAAATAGGAACATTGTTCAACACTGTATTTTCAGTTCCAACTGACAACATCGCATTTTGAAGATTATCATCGTCCATTGTAAACTTTTTAGGCTCATAATTAATCTGAATATCCAGTGGCGCATCTCCCATACCAAGCCTCAATCGCAAAAAATCATTCTGCTCAGGCATACGTTCCCACAAATTACTCTTTTTATCAACTATTCTCTTAACACATTCATCCACAGAAGTAATATTGGCATTAAAAAGTTCACTCTGTAAAACAGCTTCTTTCCGAATCTCATCACGAATTTCTTCCAAATAGTTCAGGTACTTTTGCTGTCTTTTCATCTCCATTTTTTGTTTTTGCTTATTATCATGCTTTCTTGTCAAAATAGGCCACAGTATAGTACCAAGCAACATGCTGAAAGCCATAATAACCATAGGAAGAGCCTGCGAGATTTTTCCTCCTGAATTCAAAACATTAATAACAGAAAAAACACCCATCGACATAGACGCCATTCCCATTGTAATTGATGGACCAATGACAAGTGCCATCGGCGTTGTATCGGCTTTTTGTGACTGTGGCGGGGGATCTATGGTAATCGTCTTGGTTACAATTTCCTTTTTCAATCTCGGTGAACGATAAAAAAACTCTCTGTCATATTCTTTGTCATATTCACGATTAACATCAGGTCTCTGAGGTGCATATTTCTGTATTCCGGAAGTCTGCAATTGAATACTATTTCCCGGATTATTCAATGCCAAAAACTGCTTTCCAACAACAATTTTAAAGCCCATTATAAATAAACAGTCCCCCGGATTCAAATTACGACTCGTCACTCTAATCCCATTAACAAAAGTCCCATTTGTACTATTTTTATCGCTTATAGTCCAATTATTTCCATCGTAATTGAGAACTGCATGATTTGATGAAACAAATTCATTATGAAACACAATATCATTCGAACTGTCACGCCCAATTTTAAGCGTTTGTGCCTGTCTGACAACAAATTTATAAAAATGGCTTCGATCAGGCGTAACCGGCTCAGTGAATAACACCACACGGCTATCACTATCAGATATTTTAACATTCAAAAAACAGTGTTCTCTTAATTTTACACTTTTCAGAACTCCATTATCAGCATCCAAAATAGCTGCTGTTTTATTACTTCTTATATACCATTCATTCGCCGAAGCCTCAATGCTGATAAGTTCTCTTTCATTTCCTTTCTTATCAAAGTCTTTTAGCCAAAACTTCCCCTCCGGCTTTTCCGGCAGAATCATACTGTAGTATCTTTCTGACTTTATCAAGTAAACAATCATTTTGCCGCCCCCATCTCTTCACCAAAAACCCAATTTTCACACTTTTATCACATGGTCTTCACATTTTTACCATATAATACCACAATGCTTTTCTATATTTTTTTCCATTTTGAACACTTTGTTCTTTCACTTTATTTTAACACTAATAAGCATTTATTTTTTTTCCGTTTTTTTCATTTTTGCACACATAAAACCGGCCAATCTCATATCAATGAAATCAGCCGGTTCTTTTCCATGCTCTGTA
>CAMVIN010000192.1 GCA_947167565.1 uncultured Clostridia bacterium | reverse complement strand
ATATTACACTGACGAATAGCGTATATGGCTATACTACTGCTCCTTCTTCTAAACTTCGCTGGAAGAACACTGGTGATTCAAATACAACAGCGAAGATAACGGACGTATCGCTGAGTAACCCATCAGCGTTCGTTGTATCCGAGCAGGATGGGCAGTATATTATTACGGCAAAAGAAGGACTCAGTGCCGGGACATATACATCCAATATGACAGTATCCTACGATCACAATAAGCAGGCTTCGGCGAAATGTTCTTTCGTGGTTGAAAAGGCTACGCTGACAGCAACTTATCTCGGTGAGAGCGTGTATTATCATATGACACCTTCCTTCAATGAGACAACGATACAGGTTCGTGGGTTTATGAATGATGAAAATGCTTCGACTGCTTCGGGATATGAAGCTCCGACTATTGAATATAATGGTTCTGCCGATGCGAGTTGTGTGCTCACGCCGACCGGTGGAAAAGCGGATAATTATGATTTTAAATATGTCAGTGGTGTTCTGACTGTGACAAGGAAGAAGGCCGACATGGGGGATGAAGGGCAGTATCATGTTGAAGGTACACTTTCGGATACCCAGTGGTATATTTCTGATATTACGATTCGTCCAAATGATGGATACAAGGTTGCATTGGATAATAAGGCCGAAGATGTGGTAGACAATATTGTTATCACAAAGGATACCAATAATGGAAAACAAGCATTTTATCTTATGAATGAGGCAACCGGTGAATTATATGAAAAAACTGAATTTGTCTATAAGAAGGATGCGGTTACTCCGGTAATTAGCGGAGTGAAAGATGGCACAACATATGTTGTGAATAGCCAGGATGTTACAGTTACAGATGATTATTTGGCAAATGTCACAGTAAATGGAGAGGCGCAGGAGATTATTAATGGCAAGTCCACGTTTACGCTGACAGCAAATGAAAAGAATATGGTATATGTTATTGTGGCATCTGATTATGCCGGTAATACAAAAGAGTTGTCGGTTATACTGAAACAGCCATCTGAAGTGACAGAATCAGATGATAAGGGGACTGCGCTTACCGGTGGAACGTCTACTCAGGATCCGGGTACAATTAAGAAGAAGGTTCAGATTGTAGAGGGGGCTCCGAAAGTTACGATATCCAGTTCGGCAAAGGATACAGCGGCAGCGGTTCTTACTACAGCAGAGCAGAATGCGGTAAATAAGGGTAGTGATGCGAATATTGAACTCAGAATTAAGAGCATAGACGGAAGTGTTAGTCAAGCCGATAAAGAGGCTATTATTGCGAGTCTCGGAGACTATATTGTTGGTCAATATCTTGATATTACTGTTTGGAAAACTGTCGGAAGTGGAAGCGCAAAGAAAGTGGAGGAGACGAAAAATAAGATTTCTATAACGGTTACCGTACCAGAAAGTCTTCGCAATACAAAGTCTTCTGTCAATCGAAGTTTTGCAATTTTCCGAGTACACAACGGAAGTGTAACTAAGTTGTCAGATAACGATTCGTCGGCGAATACAGTGACATTCCTCTCCGACAAATTCTCAACTTATGCGCTTGCATACCGGGATACGTCAACGGGAAGTACGACAACTACGACAAAAGCAACAAAGAAGACATCGATATCTTCGTCGAGCGGTTCAGGAGCGTCAACGGGAAGTACAAAATCTTCCGGAAGTTCTTCTTCCGGAAGTGGAACGACTACTGTAAGCACGAAGAGCAGTGGAACTTCGACCGGAAGTGGTGGATCGTCCAAATATCTCTATACGAGTTCACCAAAGACAGGAGACAGTGCTCCGATTATTCCGGTAACAATTGCTCTTGTTGTGGCATTGGCGGGAATTATTGTTTCCATTGTATTGATCAGAAAGAAGAAAAATGAAGAATGAAGACAGTCAGAACAAAATTAGAAGACAGAAAACTTCCATCCTATACAAGAGGTGAGGAAATATTCAATATGGTATCCCATATTGTCGGTGGTGCGCTGGCGATTGCCGCATTGACACTCTGTGTTATATTTGCGGCAATCTACAGTGATGCCTGGGGCGTTGTTGGAGCTGCCATATATGGTGGTACAATGGTGATTCTGTATGCGATATCGAGCATTTATCATGGCTTACGCCATGATATGGCGAAGAAAGTGTTTCAGGTTCTTGACCATTGTACCATTTATTTTGTGATTGCAGGCACGTATACACCAGTTACCCTTGCAGGTCTCCGACCAAGATATCCGGTGCAGGCATTTGTACTTTTTGGTATTGTTTGGGCATGTTGTTTTACGGCTGCGACTTTTACAGCTATTGATTTAAAAAAATATCAAATATTATCTATGGTTTGTTATATAGCAATGGGATGGTCCGTACTAATATTTATTGTTCCTACGGCGCGTGTACTTGGCCTTGGTGGGATGGTTTTTCTGGTTACAGGCGGACTCTCTTATACAATTGGTGCCATCTTGTATGGTATAGGAAAAAGGAAGAGATATATTCATTCTATTTTTCATTTGTTTGTCATAGCGGGAAGTGTTTTGCACTTCTTTATGATATTATTTTATGTTCTCATGTAAAAGTCATGAGAACAAATTTATTTTATTTGGAGGGAATAGAAAAATGGTAGTAGAACCAAAAGTGAAAGGATTTATCTGCACAACCGCACATCCGGTTGGCTGTGAGGAGAGTGTGAGAAGACAGATTGCGTACTGTAAAGAAAAGGGACAAGTCGAGGGACCGAAGAAAGTATTGGTGATAGGAGCTTCCACCGGATATGGTCTGGGAAGCCGTATTGCCGTGACATATGGATATGGTGCAGACACAATTGGAGTCTCATTTGAAAAAGAGGCAAAAGGAAAAAGAACTGCCACTGCAGGCTGGTATAATACTGCGGCTTTTGAAAAACTGGCAAAAGAGGATGGGTATTATGCAAAATCTTTTAATGGGGATGGTTTTTCAAAAGAGATGAAAGATACAGTTATTGAGACAATTAAGGCAGATTGGGGAAAGGTTGATATGCTTGTTTACAGCATGGCTGCACCGAGACGTACATTGTCAGATGGTACAACGGTATCCAGCGTCCTCAAGACGGTTGGAAGTGAGTACACGAATAAATCCATTGATCTGCGAACGAATGAGGTGACAGAGGTTACTGTTCCGGTGGCGACAGAGGAAGAAATTCAGAATACCATTAAAGTTATGGGAGGAGAGGATTGGGAGGACTGGATTCATGCATTGGCAGATGCCGGAGTTCTTGCAGATAATTTTGCAACGATTGCTTATTCCTATATCGGACCAGAGGTCACTCATGCGATTTATAAAGATGGGAGTATCGGACAGGCAAAGAAGCACCTCTATGACACATCGGTGAAGATGACGAAAGAGTTTGAGAAAATTGGGTTAAAGGCGTATGTCTCTGTAAATAAGGCTTTGGTTACGCAGAGCAGTGCTGCGATTCCGATTGTGCCGCTGTACATCTCTCTTGTGTATAAAGTGATGAAAGAACAGGGGCTTCATGAGGGGTGTATTGAGCAGATGCATCGTCTCTTTACAGACAAATATATCAAAAAAGAAGTAGATGAAATGGGACGTTTTCGATTGGATGACTGGGAATTGCGAGACAGTGTTCAGAATAAAATTACAGAGGTGTGGGATAAAATAACAACAGATTCTATCAAGGAATGTTGTGATATTGACGGATATTGGGAAGATTTTTATCAAATGTTTGGTTTTCACTATGATAACGTGGATTATACAGCTGACGTAGAGGTATAAAATCTAATTAATCTGATTCATAATGGAGGTATGAATATGACGAACGACGAATTATATAAAATGGTAAATTCGGGTGAGAGAATAACCAAAGAGTGTACGAACATTTTTTTGGAACTGGATCGCACTTCATCTGTGGCGACACAGGCAGAATTGAATGAACTTCTGACAGGTATTTACAGCAGGATAGAAAATGAAAAAGTTGTAGTGGAAGTCATTGATGAAGAAAATCCTGTTAGCAAAGAACAGTTTGCTGCGTGGGTAAATGATAATTTTGATGTATATTCGGCGAAGATGTTTGGGGAGAGTAAGTAATCATGAGAGCAGATTATTATTTGGAAAATGAAAGTATACGTATTGGCGTCAATTTACATGGCGCCGAGTTGGTAAGTCTATACCAAAAAGAACATGATAGAGAATATATGTGGTCGGGTGACGAAAACTTTTGGCGACGTATTTCACCGGTTTTATTCCCGTTTGTTGGAAAATTAAAAGAGGGAACCTATCGACATAGAGGAATTGAATTTCGTGGAATTCCACAGCATGGATTTGCCCGTGATTGCGATTTTCAGATGGTGGAGAAATTGGGTGATGTTATTTGGTTTGAATTATATCCGGATGATACGTGGAAAGCAAATTACCCATTTCAGTTTCTTCTGCGCATTGGTTATCGGATTGAGGGAAGGAAAGTTCATGTCATGTGGACAGTCCGAAATGATTCAGGAGAGACGATGTATTTTTCCATTGGTGGACATCCTGCATTTGCCTGCCCGGATGGGAAAAACAAGGAAAATGTGTTAGAGGGGTATCGGTTAAATTTGTACACGACAGAACAGAAACTGGTCTGTGGAGAATTAAATGCTGACGGAACGATGAAAAGAGAATTGAGAGAATTTGATTTAAATCAGGGAATACTTGAACTCTCACAAAATTTGTTTGCCAAAGATGCTTTGATTATCAAATCGGACAAGATTCATAAGGTGGCAATCATTGATCCGGATGGAGAAGAATTTATTAATCTACAGTTTGATACACCACAGTTGGGAATTTGGTCACCGGCAGGAAAAAATGCACCGTTTGTCTGCATCGAGCCGTGGTTTGGGCGATGTGATCTGGAAGATTTTTCGGGAGAACTGTTTGAAAGAGCTTATGGTAATGCCTTAGAATCCGGTCATTCATTTAACAAGGAATATGTGATTGAAGTGTAGGTTTTGGAGGTATGTATGGAAACTAATATGACAGAGGGGCGTCCGTTGACGCTTATCCTACGGTTTATGCTGCCACTTTTGGCGGGGAATATTTTTCAACAACTCTACAACATGATTGACACAATTATTGTGGGGCGGTATGTAGGAGATACTGCGCTTGCTGCTGTAGGTTCAACCGGAACCATTTTCTTTTTGGTTATTGGTATTTGTAACGGCATGGCGACAGGTTTTACGGTTCTTACCAGCCAAAAATACGGGGCGGATGACTATGAGGGCACGAAATTATCTGTGACAAACGGCATTATGTTATCGGTTATACTGCTTGTTATTATGACAGTATTGAGTTTGTCGGTTATGCATCCGCTGCTTCATTTAATGAATACGCCGGCAGATATTTATGATGATGCATACGGGTATATTTCCGTTATATGCATGGGAGTGGCGGCAATGGTTTTTTATAATCTGTTTTCTTCCTTCCTCAGGGCAATTGGAAACAGTAAAATGCCGCTTGTTTTTCTTATACTGTCTGCCATATTAAACATTATTCTGGATTTGGTATTTATTATTAATTTTCATATGGGTGTTGGTGGTGCGGCATGGGCTACCAATGTATCTCAGGGCGTGTCGGCAGTGCT
>CAMVIN010000191.1 GCA_947167565.1 uncultured Clostridia bacterium | reverse complement strand
ATCAGCAGTATAATGATTTAGGCTTCCGTATTGGAAATACGGTAGGAGGTCGAGGTTATGGATATTATGACAGCTTTATTTGATGAGGAAGAAGTGTCAAGAAGATACCAGTTACGTTTAAGGAAAGAGCAGACAGAAAGTATTGCGAAAAAATTATTAGCAAAAGGACAGATGTCTATTGAAGATATTGCAGATTGTACAGGACTATCTGTGAGTGAAGTTGAGAAGTTGGCAGATCTTGAACTTGTGTGATATTAACAATTCTTTGTACGCTGCAGGGTCCGGTTATCCGGGCTCTTCTTATTTCTGCAAGCAAAATTTGACATGTTACTATGTAATTTGGTACGATGAAAAAAGGGAACGAAGTTGATTTCGGAAAATCTTATCCATAAGCATTAGAGTATACTAAGTATGTACAAAAAAATATAGTTGCGAGTGAAAAAGGAAAAAGAAGTAAAGAGGGAGATTAGTATATTTTATCATATTATGTTATAAAAAGGAGACGGTTGGAAATGCGAATTTTGTACGCGGAAGACGAAGAAGACATGAATGATATTGTGACGAAAAAACTGACTGAGGAGGGATATAGCGTGGATTCCTGCATGGATGGCGAGGAAGCAATTGCCTGTCTGAATGTGGCGGAATATGACGCGGTTATTCTTGATGTCATGATGCCGGAAGCAGATGGCTATGAGGTTCTTCGTCATATAAGAAACGAGGGGGTGCGGACGCCGGTTATTTTTTTGACGGCAAAAGATGCCGTGCCGGACAGAATAAAAGGACTCGACAGTGGGGCCAATGATTATCTGGTAAAACCTTTTTCGCTGGATGAACTGGTGGCGAGAATCCGTGCGCTCACGAGGAATGTGTATCTGCAGGTGGACAATCTTATCACAGTGGGGAATTTGACCTTGGACAGAGGGTCTCATCAGGTGACGCGAGGCGGTGAGTCAATCAATCTTTCGGCAAAAGAATACCAGCTGCTTGAATATTTAATGAATAATCAGGGAATTGTGGTGTCAAGGGAACAGATTGAGAATCACATTTGGAATTTTGATTATGAGGGCGGGACAAATGTAATCGATGTCTATATTCGTTACTTGCGAAAGAAGATTGATGAGGGATATGAGAAAAAACTGATTCATACGGTGAGGGGAAGCGGCTATGTGCTGAGAGAAGATTAGGAAGCGGTGATATCTGCGTCGGAAAAGGAGGTGTCTATGAAAAAAATATCGATTCGATTCAGAATGACGATGTTGATTTTTGTTGTTCTTTTATTCGTGATTCTCATGGTGTTTTTTGTGTTTCGAACAGTTAGCACATCGGTACTGGAAAAAACCATTCGCAATTACCTGATTAGTGCTGTTGAAACGAACACAGATGAAATCACATATTGGAACGCCTCAGAGCAAAAAGATGATGCGAATTCAGAGCATATTGTCATCACATATGGAGATGGATTTTTGTGGATTGATGATGATTTCATGGATACCATGAACGATGTGGAGTGCGCGCTGTATACGGAAGACGGAAAAATGTTATATGGAAAAAATCCGATTGCAAAAGAGATGGAGGGAACATCCTTTTTGACGGCCCACATTTATTCCCGTGAGGTAAATGGTGAGATTTATTATGTATATGACCGCAAATTAGTCGGGGAGCGCATGAATGGTCTTTGGATTCGCGGCGTTGTGCCGATGTCACAGGCATATGGAGAATTGAAAGAAATTACGAACACGCTTTTGTTTTTTATTCCGGTTCTATTGCTCATAATGGTTTTCTTTGGCTATCTCACAGCAGGGCAGATGCTGCGTCCGATTCGTAAGATTGAGAAATCCGTGAAAGAGATTTCCAGTGGGGAGGATTTGACAAAGAGAATTCCGGAGGGTGGGAGAAGAGATGAAATATATCGTCTGATAGAAACTTATAATGAAATGCTTGACCGGCTTGAAACCTCTTTTGAAAAGGAAAAGCAGTTTACCTCTGACGCCTCCCATGAGTTGCGGACTCCGATGGCGGTTGTCATGGCGCAGGTTGAACTGGTGCTTGGCAAAGATAGAAAGGAAGAGGAGTACAGGGACGCTCTCCTTGTGATAAAACGTCAGGGTGAAAAAATGACCGCGTTGATTGAGGATATGCTGACATTTACCCGACTTGACCAGGGCGAGCGAAGTGATAAATTTCCGGTTGAAGATATGGATTTGTCTGCACTGGTTCAGGGGATTTGTGATGACATGGGAATTCTCGCAATAAGAGATATTGTGCTCACATCAGAAATCGAGCCGGGAATCCGAATAGAGGGAAATTCCCTTTTGTTGTCCCGCCTTGTACAGAATCTGATTGACAATGCCTACAAATACGGAAAGGATAACGGACACATTCAGGTGAGACTTTGCGAAAGAGAGGAAGGGGATATCTGCCTGACTGTTGAAGATGGTGGGATTGGAATCGCCGAGGAGGAGAAGAGCCGGATTGTTGACCGGTTTTTCCGGAGTGACCGTTCCCGGGTGAGAAAGTCTTCATCGGTGAAGGGAAGTGGTCTGGGCCTTTCCATAGTAAAAAAAATAGCGGATTACCACAATGCGGAGATTCACGTAAGTAGCCGGTTTTATGAGGGCAGTAAATTTGAAGTTGTTTTTAAAAAATGAGAGTTTCTAATCTTTCTTTAATTTTTCATTGATATAATTCAATTAATGTCAGAAAATTAGAACTATATTTTGATGGCAAAAATTGGAATAACACATGGAAAGGAGATTTATTATCATGAAGAAAGGTATTATGTTAAAAACGGCAGTTATCGTATTGGTGGCTTGTCTCATGACAGGAGGCATTGTTCCGGCTATTACTCCGGTGACAACTCGCGCACAGGCGGCGCAGACAATTACAAAGAAAAAGGCGAAAAAAATCGCTCTGAAAAACGCAAAAGCAAGAGCCTCTAAGATAAAAAATTATAAAATCAGGCTTGATGACGGGCGAGAGTACGAAATCAAGTTCACAAAGGGGGGTCGCCGGTATGAATATGATATTGATGCATCCCGTGGAAAAATTAAATCATGTGACAAAAAAAGAGTTTCACTATCTTCTTCTGAAAAGAAAAAAAGTATTAGCAAGAAAAAGGCGCTGAAAATTGCATGTAAGGACGTAGGGGTTAGTAAATCTAAGATTTCTCATCTGCAAGTAAAGAAGAAAAAGACAGGAAAAGGATTCTGTTATTATAAAGTGGAATTTGTGTATGCGCAAAATTCATATGAATATGAGATTGATGGATACATTGCCCTGATTCTTGATTCAGATGTGGATACGGATGATGACGATGATGATGATGATGGTGATGATGACGATGATGATTGATAAAAGGGGAGGGAAAAGATGTTAAAAAATAAAAAGATTTTTGTGGTAGTCACTGCCAGTGTTGTCGGCATCATAGCAATTGGTGCAGGTGGTGTTTATGCCTCAAAAAAAATTGAGAGAAATAAAGCGATTGGAGAGGCAGAGGCATGCAAATTCGCCTATATGGACGCCGGTGTCACAGCGGATGAAACGTTGAATACTGTTGTGGAATTTAAGTACGATGACGGACAGTATATTTACGAAGTCGAATTTCTGGCAAAGGGGGCGGAATATGAGTATGATATCAAGGCTTCGGATGGTGCGGTTCTGAGCAGAAGTGTCGAGCAGGATGAGGATGTAGAGCAGGTTGCGGAGAAGTCAGCCGTATCGGAATCGGCTATGCAGGCGGATGAGGAAGTGTCAAAAACTGCGAAAAAATCTTCGTATATCAGTGTTGAAAAGGCCAAGGAAACTGCATTGGCAGATGCAGGAGTTTCCTCCGGAAAGGTAACTTATACAAAGGCTAAAATGGAAAAAGACGATGGCAGAATGATATTTGAAATTGAATTTTATTGTGGTAGTACAGAGTATGAATATGGTATTGATGCGGTTAGTGGTAAGATTATAGATTCGGACTCGGAGACAGAAACAAATGAAGATGACGACGATGATTAAAGCAAAATGAGAAAGAAAGAGCGGGCAGTTTCAAAAATGACTTGCCCGCTATATTCAGTCAGCGTATATACTCGGAACAGAGGAAAAGACGAGACAGGAAATCCGGCCTCTTATGGATGCGAATTCATTGGAGTTGTGATAATTTTATGTCCTGTCTTTTATTTTTGAGAAAAATATAGTACAATAGTATATCAGAAGGAGTTAATGGAAATGAGACAGATTGATTTGACCGATATACCAATTGCAAGAGTGGAAACTACTTCATCAAAAGGAAATCAGTCAAAGTGGAACATAGATAGCAAATGGTATAAAATGGATTGTGAGGGCTATGAGGCATTTTCAGAGTTTATTTCTGCAGAAATTTTAAAAAAGTCGAATATATCCCGATATGCTAGCTATTCTCTCTGTAAAATCGTGTTGCATGGTGTTCCATATAATGGCTGTGTGAGTGATGATTTTCTTCAGGATGGAGAGGAATTGTTCACTCTGGAACGACTTGTAAAACAGAAATTTGGGTTTTCCCTTATGGGAAGACTTCACGAGTTCGACTCTGTAGAACAGAGAGTAGATTTTACATTGGAGAGACTACAGGAACTTGGTGTGGAACGTGCCGGAGAATATTTGACGGCGCTGACGGAAATTGACGCCTTGCTATTTAATGGAGACAGACATACAAACAATATAGCATTTGTTCGAAAGAATGATGGTTCCATTATTCCGGCACCGTTTTTTGATCAGGGAAATGGATTGTTCTCTGATTTGGTATGGCATCCTCTGCACATAGAGAACGATGCTCTGCCCATGCGAGCTGCCGCGAAACCGTTTTCCGGTGACTTTGACAGGCAAAAGGAATATTTAGAAAGTCTTTTTGGGGTGCAGTTACGCTTTTCTTACACAGAAAAGGATTTAGAAAAATCTCTTTCTCAGGCAGAGATGTACTACAGTTCCAAAATTATTCAACGCGTGCGTTTTCTGATGAAATATCAGACGAAAAAGTACAAAGAATTGCAGATGGATTAATAATAAGTGAAAAGGTGGAGATGGCATATGGTACTACTCTACAAAAAAGGTGATGTTCCCTGTACGAAAATTACAGTGGATTACAAGACGAATACAGTGGAGATTGAGAATTACACCGAGGATTTGCTGGACAGGGCATTTGGAATAATAGAGCACCCGACGATGAAGGATTTTGAGGAATTTATTGAGGACAGGAGTATTCCACAGAGCCGGTATCATTTTCGCACCGAGATGGCTCTTCTTGGGATTGAAGATACTTCTCCACTTGGAATTGTAAAGCATTTTCATGGAAGATGTGCCGGTGATAATTTTTGTATAGATTTTTTAGAGGAATAAAACAGGATGGTAAAGGTAGATATGGAACAGGAAAACAGTTTTTATCAGGACGCGCAGGTGCTTCTCGAGAGTGTCATGCAGGAGATTCTTCTCAGAGTGGATTTGCTGCGAAGACATCTGGTGCTTCATGGATATCGTGACCCGGTGGAACACTGCAAGGGGAGAATTAAGTCTGAGAACAGCATGAAAAAGAAACTGGAGAAGAAAGGGCTGCCGGTTACATTAGAGTCTGCGTTGACAGATGTTTATGACGCTGTGGGGGTTCGTATTGTTGTCGTA
>CAMVIN010000190.1 GCA_947167565.1 uncultured Clostridia bacterium | reverse complement strand
AGTCGTGGCAGCACACTCTTTTTCACCTCGCGGATAATATTATGCACATGTATTTCCTGCATGGGAATTTCATTCTGACGAAGATAAATCAAATCAAAGAGTTTCGAGGACAATCCCTCAAGGCGCTTTCCCTCAGAAAAAATATAATTCAGCGCCATCTGTTTTTCCTCCTCGGTCAGTTCTACCGAGAGCATCGTGTCCGCATAACCGATAATTGACGTCATCGGAGTTTTTATCTCATGAGTGAAATCCGCCACAAACTGGTCTCTGCGGTGTATCATCTCCTCCAGTTCCTCCACATGCTCCTCCACTGACTGCGCCATGCCATTGAACCGCTCTGCCACCTGACCGACCTCATCTCCCGTCACAATCTCCACTCTGCGGTCGTAGTGACCATCCGCAATTTCATCTGAGATTTTTGCCAGTTTTTCCAGCGGTGCCGTCAGATAGCGGCTGATTCCGTACACAACAATCGAGACCACACACAAAATCACAATGACAATCACGCGAAAATAGGCCGTCTGCGCCGCCAGTAAATCATAGGCCTCCGACACGTCTGTACTGCTAATAACCCAGAGAGTATTCCCGTCTATCTCCGAGCAGGAGGTCACAAAAAGAAGAATTTTTCCCTCCCCCTCACGCAAAACATACCGCTTTCCACCAACTTCCAAATCATAAAACAGGTTGTCCGGAATCACATCCGAGTCTTTCTCCCCATAGAGAAAGCGGTTGTTGTAGCGGACAAAAAAACCGTCATTTTCCTCCGGCAAACTTCCGGCTATCTGCTGTCCGATTGTTTTCATCTGCTCGGCAATATAACCGTCAGAGACCTTGCTATCATAAATTTCCCGCAAAAGTTCATTTTCAAGAGACGACTGGACAATATTGTTGTTCGTAATTCCATTTTTAATCTGGGCATCAAGCGCAAGCCGGAAATTTCTCTGAATCATCAGATAGCCGGCAAGTCCCAGTCCCAGCGAGAGAAGAACAATATTGCAAATCAGTACTTTGTATCGAAATTTCACCCTTGACCTCCATTCGTACTCTCCAGCCGGTAACCCACCCGAAAGACTGTTTTCAAAGAATCCCTGAAATCTATTTTTTTCCGCAATCTCTGTATGTGCAAATCCAACGTTCTCGACTCCACAGAAAATTCACTGCCCCAGATTTCCTCATATAATTTTTCCCGATAAATTGAAACTCCCTGATTGCGAACAAGAAAAACAAGCAGATCCCACTCTTTCGGCGTGAGCATGATGAGTTTCCCCGCCTGCGTCACCCTCTGGTTGTCCACATCAATCTCGACATCTTCCCAGCGAAGAACAGAATCCAGTTTGTGATAACGGCGCATGACCACTTGAATTCTCGCCATCAGTTCAATGACCTCAAAAGGTTTTATCATATAGTCCTCTGCCCCCGATGTGAGTCCTTTTACCCGGTCATTCAATTCTGATTTTGCCGTCAGAAAAATCACCGGAATCCCCATGGGACGAATAAACTCCATCAACTCGTAGCCATTGATTTTAGGTAGCATAATATCAAGGAGGACCAGATCAAAATTCTCCTCCTCCAATAAATCTGCCGCCACCTCCCCGTCGTAAGCGGTCTTGTACTCATAGCCCTCTTTCCGAAGATTCAGACAAATCAAATCTGATATCGGTTTTTCATCTTCTACCACTAAAATTTTCAGCATTGTTTCTCCCCCATCAGCAGCGCTTTACCTATTTCCATCCACGAAATTTATGTGTTACTATAGTAAATTTTATATACATTTTATCTTAGCACTGAACCCTGCCAAAAACAATAGTAACTTACCACACAAATAATCTTTGACTTTTAACAGGTATTCCTGTATAATCCAAATTAGCATACTAATCAATATTTTATTTAGGAGGTCTTCACTATGAGGCGAACATTCAAAAAACTTGTTGCCGGAGTTCTGGCTCTTTCCATGCTGGTCATTCCTGCCATGGGACAACCAGAACAGGCAAAAGCAGCCGTATCCGGTGTTACTTACGCATGGGTTCA
Organism: uncultured Clostridia bacterium; assembly: GCA_947167565.1. Classification (GTDB taxonomy): domain Bacteria; phylum Bacillota; class Clostridia; order Lachnospirales; family Lachnospiraceae; genus Eubacterium_F. Next base: position 3,628 of record CAMVIN010000190.1, on the reverse strand, counting down.
TGACCCATCGATAGCAATCGACAAAGAGCAAAAGAACTACTACTTATTCGGCTCCCACATCGACGCTGCTAAATCATCTGATCTGATTAACTGGAACAATTTCACCAATGGCTACGCTACCACAAACAACAAACTGTATGGCAATCTTGAAACAAATCTCAAAAAGCCATTTGCCTGGGCCGGCAATCATGATACCGATTGCCTGAATGGATATGCTGTATGGGCTCCTGATGTATTTTGGAATCCTAATTATGTGAATAACGATGGTTCTAAGGGTGCGTACATGATATATTTCTGTACCTCTTCTACCGCAATCCGATCCACCATCGCTTTTGCAACTTCTCAGAATATCGAAGGTCCTTACGAATTTGCTGACAAAGGCGATTTAAATCCGATTGTTTATTCCGGCTTTACCAAGACATCTGCCAAGGATAACAATTCCAAAGTAGATAAACTATACACCAACACAAATATTGATGAATTAATCAGCGCAAAAAAACTCGAGGGCATCAGTTCAAATTGGTTCTCCGGCAACAATTACAATAATTTCACATGCCCGAATGCCATTGATCCAAATGTCTTCTATGACAAATCCGGAAAACTCTGGATGAGTTATGGCTCGTGGTCCGGCGGCATCTTCATTCTCGAACTTGATCCGGCGACAGGCACTGCCAAATATCCGGGTAAAAACTCAGAGGGTAATGGTCAAAATATCATTGATTCTTATTTTGGCAAAAGAATTGCCGGCGGAAACGCACTATCCGGAGAGGGACCATATATTTATTATGACAAAATTACCGACTATTACTACCTGTATGTCACTTACGAATTTCTCGACTATAAATCCGGATACAACATGCGACTGTTCCGCTCCAAAAATCCGGATGGTCCATATACTGACGCAAAAGGAAATAATGCCGCACTGGCATCCGGCACAAGAGTTCATTCTGATATCGGAATTCGTGTCATGGGTAACTACAAAATGCCTTATACCAACGACACTTATGTTTCCTGTGGACACAATTCTGCATTCATTAACCCGAATGACAACCAGCTCTATCTGTTTTATCATGCCCGATTTGCCGGCAATCAGTACACACATCAGATCCGAGTTCACCAGCAGTTCCGCAACGAGGACGGATGGCCGGTAACAGCCGTTTACGCCAACAAAGGCGATAAGATTTCAGAAAAAGGATACGACTCCTCTGAAGTTGTCGGTGACTATTCCTTTATCAATCATGGAATTACCAAGGAGGGCGACAACTATAAATCTGCAACCTCCATTAAATTAAATGCCAACGGCACCGTAACCGGTGATGTAACCGGTACCTGGTCAGCAAAAAAAGACACCTATTATATGACACTTACCTATGGTGGTGCAACCTATAAGGGAGTATTTTTCAAACAGAAAAGAGAGGACAATTCTTCTCAGGTTATGACATTTACAGCAATCGGCAATAACAATATGACAATCTGGGGAGCAAAAAAACCACTCGGAATCAAGGCGAGCAAATCAACTATTTATGCAGGAGGCAATACCGGCAACACCTCTCAGATTTCACTTGTATCCGCCTCCGGTGCAACCGGTATAAAATATTCTTCTTCCAAATCCTCTGTTGCCACAGTAAACAGCAAAGGAAAAGTTACTGCGAAGAAAAAGGGAAAAACTACGATTACCGCAACTTTCACATTGAACGGGGCACAGAAAAAATTCACAAAAAAAATTACGGTTAAAAAAGCTTATATTAAATTCAGCAAGAAAAAGGCAAAACTAAAAGTTTCCAAAAAATACACCTATAAGGCAAAAGGATACGGAATAAAAGCTAAGAGCATTAAATTTAAATCCAATAAATCTTCTGTACTCAAAGTTGCCAAAAAAGGAAAAGCAACCGCAAAGAAAAAGGGAAAAGCAAAAGTCATTGCTTATTTTAAGAAAATAAAAGCGACTTATAAAGTTACTGTAAAATAAAGTTTTCGTCAAGTAAACGTTGGCACTTGTTTCATATTTCGTACTTCAGTCAGAAAGTGTGTTTGGGAAGAGGTATTTTACTTCTTCCCTTTTTTTATTTTACGATTTTTTTCAAAATATGTCACAAATTTTTGTTTTTGTTCGTGTATTATTTATGAAAGGGCCTGAAACGTTTCAACCTTATCCTTTTCGAAGAAACAGGAGGGATTTAAGTTGGTGACTGATTATGAACAATAAAGATTACCCGGAAGTCATGCAGGAATTTTACTATCTGTACCGCAAAAAAATGTACTACATAGCATATCAGATTTTAAGAAATTCCTATGACGCCGAAGATGCCGTGCAGGAGGCATTTATCAAATTATTCAAAGACATGGATGTGATAAAAGACCCGTCATCTGACAGAGCAAAAAGTTATGCGCTTACGGCAATCAAATCAGCATCCATCGATATCTATCGAAAAAAAAGCAGAGAAAAAGGGCACACCGTTCTTACCGATACAATTCCGGAGCAGTCGGATTCCCCGGATGCAGCGGATATCTCGGGCACAGCAGATACTGTGGATGCCACCGAATTAATCCGAAAACTGCCGGAGCACTACCGCGCGGTACTGGACTGCCGATTTATAAAGGAACTCTCTGTAAAAAAGACCGCGGCACTGCTCGGCATCAAAGAAACCGCCGTGAGAAAGAGGCAGGAACGGGGACTAAAAATTTTAAGAGCGAAAATGGGAGGCGAAAGTTATGGGACATATAAATAAATTGGTCGAATCTATCACAATGGAAGATTTTGAATGCGCTGGGACAGAGCATAATTTTTCCGAACAATTTGAAAAAAATATGCAGCGCATTATATTGGAGAGCGCCGTAGAGCACTCCGGCAAACGGACACCGTTTCACTTAAAACGCGAGGCGGTCGCGGCGGCTCTTCTCTCAGTTATATTGATTTTGAGCGGCGGCGTGACCTATGCTTCCAAAGTAGCACACGTCAATCTCTCCCCACTCAACTGGCTGTACGGTTCCTCTGATGACGACTCACAGGAGATTATTGACAACATGACCTCCGCGTTACACGAGTCAGCGACTTCCGGCGGCATAAAAATGACAGCCGATGCCATTGTTCGGGACGGAGATAACCATTTTATTATCGTATACAATCTGATACGAACAGATGGCACTTCGATTCTGCCAAAAAATCGTTCTCTGGAAACACTGAACGAGGCCGGGGACCCGGTAAACCAGTTATATTTTGACGATGAGGAACTAACATTTACTGATTTGAATCCGGAAAATTTCGGCTTCAGTTACAGCGGCATTTTTTACGATGAAAATCCAGATGACCCGTCGATTCAGTACATGGAGGATTGCGACTTCCACCTGTATGATTCTGCCGAATTATCGGAGAAAACTAAAATACTGACAGTTCACAAAAAACTGGTCCTCAGAACAGAGGAGAAACATTATCAATTTGAAAATACTACGCTTTCCGGCGGCACGTGGAAATTCAAACTAAAAATACCGGAAAAGACCGACTCATTAAAACTGGCACAAAATGAGAAATTCCACTGTGATGAGTATGAAGGCTACGATTGTATCATCGATTCACTGGAAATCAGTCCGCTCGGTATTACACTAAATTATAAAATCATCGCGGATACCT
>CAMVIN010000189.1 GCA_947167565.1 uncultured Clostridia bacterium | reverse complement strand
AATAATAACAATATTATGGGTTTCCTCATCCAAATAGGTGTCATTGGCAATAAACATATCATGTTCAATCATCTGCTCAATCACAGGATGACGACCACTTTTAATGTGAATGATTCCATCATGATTTAATGTCGGTCTCACATAATGGTTGTGCTCTGCCACATATGCGAGAGAGGCAATCATATCCAACATAGCAATCACAGAAGCGGTTCGCTGAATGCGATCCATTTGCTCGAACACTTTATCTCTCAACTCACAAAACACGGCATATTCTAAACTATATAATCGATCTTCTGCCCCGAGAATGGTGTCCTCCATTTCTTTAAGTTCTTGTGTCGTATACCGCTCCGCATTTGTCAATGTCTGTTTACGAATCCAATTCTCCGGGACAAGCTCCACATAGGATTTGGTCACCTCCAGATAGTAGCCAAAAACTTTATTGTATTTTATCCGAAGATTCTTAATCCCTGTACTTTCTTTTTCTCTGGCTTCCAACTGTGCCAGCCAGTCTTTTCCCTCTGTCTTAGCATTTCTCAAACGGTCGATTTCCTCATGATATCCTGTCTTAAAAATACCACCTTCACGCACAGAGACCGGAGGTTCCTCTTCAATTGAATTATGTATCAGAGAGTAAATGTCTTCCAACGGATCCAACTGTTCTGTCATGTCACGGAATAGTCCGGACTGAAAATTACTACAGAGGAAACGAATGTGAGGCAGCATAGACAACGAAGACTCCAGCGCAATCATGTCCCGTGGATTTACAGTTTTATAACTAATTTTACTGAGAAGACGTTCTAAATCATAAACCGGATTCAAATATTCTCTTAACTCTTCTCTTGTAATCACATTTGAATTCAATTCTTCTATCGCATCCAAGCGATTTATCATCTCTTTTTCCTCAATTAATGGTTGTTCCAGACAACTGCGCAATTTACGTGCTCCCATGGCAGTCTTAGTCTTATCCAGCACCCATAAAAGCGAACCGCGTTTCTGCTTCTCACGAAGTGTTTCTATCAGTTCAAGATTTCTCCTTGTATTGCGATCAAGGAGCATAAATTTACCTGTCTGGTAAGGAATTAAATGAGAAATATGAGCCAGTGAGCACTTCTGTGTTTCTTCTAAATACTGCATCACGCAACCGGCAGCCACAATGCCGCTGCTATAATCCTGCAACCCAAGTCCCTGAAGGGTTGAAACGCCAAAATGACGACAAAGAGCTTTTGTTCCATTTCCTCTATCAAAAAATCTCGGTTCTAACGCTGAAATCACAATTCCTAATCGATCCGATAAATCCGTCAAATCAACTCCGCAAATGTAAAAGGAATCATTACAGATAATCTCCGAAGGCATGAGACGGTTAATCTCGTCTAATAATTTGCTGACGCTATCAACTTCTGTTAGTTTAAATTCTCCGGTTGATACATCTGCTACTGAAATTCCAAAGTTTCCCTCTGTGGAAACAATTCCCATCAAATAATTGTTTCTGGTCTCATCCAAAGAGGTAGCGGAACAATTCGTTCCCGGTGTAACAATCCGTATAACATCCCTCTTCACAAGACCTTTTGCCTGCTTCGGATCCTCCACCTGTTCACAGATAGCAACTTTATAACCGCGCTCTACCAGCCGATCAATATATCCTTCAGCAGAATGAAAGGGGACACCACACATGGGTGCCCTTTCTTTTAATCCACAACTTTTACCCGTCAGAGTAAGTTCTAATTCTTTTGAAACGCATTTTGCATCTTCAAAAAACATCTCATAAAAATCACCCAGACGATAAAATAGTATACAGTCTTTATATTGTTCTTTTGTCTCCATGTATTGCTGCATCATAGGTGTCAATTGTTCCATGGTAACCTCACTACTTACTACTTCTTTTGCCATATCAATTACTCACCGGACTCTTCTTCCGTCGGAACTGCTGTTGCCGGTACTTCTGTCGGAGCTGCTGTCGGTTTCGGCTTTTCCGTTGGAACTGCTGTTGCCGGCACTTCCGTCGGAGCTGCTGTTGCCGGTATTTCTGTCTCTTCCGGCTCTTCTTCCGGTTCCTCTGTCACTTTTGGCTTCTTTGTCTTTGTAGGCTTAGCAGTCTTCACCGGCTTTGGCGTCTTTGTTGCTCTCGGTGTTGCCGTGGTCGTAGACGGAGCAACTGTTCTCTGCGGCGCAGTGGTCTCTGCCGCCGGAGTAGCTGTGGCAACAGGCTTCGTTGTTGTGAGATACATGACACTAATGTATCCTGTCTCTCCATTATAGGTAACTTTCATCCACTTATGGTCTTCTGTCAATTCAATAATCTTTACTTTCTTACCGGCCGGAACTTTTGTGACAACATCAGCAGTCAACGAGCCATCATTTCGCATATTCACTTTTGTTGTTGTATATGCATAAGTGGCCTCTTTCAATTCATCATCCACATCATCATCTTCATCAAAATCATTCTCTGTCACAACTGCAGAGCCGGTCGTCACCTCGTTCGGCTTCTCTGTCACAGTAACAGCCGCTTCCGTCACGGCAACGTTAGTCGCATTAACCTCTTCATCAGAAATCTTATCCGCATTGGCTTTGTGCCAGTACACCAATAACATAATCACACTAATCAACATGACAACTGCAACACAAACACTGACTGAAAACATGGTAATCTCAAAGCCTCTGTGTTCTTCATTTTTCAGTTTATTAAAAAAATTTTCTTTATCGCTCACTTTTTGTGTACTCCTTCTATTATTATTTTCCTCTTGTGCCATTACATATTATAACCATTTCACACGTGTTTGTCTACCATAATTTTATCCAAGATTTCAAAAAAAAGAAAACAGAACATCTGTTTGACAAAAACATTTGTTCATGTTATAATTCTAGTGGTATTTTTTGCAAAAGCAAGTACTTTTGCCGGAAGGAGATTATAGTTACAATGGGAAACGGTAGAATTTCTAAAAAACAGTCAGAAATATTGGAATATATTAAAACTCAGATTATCGAGAAAGGGTATCCACCTGCAGTCAGAGAGATTTGCAGTGCCGTCAATCTCAAATCCACATCATCTGTTCACTCGCATCTGGAAACTCTTGAGAAAAACGGATACATACGTCGTGATCCGACCAAGCCAAGAGCGATTGAGATTGTAGACGATGAATTTAATATGACACGCCGCGAGATGCGCAATATTCCAATGATTGGTCAGGTTGCTGCCGGACAGCCGATTTTTGCCGAGCAGAATATCAGCGGTTATTTTCCGGTTCCATCATCAGAACTTCCATCAGGAAATTTATTTATGCTGGATGTTCGTGGCGAGAGTATGATTAATGCCGGTATTTATGACGGCGATAAGATTATTGTACAACAGGTGAATACGGCCCGAAACGGCGATATTGTCGTTGCACTTATTGAAGATTCCGCCACGGTCAAGACCTATTATAAAGAAGAAAACCGTTACCGCTTGCAGCCGGAAAATGATACGATGGATCCCATTTACGTCGATGAGGTACTTATTCTCGGAAAAGTGGTTGGTCTGTTCCGTTTGATGTGAGAACCAGCCAGCACCGCATTCGTAGCCGCAAAGCGGCTACGAATGCGAGTGCGAGGTTGCGTTCATCCCAGACTGTCTCTACTCACATTTTCTCCGTCTCGCCAGATACGTTCTAAATCATAGAATAAACGATCTTCTTTCGAGAACACATGAATAATCACATCACCGTAGTCCATAAGAACCCATGTTGAATTCTTATTCCCTTCGATGCGTTTCGGATGAATTCCTTCCATTGCCAGTTTTTCTTCTGTTAAATCCGTCATGGCATTAATCTGATTCTGGTTATTACCGCTCGCAATAATCAGGTAATCTGCAATGACAGATATCTCATCAATTTTCAAAATCTCAATATCCTGTCCCAATTTTTCATCCAATGCGTCATAGGCGATTTTAACAATATCTTTCGCTGTCTTTTTCATTATAATTTCACCCTTTCCTTGTAGTACTCATAAGTTATTGTTGTCATCTCGTCAATTTTTCTGTCAGATTTTTTTAAGTACTCCACTGTGTTTGTCAGTATCATGAGCAGTCCCTTATCTAAATCCTGATAACATTTCTTTCTTACCTCAGCCAGCGAATATGGCATACAATTCATTTTTCTTCCCGACTCAATATAGTCAGCCACATAGATTATCTTTTCCAGTGTTGTCATTTTGGGTTTACCAGTCGTGTGATACTGAACGGAGGACAATATTTCCGCATCCCTTATGCCATATCGTTTTTTTGCCAGATAAGCTCCCAATTTGCCATGAATCAAAGCGGTGTTTATCCGTTCTGTTTCTGTGAGCGTAATCTTGTGTTTTTCACATAATTGTATCATTTCATCACCCGTAAGATATTTTGCACAATCATGAAGAATCCCCGCCAATTCTGCCCGCTTACAATCTGAGTCAGATGAGAAATAGCAAAAACCAAGCGTTGCAGCAGTTTGTGCCACTCCCAATGTATGCTGATATCGCTTTGGACGCAGAGTCGCCTCTATGCAAGTCAACAATTCTGTGATATACTCGTTATAGTTTTCATCGTCATAGAAAATTTTGTGCTTTTTTGCACCATACAAACCGTGAAGTGCGATATACTTTTCTACTTTCTCCGGACAAATCGATAATAATGATTCTCCCTTTTTAACATTCTCTCGGATTGCCCGCGAAGAAATTTCTAATTCTTCCATATGAACAGGTAGTACGGTACCAGAATATTTCTCAGCCTTTTCCTTACATAATGCCAGAAAATCTTTCTCATTCACACCGTATCTCGGAGCAGCAAGTATCGTACACTGATTCATGATTTTTTCCGGCATATGCCAGTCATCCAGACTCTCAAGCGAATCCCCGCCAAGAATAAAGAATAACTCCCATGTCGGATGAACTTCCCGAAGTTTCGACAAAGTATCACAGGTATAGGTTGTCCCCGATCGTTTCAATTCTATGTCCGAAAAAGAAAAACCGGAAATACCATCAATCGCCAGACATATCATTCTTGCCCGATGTTCTTCTCCTATAATTTCTTTTTTCTTTTTATGCGGAGGATTTTTGGATGGCACAAACAGAACTTCCTCTAAATGATACTGTCTCATTGCCGCCTGCGCCATTCGCAGATGTCCATTGTGTATGGGATTAAATGTGCCTCCCATAATTCCTATTTTTTTCATCCGACTCATCCCTTTTTCACTTTATCTGCGGCAGGAAGTTCAATTTTCGGTTTTGTAGAAGACTTGCGGTACAGCACAATCTTTTTACCGATGACTTGAACAACCTCTGAATGAGTCCTCTCCGCCAAAATCTGAGCAATTTCCTTTGGATCCGCCACACAGTTTTTCAATACACTGATTTTTATCAATTCTCTTGCTTCTAAAACCTCATCAATTCCTTTTGTCATTTCAGGAGTGATAGTCGCCTTTCCAACCTGATATACAGGTTCAAGCGACATAGCAAGACTTTTTAAGTAAGCACGCTGTTTGCTTGTCATAATTACCTCCATTAAATTATTGTAACTGTTCCGTCCATCATCCATAGCCGGTTAGTAACAAATTATCTATAATATTCGAACTGCCATCCATATATTTTGACGGTATCTCCCTCTTCGATTCCAAGTTTTTCCAATTCTTCCAGTATTCCATTATTTTTCATAAAATTCTGGAAAAATTCAAAACCTTTCTCTGAATCCAAATTGGTGTATC
>CAMVIN010000188.1 GCA_947167565.1 uncultured Clostridia bacterium | reverse complement strand
TGGGTGATTAATTGATGAGATATTATTTAGTAACAGGCGCGACATCCGGAATTGGCGAAGCCTGTGTGAAAAAGCTTGCTAATGATGATACATGCATCATCATAGTTGGCAGAAATCAGGATAAGTTATCGGCGTTAAAAGAGAATTTACCGGGCATTATAGAACCTGTTCCGTACGATTTGGACAATATACAGGACATCGAGAAAATATTTGCTCCGTGTAAAGAAAAGCAATTTAAATTAAATGGAATGATATATTGTGCAGGTGCAGATGAACTGAGACCGATAAAGTCTATCAATACTGAAACAATGCAGTCATTAATGCGAATCAATTGCTTTTCGTTTGTAAGGATGTGTAAATATTTTTACAGCAAAAGATATTCCGCCGATGGTTCGTCAATCGTTGCCGTTTCATCTCTGTCAAGCAGAATGTGTGATGTAGGTATGGTATCCTATTCGATGTCAAAAGCCGCTTTGAATGCTGCGGTAAAGACGGCTGCAAAAGAATTTACTAACAGAAGAATCCGTGTAAACGCTATACTGCCTGGCGGTGTTTCAAGCCGGATGTCTTCTGAAAAAGGAGAACTTTTATCCGATGTTGTAAGCACTTCGTCAACAACATCAAAAAATACTCATTCGGAAAACAAACAGCCCTTTGGTCTCATACCTTGTGATGATATGGCCCGTATTATATGTTACCTGTTGGGGGATGAGGCAAAGTATATGACTGGTGAAATAATTTCAGTCAGTGGAGGACTAAATCATAATCTTTAACAAAAAAGAGGTGTTATTTGATGAAAATGGAAATTCGTGATATCCTTGTACGTTCGAAAAAAATACGTGTTCCAGGGAAAAAAATGATATCCAATTATTATATGAACTATTCAGATAAGGATAAACTTCTTTTTGATATTTATGAGACAGAAAAAACTGTTCTTTTTGGCTTTAAAGAGGGAAATATTTATCGTGTGTTTTTTTATACCGTTGAACCATCGGATTTAATCTTCTTGTTAAAGCAAAATATACAGGGTGAAGAAGTAATAGAGATTGTGAGCAAAGAAAGTTTGGATTCCTATCGGTGGATTGAAAATACTGGTTTTCGGTGGTATAAAACTTTTGAAAGATACGGGACGACTTTGCAGAGTTATGAGGAAACAAAAAGAAATTATGAGAAAAGCCGAATGAATAATTTCTATAATGAAAATTATGGACAATTTGCCACAATGGAAGACATTCCAGACATACAGTGCTGTATTAAAAATCAATTTGATGAAAGGGCAGACCATTTTTTTTGCGACAAGGATCTTGCTGATTTAATATCGAATAAAAATATATATGTTGAGAAGGAAAATGGTCATATTTACTGTATTTGCATTTTTCGTATTGAGGGTAAAAAAATATATTTTAATCTCTCGTATAATATGGGGACTGCTGATGTTCTTTACAGTATTGAGCGGAAGATATTATTGAACGCAATATGCGAGCATAAAGTAACATATTCTTATTGCTGGATGGATCAGGAAAATGTAAAGGCGCAAAAAAGACGTGGCGCTCCCAGTGAGCACATTTATAATTATATTTTTGTTCGATGAAAGGAGATTATGAAATATGCAGGATACTGAAAAGATAAGAATTATTGCGGAAATGATGGATTTAGATGAGGAAGAACTCTCCCCTGATATGATTTTGGATGACATTGATGAATATGACTCTTTTTTTAAACTATATTTGGTTACATGGGTAAAAAAAGAGCAAAAACGTAGATTGACTGTGGCTGAAATTCAGGCATTCAAGACAGTTCAGGATATATTGGATTATATTGGCTAATTTTTAGTACATTATAGAATTAGGAGTTTAACTATGTATTTTAATTTTAACAGCAAAAAGATATCCGGCGTAATTTCTATCCTGCCTGAAAACACTTATAAAATGGAAGACGAAGTTATTAATCCGGAAGATACAAAATCAATTAGATTAAAAAAAATAATAGGTTATGGCACAAGAAGACGCGCAAAAGGAACTACTACTCTTTCCGATTTATTGTTGGTTGGAGCAAAAAAAATAATAAATGAAAAAAAAATAAAAAAAGAGGATATAGGTGGAATTATTGTCTGTACTTTGTCACAAGACTATATTGAACCATCTATAAGTTGCATTATTCAAGGAGAATTAAATCTCCCTAATGATGTTTTATGTATTGATATGCCTCAGGCTTGCGCAGGATTTGTTGTTGGATTAATTCATTCTTTTTTATATTTAGACCAAATGCAGAATAAAAAGATTTTACTATGTACCGGTGAGGTTTTTAATCGAAAATCTATGGAAAATGAACCCAAATTTGAACATCCTCAATTTGGCGGAGATATTGCCAATATTACTATAGTCGAAAATTCACTCAGTAATAGTGAAATTAATTGCAGTTATTTTAATGACGGAGTAAACAGAAATGCGCTTTTAATAAAACATGGAGCGTTCAGACATCCAATGACTTCTGATATAATTTCAAAAAGGACAACTAATATACCTTGCACCGGAGTGATAATGGATGGATCCTCTGTGTTTAATTTTGTGCAAAAAGAATTACCACCCGCTTTAAAAGATATCATTAATAGAAGTGGGCATATGGTTGATGATATTGACTATTTTTTGTTTCATCAACCAAACAAATTTATGTTACAAAAGTTAGCTTCATCATTAAAAGTGCCTTTTGAAAAGGTGCCAATGGAGTTAACATCAAATTTGGGGAATTCTGATTCCGGTACAATTCCGGCTGTTATGTCAACTTATTTGTCAGACATACTTTTAACAGAGAAACATCTGTATTGTATTTCAGGTTTTGGTGCTGGGCTAACATGGGCATCTATAGTTATGGAAAATGATAAATTGGAATTTTGTGAAAATATAATTTCAAATCTATGAGTTGAAAGGGTGAAAATGTATGAGAAAAAACTGGGCTAATATTTTTATAAATACAGCCAGAAAGTTTAGAAACAAAACTGCTGTTGTACATAAAAACAGAGAGATTTCTTTTGAAGAATTGGAATCATATGCAAAAGTTCTCTCTAATTTTATTTGTCAGGCCAGTGATTTGCAGAACAAACCTATTTTGGTTCTTCTCCCAAAATCAATTGAACTTGTATACGCAGACTTAGCAGTCCTATTTTCACATAATATTTTTTCTAATTTGGATGTGAAACTTCCGGCTGAACGACTCAATAATATCATATCTAACATACAACCAATTGGTATTATTTCTACGGCTGAATATACAGATAAGTTAGTGCTAGACCAAAAAGTATTTGTTATTGATATTAATAAAGTTAATTGGAGTACTAGTATTGACGAAAATCCTATAAACCATCGAATCAGCAGACAAATAGACACCGATCCATTCTGTATTATTAATACATCCGGCTCAACCGGTACTCCCAAAGGGGTGGTGCTTAATCATAAGAGTTTTTTTGACTTTTATGACTGGTCAATAGAAACATTTGCGTTTACGGATGAAGAAAGAATTGGTTCTCTGTCTCCTGCCGTGTTTGATATATATCAGTATGAACTAACACTGATGATGGGGATGGGAGCGACAATCGTTATGTTAGATGAGACAAAAGCCTCATTTCCAGCGGAACTTTTAACTAATTTAAAAGAAAGTAAAGCAACCTTTTTATTCTGGGTTCCTACTATCATGGTCAATATTGCCAATATGGATCTATTGTCAAGGATTGATCTGCCAGACTTAAAGATAATATGGTTTGCCGGAGAAGTATTTCCGACAAAAAAGTTCAATTATTGGAAGGAACATTTGCCAGAGGTGACATTTGCAAACCTATACGGACCAATTGAAATTACATTGGACTGTATTTATTATGTTGTTGATAAGGAAATTGATGATAATGAGGCGATTCCTATCGGAATACCATGTAATAATACGGATATCCTGCTCTTAAATGAAAACGATGAATTATGTGATGCAGGAGAAGAAGGAGAAATATGTGTGAGAGGTACATCTTTGGCAATGGGGTATTATAATGATCCCGAAAAAACGGCCACTGTTTTTACCCAGAACCCATTAAACAATTCTTATCCTGAATTAATATACCGAACTGGTGACATCGCTTATATAGATAAACGAGATGGTCTATATCATTTCAAAGGGCGAAAAGACAGCTTGATAAAACATATGGGTTACAGAATTGAACTCGGAGAAATTGAGCATGTTCTTGTAAATGGCTTGAAACTTGTCAAAAACGCATGTGTTGTCTATGACTACAATGCCAAGCAAATAGTAGTATTTTTTGAAAAAAAGGACAGAAAAGTTACTGAGATACGAAAAGAACTATTAAAAGTATTTCCTAAATATATGATTCCTACAAATTGGAATGAAGAAGAGGAATTATTGCGGAATACCAATGGTAAGATAAACAGGCTTGCCTATAATAAAATAATAAATAAAAAAGGAGAAAATTGATATGGAAACAATTTATGAAATTTTAACAGAACTTCGACCTGAATTTGATTTTAAGGAGAGCAAAAATTATATTGAAGACGGATATTTGGATTCATTTGATATTGTTAATCTTGTCTCTGAATTAGAATCAAAATATGATATTTTAATTGATGCATTGGACATTGTGTCTGATAATTTCATATCTGCGGATGCAATTTGCACCCTTGTAGAAAAATGTGGTGGAACAGTATGAGTAATTATCAAAATCTGCTACAAAATCATGTAGCCCTTATTACCGGAGCAGGCAAGGGCCTGGGAAAAGCAACTCTTGAAGCATTTGCAAAAGCAGGAGCGGTTACTATTTTTGCGAATGATGTTATTGAAGGCAGTATCGATGATACAATTTCACAATTAAAAGAAGAAAGTTCCTGCCGAATTATTCCTATGTATTTTGATGTATCTAATCAGGAAGAAGTTAAGAATGCAATATTGCGTATAAAAAAAGAATGTGGTTATTTGGATACATTAGTAAACAACGCAGGCGTAATGGAAGACGCCCTAATAGGAACCGTTACTCAATCATTGATTGAAAGAATATATAAAGTGAATGTTTTCGGCATGATGGATCTTTTGCAATGGAGTGCAAAGTTAATGATTCCGAAACGAAAGGGAAGTATAATAAATCTTTCTTCCATTGTAGGATTGACAGGAAATCCGGGACAGATTGTGTACTCTTCTACTAAAGGAGCTGTCATTTCAATGACCAAAACTGCAGCCAAAGAACTCGCTTATCACGGGATACGCGTGAATGCTATAGCGCCCGGAATGATCGATACCGATATGATGCGTTCTGTAGGTGAGGCCATCCTTCAAAAACATATCGATAACATACCTTTTGGAAGACTAGGTGAACCACGAGAAATTGCCGATGTTTGTGTGTTTTTAGCATCTAATATGTCTTCTTATCTTTCGGGCCAAGTTATTGCAGTTGATGGATGTGTGTTAGTGTAATATATTGTACAAATTTTTGTGCATTACTTTTACAGATAATATAAAATTTTAGTTAGTCAGGATTTAGATATGAAAACACTTACTAAATACGAAATTACAAATAAGATTACTGAACTAAAGAAAGCAAATTCAGAAAATGTATTATCAAACATCATCTGGGAACGCCTTACCAAAAACACATATCAGGGGGAACTCACAGACACTGCCCTGTGGTTTATTGATGTAGCCCCATTTCAGAACAAAATATATTTTTGCGG
>CAMVIN010000187.1 GCA_947167565.1 uncultured Clostridia bacterium | reverse complement strand
CCTTATCCGTAAACGGCTCACCGTAATTAAAATCCCATGTTTCTTTGTTAAAACATCCTTTGCAGTGATGAGTACATCCACTGACAAACAATGACACCCTCACTCCGTCTCCATTTGCTATATCATATTGTTTGATATCTGCGTAATTCACGCCAACACCGCCTCTTTTCACCAATTCCTTTCTATTTACAGGTGAAGAACACGAGAATTAATCTCCTTTGTTTTACCGACATTCCAAAAATTCTCCCCCAAATAGCCACAGGTTCTTCTAGTAACATTCATCTTGCCGTGATCCTTATTGCCACAATTCGGACACTCCCATTCAAGATTGTCATTTACGATAATCTCTCCGTCATATCCACACACATGACAATAATCTGATTTGGTATTGAATTCTGCATATTGGATATGGTCATAAATATATTTTACAACTTCCTCCATCGCCGTCAGGTTATGCTGCATGTTCGGCACTTCCACATAAGAAATCGCACCACCGGCAGAAATCACCTGAAACTGCGCTTCAAAATCAAATTTACTAAATGCATCAATCTTTTCACGGACATCCACATGGTATGAATTTGTATAATACCCTTTGTCCGTGACATCTTCAATCACGCCAAAGCGCTTCTTATCAATCTCCGCAAACCGGTAGCACAGACTCTCCGCCGGAGTCCCGTAAAGAGCAAACCCAATCCCTGTCTCCTCTTTCCATGTATCTGTTGCACGACGAAGACGCTTCATCAGCGCTTTCGCAAATTCACATCCTTTTTCCGTTGTCTGACTCTCGCCTGTCATGAGTTTTGTCACCTCATATAGTCCGATATATCCAAGAGAAATCGATGAATACCCGTCATGCAGAAGTTCATCAATTTTCTGTCCCTTTTCCAAACGGGCAATCGCACCATACTGCCAATGAATCGGACTGACATCACTGGTAACTCCCTCCAATGCTCGATGTCGGCACATCAAAGCCTCAAAGCACAGAGATAATCTCTCCTCAAGAAGCTGCCAGAAATATTCTCTGTCTCCTTTTGCAAGAATACCAATCTGCGGAAGATTGAGACTGACCACGCCCTGATTAAAGCGTCCCTCGAATTTGTACTCACCGTTCTCATCCTTCCACGGAGCAAGGAAACTGCGACATCCCATACAGCTATAAACATTCCCCTCATAATTCTCACGCATCTTCTTCGCAGATATATAATCCGGATACATTCTCTTAGCAGAACATTCCACGGCAAGTTTGGTAATGTAATCATACTTGCCTCCCTTCAATGCATTATGTTCATCCAGCACGTAAATGAGTTTCGGGAAAGCCGGTGTCACAAAGACACCTTTTTCATTCTTAATTCCTTCCAGACGCTGACGAAGAATTTCCTCAATAATCATCGCATTTTCATTGATATATTCATCATCCTTGTCCAAATTCAAAAAGAGCGTTACAAAAGGAGACTGCCCATTCGTCGTCATCAACGTATTAATCTGATACTGAATCGTCTGTACACCGGAGCGGAGTTCATCATACACCCGATCCTTTACAAACTGTTCTATCGTCTCAGCATCCATCCGATCCCCAAACTTCTCCAGATAATGCGCACGGTACTTCTCTGTCGTCTTGCGCAGATATTTACCAAGATGTCTCGTATCCACAGACTGTCCGCCATACTGACTGCTGGCAACTGCCGAAATAATCTGCGTCACAACCGTACATGCCACCTGAAAACTCTTTGGACTCTCAATCAATTTGCCATTCATTACTGTTCCGTTGTCCAGCATATCCCCAATATTAATCAGACAACAGTTGAAAATTGGCTGAATAAAATAATCCATATCGTGGAAATGAAGAACTCCCTCTTCATGAGCCTTAGTAATCTTCTCCGGAAGCAGAATACGCTTAGTCAAATCCTTGGACACCTCACCGGCAATCAAATCTCTCTGCGTGCTGGCTACATAGGCATTCTTATTGGAGTTCTCCTCCATAACATCTTTGTTACTGTTCTGAATCAGACTCATAATCGAATCATCGGTTGTATTTGCTTTTCTGACCAGTTCTCTCGTGTAACGATAGATAATATATTTTTTAGCGAGATCAAACTTGCCGGCCGCCATCAGTTTTTGTTCAATGACATCCTGAATGTCTTCCACCTGCATAGTCTCTCTCTTGGCATTCTCAATCCCGGCAATAATCCCCTCGATCAAATCATCCGATGCTTTATCAAAAGGATCAACCTCTGCATTCGCCTTCCGAATCGCAATCAAGATCTTGTTTCTGTCATAATCTACCGTTCTACCATCCCTCTTAATAACTCTCACTTTCGTGCAGCTCCTTTCGCAAAAATACCCAAAAAATAGTCTATGCGACCTATTATATCATCACGACCTTTTCTTGTCCACCACATCTTGTAAATTTTTTTGATTTTTTTCAGCAAAGGCACAACACCTTGTATCTTTACTATTCTTGTAGAAGACAAAAAACAACGGAAATAAGAGAATTTTTCACTGTTCCAACTCTCGTAAGAACACATGGTATGCAACCGGAACTGCGTACCGATTCTCTAATTCCTCTTTTTTTGCCCAGACTATATGTTGTATAGGCAGATTATCACATTTTTCTTTAAGAATTACGCAAAAGCCTTTCATATGCCACTCTACATGCGAAAACACATGTTTCCCCGTCACACCTTTTCTTACTGCATCAAACTCCGCGCCGCTCTCCTCAAAGTATTTTTTTATTTGCCCCAGTGTCAAATATCCATCCAAAGACGGGAATTCCCACATACCTGCAAGCAGCCCCTCTCTTGGCCGCTGCACAATTCCCACTTCATTTCCACGTTCTATTATAAGAACGGTTTTCTTTTCTATTCTTCTCGCCTTTTTCTCCGGCTTTACCGGAAGTTCCATCTGTGTTCCCTCACGCTTTGCAAGACAATCCTTCGTCAATGGACATTTCGCACAGGCGGGAGTTCCATTGGGAATGCATATTACCTCACCAAGTTCCATTAGCGCCTGATTAAATTTTCCCGGATATTCCTTTGGAATCACTTTTAAAAGTGACCGTTCCATCTTTTTTCTCACTGACATTTTTGAAATGTCGTCGCGGCAATTCATAAAGCGCATAAGAACACGAAGCACATTGCCGTCCACCGCCGGGGCCGTAATACCGTAAGCTATTGACGCTATCGCTCCTGCGGTATAACTTCCGACTCCTGGAAGTTCAAGCAGCAGACCATAATCCGCCGGCAGATTTCCCTCATACTTTTCCACCAGAATTTTTGCTGCTTTGTGGAGATTTCTCGCCCGGTTGTAGTAGCCGAGTCCCTCCCATAATTTAAGCAATTCCTCTTCCGACACATCTGCTAAAGATTCAATTGTGGGAAGACGTTTTAAAAACCTCTCATAATAACCTTTTGCCGCCTCAATACGCGTCTGTTGGAGCATAATCTCCGAAATCCAGACATGATAAGGTGCCGGATTATCCCGCCACGGCATGCTCCGTTTATTTTCCTCATACCATAAACAAAGGGGCTCAACAACAGCCCCTAATGAATTATATTCCATTTGTTATCTCTCCCTTGCCCAACTCTATTTTGTTGAGCGACAAATCCACATACATCTGAATTTCTTCCATCTCCATCCTGGTAAATTCCGCCAATTCCTCAATGGTAGCAATTCTTCCATATTCTTCCGCCAACGCTCTTGTCGCCTCAAGAAGAAGATTCGTCTTAGCAAGCACACCGCTTATGCCATCAAGCGCTTCAATCTCAGCATCCACCAACTCAATCAGGCGACTTCGCACAGCATGATCGATTGCCTTCTTGTAATCCACTACCTCGGCATTTCCACAGAGCATAGACACACAGGTAATCAGTTCAAGATTTCCCTCTTGTATCAAATCTTCCAACAGCACGCCTCGATTCCTGTATTTCCCCGCCAACGTGACCACTCTCTGAAGATGCGCCTCAATCACAGAAGATACCACTTCTTCCTCGCCCCTGCGCAGTCTCTCATACATTTCCCGGCGCATTTGCTCCGTGTACTCCGGCAATTCCCGGAGCTCTTTCCGGTATATCCGAAGATACTTGGAATCCTGACTCTTCCCGGACTTTTCTTTTTCCGGGGCAGTCCCGTCTTCCTCCTCCATCGCCATATCCTGTCGGTTTGCGGCATATCCTTTGACCTGCACCTGGTTTTCTGCAAGATAAGCATATACCAGTTCTAACTGATTATCGGTCAGTTTCAAATCACTACAGTAATCTGCGACTTCTTCTTTGGTCAGCACACTATCCTTTGTTCTGGCAAAATCAACCAAGTCTGCCATCTGCTTTAAAAAAGCCTTCTGGTCCATGCCTGTCTCCTTCTCTATCCTTATACACAGTTCTCATATATTTTGATAACATCGTCGCGCTTGAGTTTTACATAAAAACCTTCCGTATCTTTTGTGCGCAGCACTTTATCCGTCATCAATTCAATGTCTTCTTTTTTGGCACCGACATCAGCGAAGGTTTCCGGCATACCAATCTCTTTCAAAAATGCCTCAAACGCCTCAATTCCCTTGAGAGCTGTAGCCTTTGAGTCATTTTCATCCATCGGAATGTCCCACACACGGGTAGCAAATTGTACAAGTTTATGCGGATTGATCTCCAACACATAACGCATCCACTTCGGCGCAATGACCGCAAGTCCCGCTCCATGAGTCACATCGTAGAGCGCAGATAGTTCATGTTCCATATGATGACTTGCCCAGTCCTGCTCTCTCCCAACACCACATATATTATTGTGAGCCAGCATACCTGACCACATAATATTGGCTCTCGCCTCATAGTTATCCGGATCTTTCATCACACGCGGTGTCTCGTAAATAACCGTCTTCAACACGGCTTCACACATACGATCTGTGATTTCCACCTCTTCTGTATTGGAAAAATATCTCTCACAAATGTGCATGATAATATCCGTCGCCCCCGCAGCCGTCTGATACGGTGGCAGAGTACAAGTGAGTTCCGGATTTAATATTGAGAATTTAGGGCGCAGCAAATCACTTCTTGCACCCTTTTTTATCAATGTTTCTTCATCCGTGATAACAGTGACGGGAGAGCCCTCACTTCCCGCTGCCGCAATTGTGAGAATTGTTCCTACCGGGAGCGCTTTTTCAATAGATGCCTTTCCGCGGTAAAAATCCATAAAATCGCCATCGTACACACTTCCGGCAGCAATTGCCTTAGATGAATCGATAACGCTTCCGCCTCCGACAGCAAGAACAAAGTCCACCTGTTCTTTTCTCGCAAGCTCTATCCCCTCATATACGAGACCATTACGCGGATTGGGTTTCACACCTCCCAACTCGACAAAAGGAATACCTGCATCAGATAAAATCTTTACAATTTCATCGTAGAGACCGCTCTTTTTAATCGAACCGCCGCCATAATGCAGCAGTACCTTACTCCCGCCATATTTTCGAATCAAATCCGCAACGTGTGCTTGTGCGCCCCTTCCAAAGTCAAAATAGGTCGGGGAAAAATAAGTAAAATTATCCATTATGAAAGCCTTTCTTCTATAATAAATGGAGTCCCTTGCTCTCCGCTTCTTCCACTACCTCATCCGGCCAGATGGATGCCTGAACCTCTCCGATATGAGCTTTTTTCAACAAAAACAAACAAATTCTTGACTGTCCGATACCACCACCAACGGTGAGTGGAAGCTCATTGTTGAGAATCGCCTTCTGAAACGGAAG
>CAMVIN010000186.1 GCA_947167565.1 uncultured Clostridia bacterium | reverse complement strand
TATTCCGCAGACCTTAACAAAAGTGACAATTACTGATGCAACGCAGATACCGGAAGACGCCTTTTATAATTGCAGTCAAATTGCCAATATTGAGTTAAATGAAGGGATTATAACGTTAGGAGCATATGCTTTTTACAATTGTACAAAATTAAAAAAAATAAATATACCAAATACTGTAAAGAGTATTGGAAGGTATGCATATTCTAATTGCTCCAACCTCTCTTTAATAGAATTACCAGATGGAATAACATCAATACCAGAATACTGTTTTTCTGACACCGGATTAGAAACTGTAGATTTTTCTCAAAATATAACAAAGATTGAGCAGTATGCTTTTTCAAATTGTTCTTTGTTGAAAAAAATAAATTTGCCGAAGAAACTTACGTCAATTGGAGCATATAGTTTTAGGTCATGTGCTTCTATATCAGAAATAAGTTTTGATGATAGTTTAGTGTCCATAGGAAATGATGCATTTAGTGGATGCAGAAAAATAGAGAGAATAGATTTTGGGCATTCAATTGAAACAATTGGGGATTCTGCATTTAGTGGATGTAATCTTCTTTCAAGTCTTAAAGTTCCGAATAGTGTTACAAGTATAGGATGTGGAGCCTTTGGTAGTAGTGGACTGAAAGAAATAAGTCTGCCATTTGTAGGGGAATCAAGAACGGCATCGGATTCAATTAAAAAAGTTTTTGGATATATTTTTGGGTATACGACAAATTCTGTGTCAGGCCGTACATCCTATCACTACAATATTCCGCAGACCTTAACAAAAGTGACAATTACTGATGCAACGCAGATACCGGAATGGGCCTTTCGTAATTGTAGTCAAATTACAGATATTGAGTTAAATGAAGGAATTACATCTGTGGGAGAAAATGCCTTTACTAATTGTAAGTGGTATCAAAACTTATCAGATGAATTTGTGGTAATCAGTGGCTTGTTGTTGAAATATAATGGAACGGCCATTGGTGATATAGTTATTCCGCCAGAGGTAAAATATATTTCAAAAGGACTCTTTAAAAATAAGTCAAACATAACAAATGTTTACTTTTCATCGGGAATTAATATTATTGATACGGAAGCATTTTATGGTTGTACGTCTTTAACAGAAGTAACATTGCCTCAGAGTGTTAGTCGACTATATACTTCATCATTCCCATCTGGTATTACTTATAGCATTTATGGCGGTTCTTACGCACATTCATTTGTAAAGTCAAATAATTTAAAGTTTAATCTGCTTGGAACAGCATATGTAATAGGGAATACAACCTATTATTATGAAGATTACGATGATGGTGTAAAAATAGTTGGCTGTGATACCACGGACAAATCGCTATCTATTCCTAATGTTATTGATAATAAAAAAGTAATTAAAATAGATGATTATGCTATCAGTGGTGAAAAGACAGTAGAAAGTCTCACTTTTGGGAAAAACCTGCTTGAGATTGGAGAGTATGCATTTTTTAACTGTAAGGCATTGACTAATGTCACCATTCCGGCAACAGTAAACAAGGTTGACGCCTATGCATTTAAAAATTGTACTCAATTGAAAAGTGTTACAATAGCAGAGGGAATTGAAAGTATTGGAGAAGGTGCGTTCTATAATTGTACTTCTCTTGAAGAGGCAGTGATACCGGATTCAGTTCTGACTCTTGGACGGAGTTCATTTTACAATTGTACGGCACTTGCATCAGTTACAGTTGGAATTAACACAAAAGCAATTGAAGAATTTACCTTTTACAATTGTACAAATTTGTCAACAATTGTAATTGGAACAAGTGTGGAATCTATTGGACAATCTGCGTTTTATAATGCAGGGTTGACAAAAGTTACCATTCCCAATAGTGTATTGAGAATTTATTCAGAAGCTTTTAGAAATAATATTTATTTAACCAAAGTTACATTGAAGAAAAATATTGAATATATTGATGAGTATGTTTTTGCAGATGATATCAATTTACAGGCGATAAATTTGCCATCATCTTTAAAAGAAATTGGAAGTTATGCATTTTTAAATTGTGAAAGTGTTTCTAAAATTATAATCCCTGACTTGCTTACAGAAATTAGTGATGGTGTTTTCAAAAATTGTATACTATTGGATGAAATTAGTTTAAATGATAAGATTACAGTAATTGGAAAAGAGTCATTAAAAAACACAAAAATATCAACGATACATTTTCCTGATAGTTTATTGAGTATTGGTGCTGATGCATGTTATGGATGTGTTGAATTGCAGTCCGTAAGAATTCCTGATCAGGTCACTAATGTTGGAGCCTACGCATTTAGAAAGTGCAGTGAATTGAGTGAGATCTCAATACCAAACTCCATAACAGATATGGGAAGTATGGCATTTAGTCAAATAGCCCAATCATCGAAGGTGACAATCCGGTGCCTTCAGGAGGAATTAAATTCCAAATTGCTCTATAATCAGGGAATTCACCATGTGGTGGTTGAAGAGGGAGTTGCGACAATTGGAGATTATGCTTTTGCATTGTGTGCAGAGTTACAGGATATTGAAATACCGGAAGGGGTAACCAGTATTGGGGAAGGTGCGTTCTTTAAGGACGTTTCTTGTGAAGAAATTTACTTACCGAATACCTGCGTGGAATTGAAAACAAAAATTTTTGAAGATTCTTCTATCAAGCTTGTATCTATATCAGATTATATGCAGAGGATTGGAGAGGATGCATTTAAAAATATTGAAGATGTAACAGTAAATATTCGGTGCCTAAACAAGAGTATCAATGAAGGATTGTTAGGTGGACAGAATGTGAAGAAAATTTATATAGAGGATGGTATTTCTGATATTTCGGATAATGCGTTTTTTGAGGCGCCAGCAGAAGAAATATCAATTCCAGATACGGTAAAAGCCGTTGGCAATTCTGTATTCACAGGATGTAATAACGCAGAGATTATTATTCGAAAAGTAAATGCTTATGTAAACAATGCTGTATATGACGGAAAGACAGGTGATGTCAAAGCGGTTATTATAAAGCAGGGTGTTTTAACGATAGGAGAAAATGCTTTTTCTAACAATGCTGCGCTTCAGAATATAAGTATTGAAGGTAATGTGGAAACGATAGGAGAAAATGCTTTTTCTAACAATGCTGCGCTTCAGAATATAAGTATTGAAGGTAATGTGGAAACGATAGGAGATTATTCATTTAGTGAAAATACAAGTTTGACAAAATTTGTTTGTAAGGGGGATTTTATTGACATAGGTGCTCATGCATTTGATAATGATGCAGCGTTGAAAAGTATTTCAATTGCAGGGAAAATGAAATCTATAGGAGATTACGCATTTCACGAATGCCAGGCTCTCGAACAGATGAAGTTAAATTCCAACGTGAATTCAATTGGTAAATATGCTTTTTATAATTGCAACTCAATGATTAATATTAATATTCCTTCTGGCATTACGCAGATTGAGAACTATACGTTTTATGGCTGTGCTTCGTTAGAAAAAATGATACTGTCAGATGGTGTGGTAGGAATTGGAGACTATGCCTTTTATGGATGTACAAATCTTAAAAAATTTGAATTTGGAAAAAGTTTGGAGATAATCGGTGATAATGCTCTGTATAATTGTAAATCCGTGAAAGATCTTGTGTTACCAGTAGGATTAAAAACTGTTGGAAAATACGCATTCAGATCATGCAGTTCTCTTGAATATGCACTATTACCGGAAAGTCTTGAATCATTGGGTGAATGTGTCTTTTATGACTGTATCAAATTAAAAGATATAGAGTTGAAAGACAATATAAGTACTATACCGGCAAGAAGTTTTTATGGCTGTGTAGGATTGGCAAGTGTAATAGTAGATGGATTAGTAGATGCGGTAGGTGATAATGCTTTTTATGGTGCTGATGATGTGATTGTATATGGTTATTCAAATAGCACTTTGAAAGAGTATTGTAATGATGAAGGAATCGAGTATGTTGATTTGTCTGGCAATCCTGAAATAAGTTTTACGGAACCGGATAAAGTTAATTACAATTTAGGTGAAGATTTCGATTGTACTGGTATGAAATTTGTTTTAACTTATTCGGGGGGTGTGACTAGGGAAATAACCTCGGGATTTTCTGTCAGCGGATTTGATAAATATCAATTGGGTTCGCAGACAATTTCAGTTAAATATTATGATGTCGTTAAGACATTTGAAATTAATGTATCTGAAAAAGAAATAAGAAAACTGGAAATTGATGGTGAAGTCAATTGTTATGTTAATGAACAGCTGGATAAGTCCAATTTAGAGGTTGCTGTAGTATATAAAGATTACACGGAAAGAATTTTGCAAAATAAAGAGTATGATATAGAGGACATTGATACAAGCACAACAGGTGAGAAAACCGGAACACTTACATTTTGCGGAATCACAAAGAGTTTTAGTGTCAATGTTGTTAAGAAAAAAGTTTCTCCTATAAACCCTGTTGTCGAAGAGTTTGGAGCTGATTATGTAAAACTGAAAGAAATAACAGGATATGAATACTCAATCGATAGAGTAAATTGGCAGACTTCTAATGTATTTGAAAATTTGATTGTTGGAAATACCTATTTATTTTATCAAAGATTTAGAGAAACAGATGAATATTATGAGAGCGAAATTAGTGAACCATTATCTGTAACATTAGTTAAAGATATCCGGTATGCTAATATTTCACAAATTCCAAATTGTGTTTTTACAGGAAGTGAACTGAGACCGGAAGTAAAAATTGATGGATTGAAAGAAGGCATAGATTATACGGTTGAGTACAAGGATAATATTAATGCTGGAACTGCAACGGTTATTATTTCTGGTGTGGGTGAATATGTAAATTCAATTACTAAAAATTTTGTAATTGATAAGGCTGATACGGTTATCACGCTAAATAATCAGGAAATAAATTATACAGGAGATAAAATTGAGATAGAACCTGCCCGGGTAATTGGAAGCACAGGAAATATTGTATATAGTTATTTTGAAGATGATGAGTGTCAGATTCCGGTAAGTGGTACACCAATTAACAGGGGAATATATTATGTTAGGGCTGTGGTGGAGGCAGATCATAATTATAATTCTGCTTCAGTAATTGCCCAGATTAGCATATATGAAATGTATAACTTAACTGTAAATGAAGGTGAGGGCTCAGGAGAATATAAAGTTGGTGATTTGGTAACGATTAAGGCTCAAGAGTCGGATGTGTACCAACAGTTTAAAAATTGGGAATTAGTTTCTGGTAATATAAATATTGACATTAGTAAATCTGAAGTCAGTTTTGAAATGCCTGACTGTGATGTTGTAGTAAAAGCAAATTATGAAGTTATAGAATTAGGACAATTAAAGAGAGAGTTAAGTGAGACAAAAGAAGAATTAGATAAAGCGAAGCAAGATGCTCAGATAGCGAAAGAAGCGCAGGAAAAAGCTGAGGAAGAGGCCAAGAGTGCAAAGGAGGCGCTGACAGTAGCAGAGGAAGAGAGAGATGCAGCGAAACAGGAAGCCCAGGCAGCGAAGGAGGCGAAGGAGAAAGCCGAGGAAGAGGCCAAGAGTGCGAAGGAGGCGCTGACAGTAGCAGAGGAAGAAAGAGATACGGCGAAACAGGAAGCCCAGGCAGCGAAGGAGGCGAAGGAGAAAGCCGAGGAAGAGGCCAAGAGTGCGAAGGAGGCGCTGACAGTAGCAGAGGAAGAGAGAGATGCAGCGAAACAGGAGGTCCAGACAGCGAAAGAAGAAAAGGAGAAAGCCGAGGAAGAGGCCAAGAGTGC
>CAMVIN010000185.1 GCA_947167565.1 uncultured Clostridia bacterium | reverse complement strand
AAAAAATAATTGATTAATAAGATTAAAAAATACTCTGTTTTTGAAAAATTATGGCAGCCGGCGTCCAATCACCACTGTGAATCATATCCCACAATAATTGTAAACATGCACCACTCATTCCCTCAATGTCTAAATGAATACAAGTCATCGCAGAAGCAATGGCCTTCGTCCACGCATGATCTCCATAGGAGACAACTTCTGTTTCCTCTGGTATGCGAACTCCTTTTTCTTTCAAAGCAATAATAATCCGCAGCCCCAAATCGTCCATATTAGAAAAAAACATATCCGGAATTTGTTTTTTCTCATACATCTTTTCAATACACTGCTCAATCTCTCCGCTATCTAACCGGCATACTTGATTATAGTTTTCAGGTAACTCAATCCCATAATCATCACAACCTGCCTCAAACCCCATCTTTCTCATAAGAATCGGCTTGTTTCTATAATCCGGAGTAAACATGGCAGTTTTTTTGCAACCTTTTTCATGGAACATTTTCGCTACATTATAACCAATATCATAATCATCAATATACACCGTCGGATATTTTTCATTTAATCTGTTAAATAGCACAACAGGAATATCGAAATCCTGTAACATCAAATCTTGTATATCATTTTCAGACACCGAAAAAATAATGGCACCTGTACAAAATTTACTGGCAAAATACCGATACTTTTCTTTTAAATGATTGTATTGAAAAGGACAAACCAATATTTCAACACAAATTTCCTTCTCTTTCATACACTGGTGCAGACCAGCCATAATTCTGTCATACGGAGAGATGATTCCATCATTCAAAATCGGCATAAACAAAACCACAACCGGAAGATTATTGACACCTATTGTCTGTCGGTTTTTTCTTACTCTCTCTAATGGATATCCCATCTTTTTCGCAGTTTCAACAATCATTTTTTGAGTTTCTTCCGATATCCGCAGTTCGTCTCCGCGCCCATTTAGTGTTAGCGAAACAGTTCCCGGAGAAACATTTAACTTCTCCGCAATCAGTTTCATGCTAACCTTTTTCTTTCTTTCCACTGCCATCTACCTCATTCTTATTTTTTATTTCCGACTATTTAAAGTATTTCGGCAATCCATTGTAAAAATATAATGGCAGATATGCAAAACTATGTGTAGCACCTGGCTGAACTCTAAAACTAATATTGCCCTTCGGCGACGATTCCGAGATAAAATGGAAAGATGGTGAAATCTTTTTCATTTTATCAATCTGTGCCTTCATTGCACTATATGCAATATCCTTAGAACCGGTCACTGCATAAATAAAGAAATCCTCTTCTCCATATCCTTTTTTCTTGCAATAATTCTCTAATTCTTCTGCTGCCTTACCGGCATTCGATACTCCGTTCACCCAACAATCACCACTCATTGGCATGAAAAAGCAAAAATAGTCTGAAGAATTAAGGAAAGTGCGCCAGGTCGAAAGAGACCCCATGGAAAATCCCGTATAACCGCGGTGCTTCCTCGAATCTTTAAGACCTTGTAAATCTGTTGTCTTGGCATAAGTACTATATTTCCCTTCTACCGCAGGAATCAAATCATTCACTAATTCATTTTTGGTAAAATTCTCAATCTTTGATACTGCAGTTCCCATATTTGAGCCATCGCTGCTACTTGTATAATATGTTGGAGCAACCGCAATAACCGGCTTGATATCTTTGTTCAGAATCATATGATCCAACAATTTTTTCACATTTCCCGGATTATCATTTGTTCCCAGATAAGCTTTCGTATCTCCTTCACCACCATGGAGACAATAAATAATATCATACTCCTTTTTTTCATCGTATCCATAAGGGAGATAGACATAAGCAAGTTTCTTTACCTTTGTCCCATTAGCCTGAGTCCCATCATACTGAACCGTAGTCACCCTCCCTTTTTCTTTGATTTCGCTCAAATATCCACTTGGTACTTTTGCAAGTGGTTTTTCTTCCTCCGGCACATTTTTTACCGTAACACTGCAGGAATACTCTGTTTTCCCGATTTTGGCTGAAACATCAGCAAGTCCCTCAGACAGCGAAGTTATCTTTCCTGATGTGCCATTTACCTTTACAACTGATGGGTTGTTTGATTTCCACTTATATTTCCTCTTTGTACCTTTTATTTTTATCGTTGCTGTTTTTCCAACCTCCATCGAAATTTCCTCCTTGCTGATCGATGGTTTTTCCACCACGACTTTATATTTATACTTTTTTCCAGCGATTCGCGCACTAATTGTCGTTTTGCCTTTCTTTTTCCCTTTTATAGTTAAAGAATTTTTCCCTCTTGCAAGTTTTATAATTTTCTTTTTACTCGATTTCCATTTTGTCTTCCTTGTCGCTTTTTTTACTTTTATTGTAACACTTTCTCCCTTCGTAACATAGACTTTTTTTTCAGCCGCATCTGCTTTCTGCCCTTGTCCCAAAACTGTCCCCATAATAAAAGCCGCCATACATACACCTGATAAAATATGTTTTACTGTCATAGATTCCTTCTCCTTTCTTTAAATCCAACCTTTTTGCTAAACATCACTAAATATTGCTAATATTTTTAGCACATTTTTAGTATACCTTGTTTTGCTATTCACGTCAAGAAAAAATATTTGACATTTCAAAATAAATATTTTAAAATATCTTTCGATTGAGTAGCGAAAGGCGTAAGTCCAAATCAGGAACTTACGCCTTTTTTCTTTTACTCTATCACATAATATAAGAAAATGGAGGCATTCATAAAAATGAATTCAGAACAAAAAATATCAATTAATAAAATGGGAACGGAACCCATCCGGAAAATCATGCTGACCATGGGAATTCCCATGATTTTATCCATGGTTCTCCAGGCATGCTACAACATTGTTGACAGCATGTTCGTCGCACGCATGGCTGACACTCCCGAAATCACCCACGCTGGGGAGCTGGCAGTCAATGCCCTCACTCTCGCCTTTCCCATTCAAATGCTAATCGTCGCATTCAGTATCGGAACCGGCGTCGGCGTCAACGCACTCGTCTCCATGAATCTGGGAAGAGGCAACCGGGAAGCTGTTGCCAAAGCCGCCGGAAACGGGATTACTCTGGTACTCATCCTGTATTTTGTTTTCCTGCTATTCGGCCTTATGGGAATTGACAGCTATCTGCATTCACAGACAACCAACCCCATTATTTTACAGATGGCTAAACGCTATTTACAAATCTGTGTCTTTTTGTCGTTCGGAATTTTCGAATTCGGTATCTTCGAGAAACTATTACAGGCTACCGGCAAGACTACCTTTTCTATGATTTCACAGATTGCCGGCGCTCTCGTCAATATTGCTCTCGATCCCATCTTGATTTATGGATGGTTTGGTCTTCCCGCCCTCAGAATTGACGGTGCGGCGTGGGCAACTGTCATCGGACAAATAGTCTCTTTAGGTCTGAATATGTTTTTTCATTATCGATATAACCATGAAATACCAAATGGTTTCAGATATCTGAAACTTCACTTAGACACCATAAAGCGAATCTATTCCATCGGTCTGCCAGCCATTATTATGCAGGCACTCATGTCTTTTATGACCTATGGTGTGAACATTATTCTCGGAGCTGTCTCCACGGCTGCAGTAACCTCCTATGGCATTTTCTACAAAATCCAGCAGTTTATTTTCTTTGCAGGATTTGGACTCCGGGATGCCATCACTCCAATTGTATCCTACAACCGTGGAATGGAAAATCAAACTCGGGTAAAAGAAGGTATGAAGTATGGTATATTATATATAGAAATAATTATGTTAGCAGGCGTTTTGGGATTGGAGATTTTCGCCACCCCGCTGATTTCATTATTTGGACTCACGGATGAGACTGCCCAACTGTGTATTCTCGCCACCCGGATTATCGCCGGAGGTTTCCTGTTCGCCGGCCTGAACATCGCCATTCAGGGGATTTATCAGGCAATTGACTGCGGAATTCAGTCCTTACTTGTGTCCCTGCTGCGACTTCTTGTAATTGTCCTCCCCCTCTGCCGTCTGTTTACATCTCTTCCGGCAGCTACAACACTGGTATGGTTCGCCTTTCCTATTTCAGAGTGCATCGCTGCCATTGTCGCTGTCATTCTTCTTGCCCGGGCAGTAAAAATGCAGAAAAAATGAAAAAAATTCAAAAATTTGTAATTTATTCACAATTTGTTCACATTCACCTATTATACTGTAGTCATAGGTTGGGAACAGAATAAATTAGCTAATACCAATTTTTCGATATTTTTTCATAAACTCCTCTTTCAAAAAGGACGACTGAGCAATCAGTCGTCCTTTCCCTTATTTTCTAAACACCAATTCAAATCCTCCTTACGCCTTGCAATTCGCTTTCTCCTGAAATCTTTCATTCCGGATGATAAATCGTTCATGCCGCCCTTTTCCTATGATATCAATACCATCTGACGCCTCGACTTCAAACACCAGTCTGCGCCCGTCAATTTCTACCAGTCTGGTCTCTGCCGTAATCGTCATGCCGAGAGGTGTCGGCGCATCGTGACTGACTTCAAGTTTTGTCCCGACAGTTCCCTCCCCTTCCTCTAAAAAGGGCTGTACACTCTTCCATGCAGTCTCTTCAATCAGCGCAATCATTGCAGGTGTTGCGAACACATCTAATGTCCCGCTCCCCATCGTCTTTGCCGAATTGCTCTCACTCACTTTGACCGACTGTATACCGGTTATTCCTGTCTCCAATGCCATCTATCATCCCTCCGTTTTTCTCGGAACAAGATACCCCCGCCCCTTTAATTTTTGTTCTATTGTGTCCAAAATCTCCTCTGATTCCGCATGTACAGTATGGTAGTGATAACCCGACGTCACATTAATCAGTGACATGGACTTTCCGCTGTGAATTCTCTCTATATATTCCTTGACGCCGCGGCGAGAGTGAATATTCATCTGTGCCGCTATTTTCCCATGCGCCTTGTGATTGACATAAATATTTTCAATAATACCGCCCTCGTCTACGATGCAGTTGAGTTCATCTTCTTCCTGCTCCTCTGTATGGCAGCATTTGAATACGCGGGTACAACGGCTATCCGGCTTACTCTGAACCAGATAACCTCTGTTCGTCGATAAAATCTGCACATTTGCCGAGCGAAGAAGAGCAATATCCTGTACAATCACCTGCCTGCTGACACCAAATTCACGAGCCAGTGCCGTACCGGATACCGGCTGCTCCTGACACCGAAATCTACGCACTTTCCCTTCACGACGCGCGTCCGATCCGACGTCGCCGACTGGCGCGATATAGTCGCCGTCTCCGCGGGAAATGATCACACAGTAGGACTCAGGTCAGACGGCACGATCGTAGCTGTGGGAGGAAATATTTTCGGTCCATGTAACGTCTCCGAGTGGCGCGATGTAGTTGCTGTTTCAGCGGGATGTGACCACACCGTCGGACTTAAATCGGACGGCACGGTCGTCGCCGCGGGAAATAATGATGCCGGTCAATGCGACGTCTCCGGCTGGCGCGATATCGTCGCCGTCTCCGCGGGATGGAAATACACCGTCGGGCTCAAATCGGACGGCACGGTCGTAGCCGTGGGGAAAAATGATTCCGACCAATGCAACGTCTCCGGCTGGAGTGACATCAAACTCCCGCTTTTGAAATAATAAGTTTTGAAGCAATAGATCATGAAATAAAAAATCAAACATACAACAAACTCAAAGGAGCGAGCAAATGGCTGTCTACAAGTGCAAAATGTGCGGCGGAGACCTCGACGTAGCCGAGGGCGTTTCCGTCATTGAATGCGACTAC
>CAMVIN010000184.1 GCA_947167565.1 uncultured Clostridia bacterium | reverse complement strand
TCTTACACTATATTTATCGGACTGTCAATGAAAAAGTTAACCCCTGAATTAAAAATATTTATACATGAGAAAAATATTGACCAAAAACACAAGATGTGGTAGAATTCATGTACGGCGTTACCATATACGGTAAGCGGTCGCCAATCAACGTATGAATTTTTCATGCGGACTTCCTGGCATTAAAGGAGGAATGCTTATGAGGATAGTAATACATAGGGAGGCACGTGAGTATTGTGGATTATTATGGGTGTCATTATCGACGCAGTGAACAGCATAATTTCACTGATTAGACTATTGTATGACATCAAAAATAACAAAAAACAAGAAAGCAACCGCTCAAGCCAAAGATAAGGTTGCTTTCTTTAAGTAACTAAAAAACTTGGCGACCGTTTATATCGAACTTAGTTCGATTGGTAACGTCTTTTCTATATTATATCATTTTTTTTTGTGTGTGTCAAATATTATAATGACAAATTCTGATATACGCGATCATGTTCTAACTGGTCAATGCAAAGATACCGCTTTGTTATTTCATAAGAAGAATGATTGTAAATACTCATCAGAAGGGCCGGGGGAGTGCCCATCTGCCATGCGTAGTAGCCAAAGGTTTTTCTGAGAGAGTGGCAGCTAATGTGTTCTACATCATCCAAATGACAGGAAGTTGCTGCTTTTCTCACAATGCGAAACGCTTGTGAACGGCTGATGCGTGTAAAAGGTGATTTCTGACTGACAAAAATAAAGGCATTCAAATTTAAATCAGTGATTGAATGGCGATATAGCTCCAGCGCCTCGACTGCATTTTGATTTAGTGCTACATATTTCTCTTTTCCCGTCTTTTGTTCTTTTAAAATGATATGCTCTCTGTATTTCGTCCCATCAAATACATCGTCCCATTTGAGGGACAAAATATCACTGATTCTGAGAGCTGAATTAAGCCCCAATACGATAAGTGCGTAATTGCGTGGCTTATAATCTACGTTGTGGTAGTACTCCCGAAATTTTTTAAGTTGCTTTTTGTTTTTGATTGGTTGTGTTGTACTCATATAATCCTCCTTATTTTAAGTATAATTTTGATACAACTATTTGTTGTATGTATGCAACATTTTACAGAGAAAAGTTGTATTTTGAATGGAGGAATGAGTATGCTTCGATTATCAATGAGCACAGAAGAGTATCTCATGATTGGTGATAACATAAAACTGGTGTTTCTCGGCGGAACCGGCAATCATTTGAGAATCATGGTGGATGCTCCCCGTGATGTGGATATCGTGAGAAGTTCTGTATTAGAAAAGAGCAATCCGGAACTAAAAAAGAATGGTCCGAAGTACTATGCTCATGAGGAGAATCCCGGCATGTATGTTCCGAAAAAGAAAGGGAAAAATTCTTCCAACTTATAATAATCAGTCCTATTATAATCAGATAATATCTGACGGAATAAAGAAATCTGTAGCGCGCACGGAAATCTGATATTCTGCCGGTTATTATAAAATATTAATCAAGCAACTCCGTAAACGGATTTATGGAGAGTGAAAAACAAGGAGGTAATTATTATGGTAGTACAGCATAATATCACATCAATGAATGCAAACAGACAGTTGGGAATTGTAGGTGGCAACCTTGCGAAAGCAAGTGAGAAACTTTCCAGTGGTTACAGAATCAATCGTGCCGCTGATGACGCAGCCGGACTTGCGATTTCTGAGAAGATGAGAAGTCAGGTTCGTGGTCTTCAGAGAGCGTCGGATAACGCTGAGGATGGCATTTCCATGATTCAGACGGCGGAAGGTGCGATGGATGCACAGCATCAGATTCTTCAGAGAGCTCGTGAACTGTGTGTTCAAAAAGCAAACAGTGCAGTCCTGACAACTGATGATCAGGATAAAATCCAGGATGAGTTGGATCAGTTGAATACAGAATTTGCTCGTATTGCAAATTCCATTACTTATAATGGTGAAGCATTGAATGGAAGAAGCGGTAATCTCCAGGTTGGTGCCGATACTGGAAGTAATCAGGTTATAGCAATAACAGATGAATTCGCATTTGAAACTTCATTTACAGCTGATATTGATAGTATTGATGATAAAATTGAAGCAGTTAGCAGTAAACGATCTGCATTAGGTGCACTCCAGAACCGTCTTGAGTACACCGTTAAGGTAGTAGACAATACGGCTGAGAACATGGCATCTGCTGAGAGTCGTATCCGTGATACTGACATGGCTGACGAGATGACAAGATTCTCGAAAGAGAACATCTTGCAGCAGGCAGCAACCTCTATGCTGGCTCAGGCCAATCAGGCAAATCAGGGCGTACTGTCCTTGTTGCAGTAATCATTCAATTCTTAATCAAAACTTGTTTTGCATTCAGAAATGGGGCAGAGAAATTCTCTGTCCCGTTTTTTCTCTTGAAACCTTTAAAAAATTAGGAAACAAAGAAAAGTATTGAGACGCCTGTATTTTTATGATAGACTAAAAACTGCTTAGTGCATATGAGTGCGCTGAACAGTTATAATTATCTTATGAGGAGTGTAACTTATGGTAGCTGCTAAACATTTAAAGAAAATCATCATTACTGCAGCGTTGTGTGCAATCACAGCGGTCAGCGTAGGTTGTGGCGCAAGTTCGGATGAAAAAAATACAAGATCCGATTCAAACAACGCCAAAACGGAAACGTCATTTGCGAACCGGGATGTGCAGAAAGAAGAAAGTGCATCTGCAAAACGAAAGGAAAACGCCAAAGTCAGTTACTTGGGACGGCTACCGCCGCATTTATCTGGCTTCGGAGCAGGGACTTATACAGAAGAAGCGACAAAATATTTTTTTGGCGATGACGCCGTTTTTTCTCCGGAAAAGACGGTTGATGATGCGATTGCCTGTCTGAATGAAGGAAATGCTGATTATGCAGTTATTCCACAAGAGAATACAATTGGTGGCCCGGTAACAGATTATATAGATGCTTTAATCAGGCAGGAGGGTGTTTATGTGGTTGGTGAGGTAATTCTGCCGATTAGCCAGACGCTTATGGGACTGCCCGGAACCCAAATAGACGATATCAAGACTATATATTCCCATGCACAGGGAATTGCGCAAAGCGAGAAATGGCGAAGTGAGAATCTGCCGGATGCAGTTACGGAAGAAAAAGAAAGTACGGCTGCAGCCGCCAGCTATGTTGCCAAGTCCGGTGATAAATCTGCTGCCGCTATTGCTGCACCGGGGGCTGCCGAACTGTATGGATTGGAAATTATTGCTGAGAATGTTCAGATAACCATGGAAAATAAGACACGATTTTATGTGCTCTCTATGGATAAACCTGATGTGGCATATACAAACGCTGTATTTGATGTAACGTGTCGTGCGGATTTGATTGACAATATTATTGTAGATATTCACAACGCAGGACTTGAGATGACAGCGATCCATGACCGGCCGGAAGGAAGCATGTTGGGAAGTTATCACTATATCATAGAAGTTGAGAATCCGGCAGGTATTACAGAGAAGCAAATTAATGCTGTACTGACACATGAAGAAGTGAGGTGCTTAGGATGCTTCAGTGTCAGTGAAAAATAGTCATAGACCAATTTTTGTTTGAACTGGGCAAACTATTTGCAAAAATAGTTTGAAATGTTACGAAAATATAGTATACTATAAAAAGTATGACAAATGAAGGAGGCTTACATAATGGTTACATTGTATGAAGGTGGTGCGTACCTTGTCAACGGAACAGAATTGGTTCCGGACGGAAATGACGCGCTTGCCGCGGTTGAAAGCAAGACTGGAGTAAAGACGACGAAGGAAGAGGCTGCCAAAGGAACAATGGCATACGATATTTTATCGTCCCACAACACATCCGGTAACATGGAAAATTTGCAGATTAAGTTTGACAAACTTACTTCTCATGATATTACTTTTGTAGGAATTCTGCAGACGGCGAGAGCATCGGGGCTTGAGAAATTCCCGGTTCCATACGTTCTTACAAACTGTCATAACAGTCTTTGTGCTGTCGGTGGTACAATCAATGAGGACGACCACGTATTTGGTCTCTCCTGTGCAAAGAAATATGGTGGTATTTATGTTCCGCCTCATCAGGCAGTTATTCACCAGTTTGCCAGAGAGATGCTCGCTGCCGGTGGTGCCATGATTCTTGGCTCAGACAGTCACACTCGATATGGTGCACTTGGCACGATGGCAGTCGGCGAGGGCGGTCCGGAGATTGTCAAGCAGCTTCTTGAACAGACATATGATATTCCGATGCCGGGCGTTGTTGCTATTCATCTTACAGGAAAGCCGGAGAAGGGGGTTGGACCTCAGGATATAGCGCTGGCAATTATTGGCGCAGTATTCAAAAATGGATATGTCAATAATAAAGTTATGGAATTTGTCGGTGACGGCATTGATAATCTAAGTGTTGATTTCCGTATCGGTGTTGACGTGATGACTACGGAGACAACTTGTCTGTCTTCTATTTGGAGAACAGATTCTGCGGTAAAAGAATTTTATGAGATTCATAATCGTGTAGGAGACTACAAAGAGTTAAATCCGGCTAAAGTTGCTTACTATGATGGAGTCGTTGAAGTTGACTTGTCAAAGGTAAAACCGATGATTGCGATGCCGTTCCACCCAAGCAACACGTATACGATTGAAGAATTGAACAGCAATCTTGAGGATATTCTTCGTGATGTAGAGAAAAAAGCGCTTGTCAGCCTTGACAACAACAATATTGAATTTACGCTGACAGATAAAATACATGATGGAAAATTATATGTAGAACAGGGGGTAATCGCAGGATGTGCCGGCGGTGGTTTTGAAAACCTGTGTGATGCTGCCGATATTCTGCGCGGAAAGACAATTGGATCGGATGAGTTCTCGCTGAGTGTGTATCCGGCTTCCCAGCCTATTTTCATGGAACTTGTGAAAAATGGTGCGGTGGCTGATTTCATGCAGGCGGGTGCAACTGTAAGAACAGCGTTCTGTGGACCGTGTTTTGGCGCAGGTGATGTGCCGAGTAACAAGGGCTTAAGTATCCGTCATTCAACACGTAACTTCCCGAACCGCGAGGGTTCAAAGGTTACAAATGGTCAGATTGCGTCAGTGGCTCTTATGGATGCCCGCTCAATCGCAGCGACAGCGGCGAATAAGGGATACCTCACAGCAGCTACGGACATTGACGTAAACTTTACGAAGCCTAAATATTACTTTGATAAATCAATTTATGACAACCGGGTATTTAATGGTGTTGGCAAGGCAGATCCGAGTGTGGAAATTAAGTTTGGTCCGAATATTGTTGACTGGCCAAAGATGCATGCATTGACAGATAATGTGCTTCTCAAGGTGGTTTCCATGATTCATGATCCGGTTACTACAACAGATGAGCTGATTCCTTCCGGAGAGACATCTTCTTATCGTTCCAATCCGCTTGGACTGGCAGAGTTCACTCTTTCTCGAAAAGACCCTGCTTATGTCGGCAAGGCAAAAGAGGTTCAGAAGATTGAGAAGGCTCGTATTGCCGGAGCAGATATTTATGCTGAAGATGGACAATTAAAGGAAATCTATGACACGATTAAAGGTCAGTTCGATATCGTGCCGGAAGATACCGAAGTTGGAAGTGTGATTTTTGCCGTAAAACCGGGAGATGGTTCTGCGAGAGAGCAGGCGGCCAGTTGTCAGCGTGTACTTGGCGGCATGGCAAATATTGCAAGAGAATATGCCACTAAGAGATACCGTTCTAATCTGATTAACTGGGGAATGCTTCCATTTGTATTTGATGGTGAACTTCCATTTGACAAAG
>CAMVIN010000183.1 GCA_947167565.1 uncultured Clostridia bacterium | reverse complement strand
TTGATAATGAATTTGGTTTTATGTACACATACTATACGCCGTTACAGTTTTCCGGAGAAAAAGTGGGAATTATTTGTGCTGATATCAGTGTTGATAAGGTAAGACAGGACATATTGATTTCTGTGCTGATTCAGTTTCTCGGCTCAGCAGTTATTATGATTGCCGCTAGTGTAGGGATTATGTTTATTATACGGAAAGCTTTTCTTGTAAGAATTCTTGAATTGGCTAAACATGTAATTGATTATTCTGAAAAGAAAGATGTTCAAATTGCAAAAGAAATTGAGAACAGTATTTCAACTTATGACGAAATTGGGGAATTATCTGAACATTTTTCCGGAATGATAACAGAACTAAAGGAGTACATGGAAAATTTGCAGGTTGTCACTGCAGAAAAGGAACGAATTGGTGCGGAACTCAACGTGGCAACACAGATTCAGGCAGATATGCTTCCGCGAATCTTCCCTCCGTATCCGGATCGAAATGACTTTTCGATTTATGCGACAATGACACCGGCTAAGGAAGTCGGCGGAGATTTCTATGATTTCTTTATGGTTGATGAGAACCATTTAGCGATGGTAATGGCAGATGTATCCGGTAAAGGAGTGCCGGCTGCATTGTTTATGGTTATTGCGAAGACATTGATTAAAAACAGGACATTGTCAGGCGGTACGCCAAGTGAGATTTTGTCCGATGTTAACGATCAGCTCTGCGAGGGAAATGAGGCAGAATTGTTTGTTACAGTCTGGCTGGCTATCATTGATCTCAGAGATGGTAAAGGAATGGCGGCTAATGCGGGACATGAGCATCCGGGGCTGAGACGAGCGGATGGACAATTTGAATTGATTAAGTATCGGCATTCTCCAGCTGTTGCAACAATAGAAGGCATTCCGTTCCGTGAGCATGAGTTCGAGATGCACCCGGGAGATACTTTGTTTGTCTATACAGATGGCGTGACAGAGGCAACTGATGCGCACAATGAACTATTTGGAGAAGAAAGACTTGTGACGGCACTGAATTTGAAGCCGGAAGCAAGTCCTGAGGAGTTGTTGCCGATGGTAAAAGAAGAAATCGATCAATTTGTTGGGGACGCCATTCAATTTGATGATATTACAATGCTTGGATTTTTCTATGAGGGGGCATCAAAGTAGGAAATCACAAAATAATATTCGCTTGTTTTAGCAGGAAAAGAGGTATAAAATGAAAGAGTTAGTAATTGAAGCGAGAACAGAAAATCTTAATGAAGTGCTTTCGTTTGTAGATGCAGAATTAGAAAAACATGACTGCTCTATGAAAACACAGATGCAAATTGATATTGCTGTAGAAGAAATTTTTGTCAATATTGCGCATTATGCGTATAATCCTTCCATTGGTGTTGCAACTATACGGGTAGAAGTTGAGGAGGAACCTTTAGCGGTATCACTCACCTTTATTGACAATGGTGTTCCATATGATCCATTGAAGCGAGAAGATCCCGATGTGACACTTTCGGCTGAGGAGCGACAGATAGGTGGACTTGGAATTTTTATGGTCAAAAAGAGCATGGATGATGTAACTTATGATTACAAAGATGGGAAAAATATATTGACAATAAGAAAAACAATATAGAAATTTTCACAATTATAGGTTGAGAAAAACATAAAAATCGTATACAATAGATAATAGAGAAAGGAGAGTGTTCTATGGAGTCAGAGAAAATTACAGTTGGTCAGGAAGAGGCTTTGATAAAGAATGCGCTTTCAGAGGCTGATAAGTTTGTTAAGCAGGCCGGTTTTGAGGGAAAGAAAGCGATACATATCAACCTGCTTACCGAGGAAGTTCTCGGCATGGTGCGTGCGATGGTGGGAGATTTTTCCGCCCGTTTTTGGCTGGAAAGTGACAAGGATGATTGCCGGATTAATGTTGATGCAGTCGCTGAAGTAGATTCCGCTAAGAAACGGGAACTTCTATCTGTATCAAAAAGTGGGAAAAATGTCGCTAACAGAGGGCTCATGGCGAAGATAGGTGAGTTTTTCGAAAACTGTCTGAATGACTATGAAGAGATGGTTCAATACTCAGGTGATAGTGCAGCCAATTATGGTTACATTTACTCAGCAGGCGTGCCGGCGCACACGATGATGACACCGGGCTTTACTGTCTGGTCACTGTCCCAGTATCGTACTTCAGTATCGGAAGATAAGAATACAAATGAAGATGCAGAAGAAGCATGGGATGAATTGGAAAAATCAATTATTGCCAATCTTGCGGATGATGTGATTGTCGGAGTCAGGGATAACCATGTGACTTTGACAATTGTAAAGAGTCTGAAGTGATAGGCTTAATGAATAAAAATATATAAAGGAGAGAAACAAAATGACAATTAACAAGGAAACAAATGGACAGGAACTTAAGATTTTGCTTGAGGGAAGATTGGATACTACGACAGCACCTGAATTAGAGGCTGAATGTAAGGCATCCCTTAGTGGCGTGACAGATTTAATCTTTGATTTGGAAAAACTGGAGTACATTTCATCTGCCGGTCTTCGTGTTCTTTTGTCTGCGCAGAAGACCATGAACAAGCAGGGAGGTATGAAACTGATTCATGTCAGTGAAACGTTGATGGAGATTTTTGAGGTTACCGGTTTTTCGGATATTCTTACGATCGAATAATTATACCGTATATGCTTATTATGATGCCCCGGTAGATTCAGTGAAACATGATTCTATCGGGGTTTGTGTCGTCTTGGACAAAAGATATGGCAGAAGTCACATTTTTGTGGTAAAATAAGGGTAAATATATTTTTTTGGTAAATAATTGGAAAAGAGGTTATCGAGTTGTTGAAAAAAATTAATTTATCGGCGGTACAGATTATTCCCCTTGGCTTTTTTTTGATAATATTATGTGGAGCTCTGTTTCTAATGCTTCCGTTTTCTTCTGCGACGCGGACAGGTACCTCTTTTTTGAACGCTCTTTTTACCTCTACGACAAGTGTGTGTGTGACCGGCGGGGTTGTTGTTCCAACATATTCTTATTGGAGTTTGTTTGGTAAAATTATTATTCTTATTCTCATACAACTGGGAGGATTAGGAATAATTGCTGTGAACATGATAATTGTTGTTATTACCAAAAAGAAGATTTCTGTTCGAAATCTGATTCTACTCAGAGATTCTTATGACTTAAATAGTTTGAGCAATGTCTCTGTGTTTTTTCGGGATGTTATTGTCGGAACATTGCTTGTTGAGGCGTTGGGGGCAGTTACCTACGCGATTCGGTTTGTTCCGAAATATGGAGTGATTAAAGGAATCTGGTATTCGGTTTTCACTGCCATATCAGCTTTTTGTAACGCCGGGATTGATATTCTTGGGCCGGATAGTTTGATGGAATACAAAAGCGATTATTTGATTTTGGTAACGACTATGGCATTGATTATTCTTGGTGGATTGGGGTATGTTGTCTGGTTTGATTTGAGGGATTCCGTTATGATGAAACTCAAAAAAAGAAACAGTATTGTAAAATTCAAGAAAAGGTTGGGGGAACACACGAAGTTAGTTATCATAATCACCGGCGGCTTGATTGTATTGGGGGCACTCTGTATTTTTATTATGGAGTACTCAAATCCGGATACGATAGGAAATATGAGCCTTTCGGACAAGATTGTGAACAGTATATTTCAATCGGTAACGTTTCGGACGGCAGGCTTTGTCACAATACCGCAGTCGGGACTTCGGGAATGTAGTGCAGCTTTTGGGGATGTGCTCATGTTTATTGGCGGTTCTCCTGTAGGAACGGCGGGAGGAGTAAAGACTATTACAGTATTTATCTTGCTTCTTAATCTTGTTTCTTTTGTCCGGGACAGAAATGAGATTGTTGTATTTAGCAAAAAGGTGTCTCGTGATTTCTTGAGAAAGGCATCTGCAATTTTTATGCTGAATCTGGCATTGGCGATTGTTTTTACCATTTTGTTGTCAGCGATTGATGGGATTAATATTGTAGATTCTTCCTATGAGGTTGTCAGTTCCATATCAACAGTGGGGTTGAGCAGGGATGTGACGGGGATTTTGAGTGCACCCGGTAAGTCAATGATTATTATTGCCATGTTTCTTGGAAGAATTGGACCGATTTCGATGGCATTGCTCCTTAATAAAAAGCACTCACAAAAGAATCATGTGAGCTATGCAGAAGGAAAATTCTTTGTCGGTTAATTCGAGTAATAAGAAAAGGAGAGATAAAAGGAATGAAAGAAAAAACATATGCGGTTCTGGGGTTGGGGAGATATGGGATGAAGATAGCGGAGACGGTCAGAAAAACGGGAGCGGATATTATTGTTGCTGATTCAGACAGTGAACTTATTGCGAAAAATTCAAATAAATACACGTATGCAGTTTCGCTTGATATGGGAAATATAGAAGCACTCTCGGAAATAGGCCTCAAAAACGTGGATATGGCAATTATTGATTTGGAGACCAGTCTGGAGCAGTCAATCATGTGTGTGATGGCAGCGAAAGAGTGTGGTGTAGAGAAAATCATTGCGACTGCCTCTCATTCTACTGCGCGGGACATTCTGCTTAAAATGGGGGCAAATGAGGTTGTTATCCCGGAGGAAGAGGCTGCCCTCAGAATGGCGCGTACGATTATTTCCGAGGATTTTATGGAGTATATTGACATCGGGGAAGGACTTTGCGTCATTAAAATCCATCCGTTGAAGTCGTGGGTGGGAAAGAATATAAGAGCGCTTCGGTTGAGACAGAATTACAATGCTAATGTTATTGCAATGGAAGAAGATGGCGTGCTGAACTGTCAATTTTCAACAGAAACTATTTTGAAAAAAGAGATGACTATGGTTGTTGCCATAAATAAAGAAGCTGTTATGGAGTTTATTGCGTAGCAGTGGAGATATATATTTTTTTGAAGTTGGAAAAGAAAGGGAAGTCGTTTAAAATAAAGATAGTTCTAATGGCATAAAGGAGGAAGATTTTTATGAAAACATATCAGGTAATCAGAAAAAGAATTCAGGTAATGGGACTGGTGACAGCTCTCACGGCCGGATTGGTGGCTGCGCCGGGCGTGCAGGCAAAGACGAAAAAAACAATTACACTCAGTATTTCGAAAGCAACTCTTTCAGTAGGTGATACGCTTACTTTAAAGGTAAAGGGAAAGAAAAAGTCTGCAAAGGTAAAATGGACATCATCGAAGAAAAAGGTTGCTACTGTCTCAAAAAAAGGAATCGTAAAGGCGAAAAAAACAGGAACCACTAAGATTACAGCAAAGGTGGGAAAGAAAAAAGCAGTCTGTAAGGTAAAAGTTAAAAAAATTGTTGCGGCGGTTTCGACTAATACGCCTGCAGCAACAGCAGTACCGACTGCTACACCGGCAGCTCCAACGGCAAGTGCAGAACCAAAGGTGACAGCGACACCGGACGCACAGGAGAAAGATGGCAACAAGATTTTGACACTTTGGACCGGGTCGGCAGCCGCCAAAAAAGAATTGATTTCCTATATGGAAGCCATTACCAAAGAAGGTAGTGCGGATTTTATTCCGGTGAAGGATCGAATTGCTGTATTCGACTTAGATGGAACTCTTTTCTGCGAGACCGATCCCAATTATTTTGATTATACCCTGCTTCATTATCGAGTTTTGCTGGATCCGGAATATAAGGACAAAGCTTCTGATTTCGAGAGAGAAGTTGCAGAAAAGATACAGGATCAGAACGAGAATGGAACTTCCTATAGCGGGCTTGAGGTCGATCACGGAAAGGCAGTAGCCTCTGCTTTCAAAGGGATGACGTTAAAGGAATTCAATGATTACATTCAGACTTTCAAACAGCAGCCAATGCCGAGTTATGATGGCATGAAAAGAGGAGAAGGTTTTTATAAGCCG
>CAMVIN010000182.1 GCA_947167565.1 uncultured Clostridia bacterium | reverse complement strand
GTTCTCTTATAACGCTTTGTAAAATCCCGCCTGACTAACTCTTCAAACAAAAACCGATGCTGTTTTATCTTAATTATTATTCTCATCACGCCTCCCTGTCTGCAAAGAATTAAGAACTTCCCTGATTTGCTCTGAATTACCCTCACATCCCCGCAGTTTTCCAACTATGACAAAAAAATCTGCATTATTTTCATCCAGCGAAATCGGTTCCATTGCTGTTTCGTTTCTTTTTCTCCACATATCGGCATACTCCTCTAACATTGGAATGAGCGCTTTCCCCTCTGTCAATAGCGGAGAATTCTGTGAATCAAAAAACACCTGTCCCAATAAAGAAATGCACTGGTTCCATACCTTCGGATTTGAGGCAGAATAATCTGCTCCTGCCATAGCGGCCCGAACCGCATATTCAAACTGTCCTGTCTTTGCATAGTAAAGCACAAGATTTTGCGGAATAGAATTCGACTGTACACCAAGCAGTTCCCCCGCGTATTGGTTCGCTTTTTCTAAATGCTTTGTCATTCGCTGTTCTAACACCAGATACAAATACGACAATTTATGATTATTTTTGTCATAGATATCGATTACTGCTGCCTTTTCCAAACTTTTCAAAAACTGTTCCGGGGAACGCTCCGA
The DNA here is from genome assembly GCA_947167565.1 of uncultured Clostridia bacterium. GTDB lineage: Bacteria > Bacillota > Clostridia > Lachnospirales > Lachnospiraceae > Eubacterium_F. Next base: position 5,223 of record CAMVIN010000182.1, on the reverse strand, counting down.
ATGATTCACTGTATATTCTGCCACTAAATTTCCCCCAACCGTCATGCCAAAAACCGTCAGAATCATACATCCGGACACACGCAGCACCCCTGTTCTTTTTCCGCTAAATGCCGTCTCATCAAAATAAAGAACAATAATACCAAAAACAGCAAAGAGCATACAAAGACAAACTGCTGACGAAAGACAGACATCAAACGCTGAGTGCAGCAACAACAGGGAGAGAACAGCCGCTACTGCCGGATATAAAATCCCATAGGTCTCTTCATTTGCCATTTTTCTCTTTCTTATCAGTAGCACAACCATCCACAAAACAACAAAAATGTATAGTAATAAGCCTATAATTCCTGATTCTACAAGAATCTGAATATAAGTATTGTGAACATATCTCGACTCATAATAAAACTCTTGAACACTGGTAATTCCTGTCTGAAAAGCCCCCACACCGCTCCCCAAAAGCGGACTTTTTTGAAACAACTTCAACCCATCTCTATAATACACCATTCGCTGTATCAAATTTTCATTTGCAAAAAGGCCTTGAAGACGATTCGCAATACTATCCGGAAGTAAAAGATAATCTAAATAAATTTTCTCTTTTCCATCTATGAGTGCCTCCCGAATTTTTGTTCCTTCTGCCGCCGAAAATGTAACATAACAAACAATACTTCCTTCCGGAACAGTAAACTTAGCATTTTGTGCCTCTCCCTGATAAATTACCGTATTTGTGTGCATCATGGTCTGAGCCTTTGTCTGGGATAAGATGGTAACTTCTACACTGCCATCTGCCTCAATCGAAAGCGTATGCTCTCCCTCAGTCGGATACATACTGCGTCGAAGTTCACCACCAAAAACATATGCGCCATTCAACCAACAGGCTGACACGCCCAAAAGAAAAATCCCCACAATAACAGCAAACGGTATTCTGACAGAAAAAATTCTCTGTTTTTCCACTTTCTCACTCAAAAATAAAACAACTAAAATATTCAATACAAGAAGCAATAGCGGAACAATTTTGAAAAAACCGCCTCTGTCAAAACACGGAAATGCCAGAAAGCCGGTCATCACAGAAGGCACCAGCACCAACATCAAACGAATCATGGTTATTTTCTTTTTATTCCCGGCAAAAACAACATAAAGGATAAGTGCAACGAAAAAAGCCGCAATCGCCCCCATGCTGAAACATAAAAGAAACGCATACGCTGAACATCCACTATACACAGCATAGAGAATTTTTTCTTTTTTTTCCTTCTCGCTAAATAACAACGTGACGGAAAAAAATATACCAAGCGCCAAAATAGAGGCAAGAACATTCGGATTTGCAAAAATACCGGTCATCCGGGTACCGGTTTCAAACCCCATATAAACGCCTTGTAATCCCGGAAGGCGGTTAAACATCTTCCCAAACACCCCGGTAGCTGCTGCTTCAACACTGATAGCTCCGCAAAGTGCTGAAATTCCCGCCATAACACTAAAAATCTTTTTGCCAAAATTCAATGTTCTCTTTCCCTTTAAAATGATTAGGAAAAAAAACATACTTGCAAAAACTATTTTCGAAAATTCTCTTAAATAAAACTTTCCGGAAACAGCCCAGATAATTGTCAAGCCGCTCCACAAAACAAAACTCACCAAAAGCATAACAACAGGCCGCTTAATCTGTTGAATATCCGATGTTGCAAAAAGAAACATCATCACTGCCACTGCCAGTAAAATTGACACTTTGTAAGCTCCGGCAAACCAAAACATTCCAAGCATAAAAAGCAAAAAACTATACAAAATCGGTGAATGAAATATTTTGACATTCAATATTTTTTTCACATTCATAAATCTCTTCACTCGCTTTTTTCTAAAACCTGATCATAGTACCTCATAACCTTGGGAAGAACTCTGTCAAGCTCGTAGCGCATGGCAGTTTTTCGCGCATTGTCCCCTAATTGTTCTCTTAATCTTTTATCCTGCATTAGGCGAAAAATCGCTTTTCTGCAAGCCGCTCCATCGCCAGGAGGATATAACAGACCATTTTCTCCGTCACAGATTAAATCTATATGTCCTTTTATCTCTGCTGCAATAACCGGAAGCCCGCTTCCCATTGCTTCCATAATGTGAAATGGCAGTCCTTCACTCCTGCTGGAAGTAATCACAGCATCTGCGGCTGCGTACCAAATCTCAATATCACTTACCCATTTAGGGAAAACAACCCGATCTTCAATTCCCATCTCTTTTGCCCGGGCAATACATTCTCTTCTTAACGTTCCCTCGCCCGGCAACAAAAGTTTCACATTCTCCGGAAGTTTCTTACATTCTTTTAACAAAAAAATCTGATTTTTTCTCTTAGAAAACTCCGCCGCATAAAGCAGTATAAAATCATCCTGAGAAATCTGAAGTTTTTCGCGCAAAATTCTACCTGCCTCTGCACCGGTATTTTTTATCGACGAAAAATCAACACCCATTCCCGGAATCATTTTAATTTTTTTTGCCAGTCTGTGCTTTTTCGCAAACTCCTCATCCCAACGATTCATAGGCAAAAGCAGTGTTGTTACAGGCGCCATTAATTTCTCCGCTCCCACCAGCAGTGCTTTCCTTAATAAATTTGTTTTTTCACCAAAAAGATACCCGTGTACAACATAAACGACCGGTGGCCTGTCCTTAATGAGACAGACCGCCAATCGTGTAAAAAAAGCTGCCAGAGAAGTATGACAGATAATCATATCATACCTCCCGATTTTTATTTCTCTCTTTAAAACTCCGACTGTTTTCCAATTTCGCAGCGAAAACATGGATTTTTCTAAGGATAATTGAGTTTTCTTGTGCGCCGTTATCCCTTCCAGATAAACACCGCCACAAGCAACATCCACCTGATATCCCTTTTTTTGAAACTCGTCAATGTATGGCAGATGAAAACATTTTATATGGAGCCATGTCGAAGCTGTAATTAAAATTCTCTTAGTCATACTTACTTTACTGCCACGGAAACTTTCTTCGCATAACCATTTCTCGCATATACATATACAATACAGGTTCCGGTGCCCACACCCTTAATCCTGCCATTCTTGTCAACAGTCGCAACCTTCTTATTTGTACTTGCATAGCGGAATTCTTTGGCATGCTGGTTACCAAGCTGTTTTTTCTTGCTACTGACAAGTACCGTCTTGGCCTTAACTTTTGCTTTTTTTCCAACCGCAATACTCACAGATTTGGTTATCAGTTTGATGGACTTGGCATTGGAGAACTTTGTATTCTTTCTCCCAACCACATGGCCTATAATCGTTTTCGCAAGGCGCACTTTCTTTCCATCAACAATCTTATATGCTGCCACATATGCTTTAAAGTTCTTTTTCAATTTAATTTTCTTTCCGTTTAATTTTTTAATTACAACCGAAAGTGTGCGTTTCTTTTTGATTGTTTTAACTGCTTTGCCAAACTTCTTTCCACAATATGTTACATAGACCTGATAGCCATCTGCCTCAGATACCATGCCCCACTTGATTTTAATCCGGGAGCCGGTCTGCGATATCTTGAGACCTGCATTCAAAGCAATCTCAGCCTTTACTTCTTCCTTCACATCTTCTTTCGTTTCTTCTTTTGGTTCTTCTTTCACTTTCGTTTCATCTGCTGTCGCATCAGAAACCGGCTTTGTGATTTCAAACTGACTTGAATTATCTGCAAGACTAACGTTATAATTGCTATTCTCTGAATCAAGTGTGCCGATCGTATAGTCATATAAACCTACATCTTCACCTTTCTCTCTTGAAAGAACTCCTGTAAGTTTTTCACCCTCTACAAGTCCATTCACCGTGTATGTAAATGCAGGATCATCAGCACCGTATGTCTTGCTCTGATTTTCATCCGGTGTTACCGTTACATCTTTCTTTGTAATCGTAACAGTTGCAGACCCCTTTTTGTCATTATAACCGGTTGCGCTGACCTTATAATAAACCGTCTTTGCCCCATTTGTCACATCTTTATAAACAGCAGGAGAATCACTATATGTGCCATCTTCTGTCTCACTGTAGGTTATTTTTACTTCCGCCACATCAGGCTTCGTAACCGTTATTCCGTGCTCCTGACCATCATACACACCAGTATAATCCACTGCTGTTATATCGCCGAATTCTGCTCCTTTTATCTTAACGATTGCCGTGCCGGACACCGTTTTATAATTCGCACTTGTCACTTCATAGGCAACCGTATATTCACCTGGTACGATAAATGAAGGATTAGTGACCGTAAAAGCCTTATCATCTGGTCCTTTATATCGGATTACAGTATCCACAGATTCTGTAACGGCAACTGATATACTGTGTCCCTTGCCGTCATAGACTGTAGTAATCCCCTGTGCATCCACTGTCGTCGTTGCCTTTTCAATTGTATATTCCACTGTAGCTGTAGCTTCCCCGAGTGTGATGTTTGCCGTATAGGTTCCCGCATCGACCGGAGCTGCTTTAAGAATCTCATCGCCTTTTTTATACACAATAGCAGGATTACTAACCCCATCTATACTTCCGGTAATAGAAGCCTCTGCACTTCCGGCACCCCCATAGATCGTTAGAGCCGGGGCATTTATCGTAAGTGCTGCCGTCTTAGGTGTTCCGTGTCCACCATCCGTATCTTTGCAAGTTGCCGTAAGCACTGCACCTTCCGCAGAGAAACTCCAATCATGTTCATGCTCTGTTGTGCTGATTACAGTTCCCGTGCTGCTTCCAGAAGCATCGTGATTGCTATCCTCCGCAAGTCTCTGATAAAACGTATATTCTGTATCTGTGGTAAGTCCCGTGAATACATTGTCTGTCTGCCAGTCGCCATCGCCACATTTATACTCATATCCATCATGAGCCACAAGTGTAATACGGTTTGCTTCTGCCTGATCCATTGCCGGCGCAGATGGTGCCTCCTGTGCTGCCTTTGCCAAAGTCACTGTTGCTGAACCTGTATAGTCATTATAATTCTCTGCGCTCACCCGGTAGTAAACTGTAAGCGGGCTTTCCGGCACATTCGTAATCGTCGGACTCGAATCTAACGTGCAATTGTCCGATGCCGTACCGTACTTAATAGTATAACCGTTTGCCGGAGTTGTGACATTCACTGAAATACCATGTGCTTCACCATCATAAGTGGTATTCACATCAGAAGCACTCGCAGTAATATCCATTTTTTCAATCGTATATTCCACTGTGGCTGTAGCTTCCCCGAGTGTGATGTTTGCCGTATAGGTTCCCGCATCGACCGGAG
>CAMVIN010000181.1 GCA_947167565.1 uncultured Clostridia bacterium | reverse complement strand
ATTACGCTCGGTGGGGGATTTCTTGCCGGACTTATGATGGAAGATATGAAAATTGTGGTTGAAGAGAACATGCCGGTTGTCAATAAAATAAATCCGGCAGCGGTTATTACAGATGCGTTCTATTCCTTTAATATGTTTGGAGTGGGAAGCCGGTATTACCGGTCAATTATTTATATAGTAGCATTGACAGCAGCCTTCATGGTGATCGGAATTGTCTTGGCAGGGAGGGGGAAGAATTATGCAGATTTATAAGACATTTTTTAAAATTGTGAAAAAGAATCTATTTCAAATTCTGATGTATGTGACGATTGTATTGGGCGTTACCATTGCCATGATTGCGGCAACATCTTCAAAGGAGCAGGATAAAATAAAGCAGGAAAAATACAACATTGTAGTGGTAAATCATGACGATTCTGAAATATCGAGAGAACTGTGTGGTTACCTTGAAAAAATCCACAACGTCAAAAAAGAAAACTACACGAAAGAGCAGATTGTAGACCGGATTTTTTATGAGAAAATTCTCACATATATTGAGATACCGAGGGGATTCGGAGAAGCCTATAAGAAGAATGGGGAAAATCGTATCGAGAGTACTTACGATGATAATATGCCAATCGGTATGTTTATCAATATGCAGATTGAAAACTATTTGAATTCGGTAAGGCAGTTTAGAGAACTTGGCTACAGTTTTGAAGAGGCTGTTGAAAAGTCTAACAAATCATTGGATGTGGAAAAATATGTAGAAATGCAGAGCCAGGAGTCTGGTGATGTAAACACGACGAAAATGATTTTTAATTTTCTTCCTTATGGAATACTCAATGTAATCTTTTTGGGGATTCTCCCTGTTTTTGGGACATTTAACGAAGAAGAAAAGAGAAATAAAATGCAGGTTTCCGGATTGTCTGTAGTAAAGAAAAATATTGCGCTGCTCCTCGGTGCAGCCACGCTGGCGCTTCTTATGCTTGTTGTATTTGACACATCCGTCAGTATTCCGGAAGCGGGAAAATATTTATTTAGTAAGACATGGTTTCTTGCTATTGGAAACACGGTTATTTATACGATATCAATCAGTATGCTGGGCTTTTTTGTTTCCTGCTTCATGGGGGTGAACACTGCAACGGCATCTGTGGCCGCCAATGTAATCGGTCTGGGATTTTCCTTTATCGGGGGAACCTTTGTACCGCTCGAAATCCTTGGTGACAAAGTAAAAACAATTGGAAAACTGATTCCGAATTACTGGTATTCTACGGCGAACGAATCCATCTTTAATGCGGGAAGTACATCCCAAATAATGACCTGTTTTGGCATGCAGCTCGTCTTTGGTGTGATGATTCTATGCGTGGGACTTGTGGTTTCTAAAATCGTAAAATCAAGGTAACCGTCAGTCTTTTAACATAAAAATAGCGAGGTTTGTCCGGTCGCGAAGCTCAAGTTTGTCGAGAACAGAACTCAGATAATTTCTTATCGTCCCTTCCGAGAGAAAGAGAGCGGCAGCTATTTCTTTGTTGGAAAGTCCTTTCGCTACGCAGTGGGCGACTTCGATTTCCTGCGGTGTCAGACCGCACCGGGTAAGCTGTTTTTCTTTGCTGCTCTGTGTGGTCCCGCTCTCCCCGGAAAATATTTGAGGAAACTTTGACGCCACATCATTTCCGAACACGGTTTGTCCGCGAAATACCGTTTTCAGGGCAGGAACAATCCCGTCAAAGTCTTGCTTGATAATATAACCCTTTGCTCCCATGGCGAGAGCCTTTACAATATATTCATCGTCACTAAAGGTGGTGAGAAATAATATTTTTGCGTCCGGAAACTGTTGCAATATTTTTTCGCCTGCTTCCAGACCGCTGACCTCTCCCATTCTTATATCCATGAGAAGAACATCCGGCTTCATCATCTCGTAGAGAGAAACGGCCTCTTCGCCGGAGGTGCCGGTGGCAGTTACTTCAATATCCGAATCGGATTCTACGATTGTCTTAAGGGAAATCGCAACTAAATTATCATCATCTACAATAATCACTTTCATTGATTCTATTCTCCTTATAAATTGTCTGTTTCACCTTTGGGGATTGTCACAAATATCTTGAATCCATTGTCTGTTGTAATACGTACTTTTCCACCGAGTTTTTCTGCACGGCTATAAATATTTTCCAGCCCGATGCCCTCGTTTGTGGGCATGGGCTGATCCTGTGAAACGTCCGGACCGGCTGTGTGTTGGACCATAGTGGTGTCCTGTGGATTTGCTGTAGGATAATCGTGTACAATAATCTGATAAAATCCCGGGTGCTCCTGCACATAAATATCTGCTGTATCATTTTTGCTGTGCTTTATGATGTTGGAGACACCCTCCTTCACAATGCCGATTACAGCATATTTAATCTCTTTTGGCACGTTGTCTGATACATCAAGGTACAGGCGGGTGGTAAACTGTTCTTCCAGAGTCGATGTGGTCTGCTTTAGAGCGTCTGGTAAGCGGATTGATTCATCGTGGAGATTGTGAACGCTCTCGCGAATGCTGTTCATGGTGAGGTCCAGTGTCTGGCGGACTGCATTCAGTTGTGAATTCAGTGGCTCAGCCTTGTGAATGGCGAGAAGTGCTCCCATTTGCAGAATCGCGCGTGACAGAGTATGTCCTACATTGTCATGGATTTCTCTTGCAATTCTGTTCCGCTCTTCGAGTTGAGTCCGTATAAGTTCTCCGTCTTTTGCCTCGATGAGTTGTTGGTTCTGGTGCTTGAGTTTTCGCCTCTGCTCCTCTCCGTCATCTCGCAATATCTTGTATTCATGTTCAAGTTTTCGGCAACTGTTTTGACACAGGGCAAAAACCACAGCAATGAGAATAAACAAGGTGCAGAGGGCAAAAATAAGCAGGGAGCACATCCTTTCGCTGAGATTTCCAAGAGAGTATGGGGTATGATATTGAACATATCCGACAAACCATGCAACGACAGAAACGCCAAGACAGATTTTGGTTCCCCGGGCGATTAATTTAGTTCTGCACGGAAGTTCGTGGGGCTCTGTGAGTTTCATGGATACGGCAAAAAAAACAGATGGAAGAAATCCCATTGTTTGAGGAAAAAAGCAGACCGCCAGTGCTGCTGTGAGGTAAAAAATGATGGCAATTATCTGCTTGTATGAAAATGAAGTTTGACCGGCGGCCGGGCTCAACCAGAAATCCAGTGCCAGAAAGGAGAGCACCAGATCGATTAGCACGATAGCGGATATGCCGTTTGCGGATAGCAAAATTATGACGGCCGACAGGGAAAAAATTAAACACCGGATAATTATTTCTCTCATTTTATTTACCGTAGTCCTCATGTGAATTTTTTCCACCTGTGCGGTTGCCATGGAATATACGAATTAAAATGTGATATATTACATTTTAATTCGTATATTCCATGAGCAACCCACCTATTAATGAGCAAAATCGGCTGCGTAAGCAGACGAGAAAGCGCGTAAGCGCGAATTTTGCGAATGTCTTTAGGTGGGTTGACGCATTAAAGATGCGTCAACCGCACAGGTGGAATTTTTTTAATAATAACTGATTTTATTGTAACAGAAAATGTGGATTATGACAAATTTGTTTTGTTCGAACAAAACCGACTCGGTGACAACCGAATAAAATATTTACAAAACACCAAAATCGAGTTATAATATAGCATTGTAAAGGTAAAAGAGAGAAAACGAAAGTCTTAGACGGGGGGATACGAGTGAGAGGAAAGAGTAAAGAGTTTTTTGCAAAATATCGCTTTGCGATAGCATTTTGTTATGTTCCGATTTATTTCCTTTGGTTTACGTTAGTGGAAAGAAGAACAAATGTTGAGTTTACTTATATGCACTGTCGCGTGGATGACATGATTCCATTTTGCGAATACTTTATTATTCCATACCTGATGTGGTTTGGATATGTTGCGATTGGGGTTATTTTTCTTGCGTTCCAGACCAGATTTCCCAAGGACTTCAACCGCTGTGTGATTGCTCTCATGACAGGCATGACGGTATTTCTTATTGTGTCCACCGTGTGGCCGAATGCACAGTCCATGCGGCCGGAAAGTTTTTCCAGAGACAATATGTTTACGCGTCTGATAGCAGGGCTCTATTCGACAGATACAAGCACGAATGTATTTCCGAGTATCCATGTATATAATTCTATTGTGATTCATGTGGCACTCTGTAAATGTCATGCGCTTCATGGAAAGTCGGTTGGAAAGCGAATTGTCAAGGCGCTGTCGTTGCTTTTGTGTGTGTCAATCTGCATTTCTACGATGACATTGAAGCAGCATTCGTTCCTTGATTTTTGTGGAGCGGTCGTTATGTACGGCGTTGTGTATTTGATTGTATATCGTCCGACGGGGGCGTACCTGTATTTGGTTCGCCAGATCCGTCAGCGCAGGAACGAAATAGAAGTACGAGAATGAAAATCAGACCATCCGGTGCCTATATGAATGAGGGGCTGGATGGTTACATTATATTTACAAGAAAGCGAGGGATAAAATTGAAAAAAAAGAACATTATTTTAGGGGGACTGCTCATGTTCTGTGCCATCTGCTGGCTGGGCAGAGGCTTAAACGCACAGGCTGAGGAAAGGCAGGTAACTGTCTATAGCGGTGATGAGGCGGAGCAGCAGGATTACGGTGACGTAAGTGATATCGAGCATTTTTATGTGGGGGATACCGGTCAGATTGCAACGAGTAGTTACTGGATTGGTACTGAGGAATTGAGCGGGCTCACGTGGACGTATACATCGGGTAATTCAAATGTAGTTACCGTGGATAAAAGCGGACGTTACAAAGTTGTGGGGGCCGGTTATGCTGTTGTGACAGTAGAGGGAAAGACAGCGAGTGGCAACCTTGATTTTTCCGGTCAGCATGAATTTTATTGCTGTGCCGATGTCTCGGGAGCAGCTCTTGAGAAGACGACAGTGACAACGAGCAATATTAATTATAATGCCGGTGAGGCAGTGGTTTCGTTCAAAAACCTGCCGGATTTGCAGTATTATACATATTCTTACACCTGTGCGGAAACGGATATGCAGAGTTCTGTCAGCTGTGAGTTTAACAAAGACCAAAAAACACTGACGGTCAGTTCGTGGAAGGCGGGGACTGCGACAATCACGATTGTATTGAACAATCAGACTTTTACCATAAAGCTGACTGCGAGTGATGTCGCAATCAACAAAATATCTGCGGTACTTGCAAAGAAAAAGACAACGAAGTTAAAAATTACCGGGTATTCAGGAAAAGTCACATGGAAATCCACAAAGAAAAAGACCGTTTCTGTCTCGAAAAAGGGCGTTGTCAAGGGAAAGAAAATCGGAAATGCTGTTGTCTATGCCGTGATTGACGGCAACCGGATTGGCTGTGCGGTATCCGTCGTGACAGCTAAACGCAAGAAAGTAATCAACGCCGCAAAGAAAATTGCCAAGGGGACATACAGTCAGGCAAAGCGAATGTCAAAGGGGTACTATGACTGCAGTTCACTTGTCTGGCGCGCTTATCAGAAAGAGGGGAAAAAATTTGGCAGCAGTAACTATGCTCCGGTGGCGGCTGACATCTGCAAGTGGTGTTTTCAACATAAAAAAAAGGTGAAAGGCGGACTCAGTGCAAAGAACATCCAGAAGATGAAACTGCGCCCGGGTGACCTTATGTTTGAGACAGGAGCAAATAATGGAAGATATAAGGGAATTTACCATGTAGAGATGGTGGTTGGCTATCAGTGTGATGGGTTTGACAGCAATGGTAATCCCTATGTCAGTCTGTTGTGGGCGGCAAGGAGTCCCGGCGCATATGGTGCCGCCGGCTGGCCAATGGCAAGACCATAGATAAAGAATCAATTAAAACTGCTCATGAAGCTATTAATAAAGATTTTGGAA
>CAMVIN010000180.1 GCA_947167565.1 uncultured Clostridia bacterium | reverse complement strand
AGCCGCCGGCTTCTGCGTTGGTTTGGCAGTCGGTTTCGGTGTCGCCGTCGGTTTCTTCGTTGGTTTGGCGGTATGTTTTGGCGTCGCCGTTGGTTTCTTCGTCGGCTTGGCAGTCGGCTTTGGTGTCGCTGTTGGTTTCTTCGTTGCCTTAGCCGTTGGTTTTGGCGTTGCCGTCGGTTCATCCGTAACTTTCGGTTCTTTCGTTGCATTGGTCTCATTGGTCGGAGCTGCCGTTTCACGGAGATTTACTTCTGCCGTAGCTGTCGGTGGCTGCGATTCAACACCTCGTCTCGCCCACAACCATGCGCCACCTGCCACAAAGAGCGCAAGAAGACAAGCCGCAAGAGAAAGAAGCGCAATTTTCCTGCTATTCTTATTCTCTCTCCGGGAAGGGAAACTCGTCTCCTTACCGTACAATTCATGAGCTAACATCTCCATGCTCTGAAAGCGGTTTTCTGTCTTAACGGCCATTCCTTTCATGATAGCCCGCTTCTGACGCTCGGATAATTTTATTTCCGGCATATCGGTAAGCGGTTTTACCTCATCGCTGAGCACGCGCTGTGTTGCTTCTTCCGGAATCATACCCGTCAACATATAATACATGGTCGCACACAGAGCATAGATATCTGTCCATGCCCCCTGTACTCCCTTTGACCGGTATTGCTCCTCCGGCGAATAACCTCTCTTAAACACAACCGTCATGCTTCTGGTTAATTCCATGTTTCTCACACGGGCTGCACCAAAGTCAATCAGAACCAGTTCGTCTTCTTTCATAAGAATGTTGTCCGGGCTGATATCCCTGTGAATCATACCAGTTCCATGCATAAGTCCCAGTGAATGAATCAGCGGTTTCATCAATTCCAGTACTTTTTTTGCCGGAAGCGGTCCCTCTTTCTTAATGTAATCCTTAACACGCTTTCCATCTACATATTCCATCACGATATATGCGGTATTATTTTCATAAAAGAAATCTCTTACGGACACAATCGACGGCAGCCTGTCAAATCTTGTCAGGCTCCTTGCCTCATTCAAAAAATCATCTATCTTTTTCTTATACTGCTCTGCCTCGTCACACTCGAAAACTTGAACAGATGAATCGGATCCCCTTATCACGTCCCGGCTCACTAAATCCTCCGGATAGAATTCTTTGATTGCCAGGATTTTTTGTAATATTTTGTCAAATCCGATGTAGGTGATTCCAAAGTTCCCCTCTCCCAAAACTCGCCCAATTACATATTTCCCACTGAGAACAGTTCCTGGCATCAGGTGTCTTGGACTGGAATGATATTCACTTTGTACGGCACCACAAAAAGAGCATGTCTCGCTTTGCCCAAGCGCATGCATGCAGCTGATACAATAATCTTTCCCATCTATCCTCATATCATCACGCCATTTCCCAAATTTTCTTATTTTCCCCAAACAATTCCCCAAATTTATACATCTGCACGATTTATCATAGCATAATCATTGATAAAAATCCACACAAAATCCTTTTTTTCCTTTTCCCCATTGACAAATGAACAAAAAAATGGTTTAATTGTATCGTATGAATTCGGAGACGTATCGAAGTGGTCATAACGAGAACGACTCGAAATCGTTTTGCCTTCACGGGCACATGGGTTCGAATCCCATCGTCTCCGCTTTTGTTTAAAGAAGAGTCCTTATTTAGGGCTCTTTTTCTTAAAATAATACACTTATAAGGAGTTTGACATGTCAATTATACTTCGCATGATTTGCTATTTTGTTATTGTTTTGCTAATCTGCTATTCCCTGCTCCGCTACTACCATTTGTGGTCACGAAACAATCTACCGAATACTGCCTATTTTGTTTTGCAGATAGTTTTTCTCATTTGTCTTGTCATTTGCCAGAGAAAAGCTTCTCTGTTACCGGGTGGAATCTTCGGCAGTATTTTTCAGGGAATCAGTGCCGTCTATTTCAGCATTATGGTTTTCACACCAATTCTCTGTTTCATCCGTGGCGTTATCCGCATAGCGGGTGGACGTATGAAAAAGCACGGCAAAATCTACCGTTTTTTTAATCATCCGGCTCGCTCCATCTACTGCTTTTTGGTTTTGACTGCGATGTTTGGCGGTTTTGCTTTTTTTCAGATGAGACATCTGGTCACAACGGAATATCAGATTTCTCTTGCAAAAACCTCAGATGACGAGTCCATGAATATCGCTTTAATTTCTGATGTTCATCTCGGTTCCGGCGTAACAGAAAACGGATTGGTTAAATTGATTGAGAAGACAAATGCATGCAACCCGGATTTAATTCTTCTGTGCGGAGATATTATCGACAACAATACATCCGCCGGACTCCGCTCTGCCTGTGCGAAACATTTGAAATCATTCAAAGCAAAATACGGAGTCTTTTATATTGAAGGAAATAAAGAGGCTTTGATTAATCACTACGAAAAACTGTTTGAAGAGAGCAATGTCAAATTTTTGGAAGATCAGACAATATATCTTGCCAACGGTGTACAGTTAATTGGTTTAAGGGATCAATCCAACAAAGATAAATTACCGGTAGAACAGGTTTTACTGGGAATGGATTCAGAAAAGCCTATTATCGTTGCCTCTCATCGTCCGGTTGATTTGGATAAATTAGCCGGTGCCGGGACAGATTTAGTTCTCTGCGGTCACACAATTGGCGGACAGTATCCTCTCGGAAATTTTTATGCGCGTCTTTCCAATGACATGGTTTACGGTCAAAAAAAATTTGATAAAATGAACGCCATAACCACCTCCGGTGCAGGCGGCTACGGCGTCCCTGTCAAGTTCATTTCCAAGAGTGAAATTGCCCTCGTCCATGTAACCTTTACGAAGCCCACGGACTAAGCACTTCACCAATCGGATCATGAATGACAAGATCGGCTTGAGAATCTCTTCCGGTCTTGTCTTTATTTATGAGGACAAGTTTGTTTCCTCTGTAATAATCAATCAGTCCGGCCGCCGGGTAAACCGCCAGTGAGGTTCCCCCGATAATCAACATATCGGCTTTCTGAATATAGGACACTGATTTTTCTAATGTGTATGTGTCCAATCCCTCTTCATACAGAACTACATCCGGCTTAATCGTACCGCCACAACTGCAATGTGGAATTCCCTCCTGATTCATCACATCTTCCAGCGAATACGCCTTGCGGCATTCCATACAATAATTTCGAAGAACAGAACCATGAAGTTCTAATACCTCTTCACTTCCTGCCTTTTGGTGAAGTCCATCGATATTCTGAGTAATAACCGCTTTTAATTTACCGGCTTTTTCAAGATTCGCCAAGGCCTTGTGTGCATTGTTCGGCTCTGCATCCGGAAATAGCATTTTGTTTCGGTAAAAGCGATAAAATTCATCTGTTCTCCTCATAAAAAAGGTATGAGACAAAATAGTCTCCGGCGGATAATCATATTCCTGATTATATAACCCATCCACACTTCGAAAATCCGGAATTTTGCTCTCAGTAGAAACTCCGGCACCTCCAAAAAATACGATATTATCACTCTGTTCAATCCACTCTGCCAACTGTTGTTTTTCGTCCATAAATGCCTCCAATCCGAAAAGAATTTCTCTTCTCATTATAGCTATTCGTCACATTGATAATTCTATTGTAACATATTTCTACCGGATTGTGTAAATCTTTGTGTATTTTGAATAGATCCATTTTTTGTTTTTGTAAATACGGCTTCTCAGGCGAATTTTTGTTTTCTTTTTTCTCTTTATTGATAGTTTTGTCTTTGTTTTAACCAGTTTTTTCTTCCACGCTCTCTTGCCATATTTTACATAAACAACAGTCTGACTTTTCTTTGTTTTCTTTTTCCAGGTGATGACTATTTTTTTCTTTTTCTTTTTTATCTTGATTCCGGTCGGTTTTTTCGGTTTGGAGACTTCTTGTTCTGTGGAATTAGCGGCGTTATTGTTTGGCGTGCTTGAACCGGCGGAAGTACTTTTATTTTCTGTGTTATCGCTCTGACTTCCGCTGTTATTCCCCATCTCATCGCTTTCATCCGCAATTCTGTCCGAACTGACATCTACATCCGCAACCGCAAACAAAGTTCCACTGTCATTGGAGTAATATAATGTTCCATCTGCTCCTGCTGTCACACTGGAAAGACAGAATTGTTTTGCCTTTGCCGGCTCAAATAATGTCTTTACTACTGCACTCTCCGCCTTTTCACTGTCTTCCATCAAGTAAATACCACCAGGATTGCAATTACAGGTAAAATACACATATACCTTATTGTTATTTTCCTCTGTTGCATAGTTTTTGGAGACAAGAGGCGATGCTTTGACCTCTGCGTATTGAGCAGTCTTAGCGGCATATAATCCGTTCAGCGTGTCGGCATCCAGTACGGTCAGATACCCATAGGTATCTGCGGAACAACCGATATACAGACGATTGTTATAAATCGTTGGTGTGCTTGTACAGTTTACAAACTTAATCTCTGACTTCTCGGACTTCGAAATCGCAGCAGCGAGTTTCGCCGACTCCACACTTGCAATGATACCATTTTGTTCCACCTTTATTTTGAAAATAGTTCCGTCATTACTGACTGTGTACAGCGAATCATTTGTTGAGTCATAGGTAATCCCGGCTCTTATCTGGGCCGAATCAGTGAGAGTATATGTGTCATACACTTCCTCTGTTGTGAGACTGTGCGATACCAAAATCCCGTTTTCCCCGGTAAAATATATGGCATTTCCGTGCACAATTCCCCCGCTCCAGTAATATCCACCGGCATTCTCTGTGTTTTCATAAGTCCAAACCTCTTTCCCTGTCGCCGCATTCAAACAGTAAAATACACCGGTCGATGTTGGAGGCGAATTTGTGATTACCGTCACTGTGCCACCATACACATATCCATTATGATAAAACAGCGTGGAAAGCGCCTGACTGCCTGACTGACCCTCCGGCGACTCACTCACCCACACTTCTGTGAAGTTTTTTGTGTCAACGCACTCGACAATTCCCTTTGCCAGTGGAATATAAAGATAATGATCCTCATACAGCAAATGACAGATTGAATTCATCGTTCCGGCAAGCGTCATCTGCTTTTGTATCTCTCCCTTGTAATCAAGAGCATACAATGTATTTTTACTCACAATAAAAATTGAATCCTCCGAGAGAATCGGGTCCGAATTCATCGCGGTCATCCCATCAAAGGAAGAAAAAGAGCGAGTCCATATGGTCCCGCCCCTCTCCGGATTGATAGGAGTTTTTGCCTCTGTTACATTGGCACCGTCATTTCCCGTCTCACCGCGAAACGCAGTAAATCCACATAACAGAAACAGGCTTGATACCGTCAGAATTGTCACAATCATCGATTTGCTTTTATTCATGATGGCACGCTCCTTTTCCCATAATGTTTAAAAGTAGTGCTTTACTATCACTTACTTTTTGATTTTTACTTTTACCGGACTGCTGAAAGCGCCTTTCTTTGTTGCACTGCCACTCTTATTGTAGGCGCGAACCTTTACATAATAAGTTCCCTTCTTCAGTTTCAGGGTTGTCTTTGCCTTTATAACAGTTGCTGTCTTCTTGTAACCGGATTTTTTCTTCTTGGAAATATAAACCTGATATCCTTTTGCGTTGGAAGCCTTTTTCCAAGTAAGTTTCACGGATTTTTTCTTTTTCTTGAATTTCTTTGCCACGGATGCCTTCAGGTTCTTTACCTTGGAAGGCTTCTTAACTGTTGTTGAGTTGTCAGTTGTTGCATCTGTCTTTTTCTCGGTTGTGTCAGTTGCCTTTTGCTCCGTTGTCGTAGTATCTTTCTTAGGGTCAGCTACTGTGACAATCGCATACGGACGGGAGATGGTATTTACCTCCACTCCTTTTGATGTAGTTACATTTTTCTCTGCTGATAATACGTATTTTCCCGCC
>CAMVIN010000179.1 GCA_947167565.1 uncultured Clostridia bacterium | reverse complement strand
TTGTAAAGGCATTAGCAGTAAGCGTAGTATTCGTCAGGTTATCCGTCGCCTGATCCTCCATGGACCCTTCAGCATCATCGGAATTTTTATCGTAGTGGATCGTTACATCCTTTCTCCACATAGCGTATAAATCTTTATCTCCGTCGGAATAAAGCGTCCTTTCTTCTTCATCTGTATATGTTCTTATCGTACTGCTGCTCCCATATGTGGTCCAGCCGTAGAACTCATACCCCTCTCTCTCAAAGGTGCACTTGTCAATCTTCGTCTTTACGTAAGTAGGAATTGTCTGAGTTTCCATGAATCCGCTTCCACCGTTGGAATGGAAAGTAAAAGTATTATTCTTTCCCCAAATTGCATAAAGGGTGATTTCGTCCTCATTCAAAGGATTAAACCCATTCTCTTCTGTATAGTATCCGGATGTCGAAGTTGCGCTCTTGTTCCATCCAACAAATGTATAACCTTCTCTTTTGAACGCACACTTGTTAAGTGTTGCGTATGACATCTTGGAGATGTTCTGATCCGGCATCTCATCGACATCATCCGAATCGGCCTCAGCAGCAAAGTTCGGATCAAAGTGAACAACCGTCTGTTTTTTCCATACCGCATAGAGAGTCTTATCTGCGCTTTGGGACACATATCCCCCATCCGAATAACGGTTATATATGGCATCCACATATACTGTAGTGGCCTCCGGATCAATATTCCATCCTATGAACTGATACCCCTCCCTGGTAAACTGATTTTTATTGAGGAATGTTTTAACACTTTTCTGGAACACCTGTGGCTCCATCGTTCCCTCACCGCCGTTGGCATCAAATGTAACGGTAACACACGGTCTCCATACTGCGGTGAGCTCCGTGTCACAGTAAAATGTTGCCGTTGCCATATCAACGACGGCATCCGTATAACTTCCTGTACGGCTCCATCCATAGAATACATAGCCGTCTCTGGTATACTGATTCTTATTAAGCTGTCCCGAAACACCTCTCTGGAAGGTCTGCGGCTCCATGGTACCGCTCACCTCTTCGTCCGCATCGACCGATTTATCAAACGTAATGGTACACTCACGAAGATCCGTAGTGGCTTCATCTTCACCAATCCACTGCGGAATCAGCGTAATATCCTTCGAAGCAATGAACTCATCTCCTGCATATCCCAGATTCCAGCAGTCGAACTTCTTGCCCTCCGGTGCGGTAAATGTGCACTCGGGATACTTATAGGTATCTCCCACATATGCCTGATAGCTGTCCATCGTTCCTGAGCCGCCATTTGCAGCAAAACTTACAGTCACCTGCTCCTCATCAAGCTGAGCTATCACGCATTCCGCTTCCGACACCTCCACAGTGCAGAGAATATCCCGGAATCTCTTGGAACAACTTGCCTCCTCACATGCGAAATACTCGATATTTCCTGCCTCAAACCTTGTTGCCGCTTTCGCCGCCACATGGGTAAGCTTATGCTCGCTGGCTATAAGACGGAAGGTGCCGTCTGCCGGAAGTCCCTTTTCCGTAGTAAATGATACAAAAGCCGCCGCATCATCCGCACTTCTTTCACCCAGATAATAATGGGTTTCATTTTTATCACTTGCATTTACAAAAGTATGCTCTATAACCACACTCTTAGAATACAGAAAAGCGTCTGCCGGTACCGGCACGGTAAGTGCCACCGGATAGTCCACAGACATTGCCTGTCTGTCAAGAATCTTCACTTCCTGTTCCGTTTCGCCGGAAGAATAGCTTAAGTACGCGTCATAATAAGCATCTACGCCAAATGAGATCTCATTCGGTTTATTCTCATCATAGGCTTTCACGGTCAGTACAACATAGGGGCTTAAGGTAACCCTGGTATTGCCTGTCTTTGATGTTATATTACCCTCTGAATCCACTGTATGGCTATAGGCAGCCGCATCGGAAGGAAGATCACCGCTTGTCTTTTTCTCGTTAATCTGAGCAGCCAGATTGAAATCTGCCGGCAGATAATTTTCCGGATTTTCCGCCATATCATCAACAAGTCCGTCTTCCACAACTTGCGCGGAGAGAAGGTTGGTATCCAGATCAAACTGACCGGCACCGGTTCCCCAGTTGCTCTTATTAAGCTTACTGTTTTGCTTACGAACCTTTACAGCTCCTGTGTCAAAATTTTTAATCTTTGCCGGTTTACCCGTAGCACCTTTGTGTTTAAATGTACGATCTATCTCATATCCGCAGACTTTACAGTATTTTACCTCATCCCAGGAATAATAAGTTCCTCCACCCCATTCATAATTTTCCTTGCGTGTAGCAGGTGAATGCAGCCGTTCTTCCTCATATCCACATACACATTTGAAATAATGGTGTGCAAGATCCGACTGATTTTCTAAAAGCTGCATATCATGGCACTCATAACCCGTCTTTTTCCATTGCTGGTTACAATCCCAACACCGTTTTTTGTGGTACTTTGCGCTTCCAATGTCGGTATAGTCAAAATGATTGCATGTTTCCGCCATCGCTTTGTTTCCGCAAAGGGAACAAACCTTTTGATGCAGTGTTCCGGTGAGATTCAGTTCATTCGGAAGATAATAATAATTGTCTGAATTCTCATAATCACAGTCCTCAGTAATTGACTGCCCGCAGTCCACGCATGTTCTTGTGTGCTGCCTGTGATATACATCACCACTTCCAACCGCCTCTCCGAAATGATGTTCTCCCGAAGATGCAACTCTACATTGTGCATAACTGTCATCAAGATAATATTTAGGCCATGCTCCCGTCCAGCCACACACAGTACACTTCGCATTACATGTCGTAGCATTGGAAGTGCCGGAAGCCTCAAGCGTATGAAGTTCCGAATACTCAGCATTGCACACCGTACATTTCAGTGTATGGCCCTTTTCGTCCTTTGTATATGTTCCTGTACATTTTACCGCAGCACCGTTAGGAAGGCCGCATTTCTTGCACCACTGGCGGTGATATCCCGCTCCGGCACTATGCCACTCCCACTCGTGTTCATGTGACTGTGCAGGACTTTCAGGCCTGCTGCTCCCCCGGTAGAAACCGCAGAGCCAATGACTGCAGACCGTATATGAGTATGATTTTTCATTTGTATATCCGGATACTGTCCGCCAGCTATGATTTTCCTTGTTAAAGGCAGTGCCGCATATATCACAGACAGCCCAGTGCATAGAATAATTTCCGTGTAAAAAGCCGGTCGCAATATGCCCCCGCTCTGATTTTGGATAATAGGGAGATACCGCCCCACATATCTTACATTCAACGCAGCAGCGTGTTTCAGTCTTCCCACTGCTACTCTTTTCCTTCGTATACTGTAGCGCGTAGTCATGTGCATCCGTAGGATCATAATATCCGCAGACCGAACAACATTTAACACTGTGGGAAACCTCATTTACCTTGTTCCCATTCACATCTGTTCCGCCTATCACCACAGTAGTCGTCTTACTTTTGTCATGAATTATGGGTCCGGTCATATAACGGCGACAATCTTTACAACGCCCCTGATGGTAATTGCCGTTGCTTTCCCACTCCACGGTACACTCATCGTAATCATAATCCAGACCGCAGTTATCACAATGCTTATGGTGATGTCCGTTGCCATCCTTTACCCAATACCAGTTGTTACCGTGGAAGTCTGCTGAACACTCCGTCACCTTGAAGTTCACAGCATCTGCTGTTTTCGGCATCAATCCGATTCCAAGCAAATATGCCATTACCAGTGCAAGCATCAGGACAATCCCTTTTCCGAACACCCCTCTTCCTCTTCTTTTCATTTCATTATCTTTCATACAAAACCTCCTTTTCAAAAAAACTTCACGCAATTCTTTGCTAATCCAATTTATATTATTTTCTCAAAAAAAGAGGTTATTTTCCACAGATATTGTCTATACGGTCGTATTTCTCGTTTAATCGGTAAAGTTTTGTTTTCTGCCTGACACCAGAGCACAATTTGCAGATTTTGCATAATTAAAAAGAAGAGCTGTTTGCGAAAAAACAACCCTTCAACCCTTTTCTTTAAAAATATGCTTTGACTATGAGCGATATGTTTGAAGCACATCCCCATAGATAGCATTTTCATCATAAGCCGGCGCATGTTTTTTTACAATGTCACAAATCAGTCTGACGCTGGATACATCTTCTTCCAGCATATCTGCAATCTCTTCCGGCGTTTTTCCCTTTTGAATTTTTTTGCAGACTATTGTGACAAGAGACTGAATTCGGCCTTCTTCTCGGCCTTCTTCTCGGCCATATTTCTGACCTAAGTCATAAAGTTCCTTTGCCGCACCATCCATAATTCCGGCTCCTCCTTTCTGCTGTTTTAAAAAACGAACCCTCTTTGATAGTTCTCCCTGACTCATATCCTCTGGATCTGCTGTCTTAAAATATTTCATCAGTCCCGCCTTTTCCGTTCCATCATCTACTTCTGCGTTCAGATAAAGGATATGAAGTCCATCATCATACTCTATCTCTGTATCTTTAAAAAATTTCTTTACAGGATATTCAGCAAGATTTTTCTTCCAAATATCCGTCTCACTGATGTAAATAATATAGACTTCCGGAAGGTCTCTATAAGTTGCTCCTTTCATCAGAAATTCACTGTCTATCATCGCTCCATAAAACCGGGTGCGTTTCGCATGATCCACGGTATCTCTTCTCTGAATCTCTATGTTGACCAAATTCCCTTCTCGGTCTTCTGCCAGTACATCCAACACCGCATCATGTGAAGTAATCTTTGAAATCCTGTACTGTGTCCTCACTTCCTTTACAACAAGGTCATCTCTTTCCATCAGTATTCTTAATACATACTGACATGCTGCCCTATCCTCCAACGCTACAGACATAAAAATATCACTCATTAAATTATACTTCTTCGCCTCTTCCATAAACTTTTCTTTTGTGAGGATGATATCTCTCTCCACATTCTGTAATTTATTAGGATTCTCTTTTAATATTTCTGGATCTGCCAATCTTGTCCTCCCCTCTTATCTTAGGAATAGTTCCTTATTCTGTATTCTACTACAACATCATTTTATCTGATAAAAGTACTTGCGCGTTCCTCTTATACAACCACTATAACATGATTCATTTACCGTGACAAGAGGTCGTTTTACGCTACTTTTAGTCGGATTTGACAAAGGGTTAGATTAAATCTGTCTTTCTCAAAATAAGATGGTGAAAAAAAGAAATATCCCTAAACTCATCCAGTTCAGAAACTCTCATTTCCAGTTTCATCATTTCATCTTGCCAGATTTCATCTGAATGTCTTTCCTGATTCTGCTGAAGATCCCAAAACGTTCGTATTCCGTAGATTTTCTCACAGGATAGTTCCGGACACCATTTTTCAATCTGCCCTTCCTTATAATATTGAATCTTTCCAAACTTTGATGCCATTCCGTCCTCTCCGTCAAGGAGCGCATTTGCTTTTTCAAAATCATCCAAGAGAACAGCCATCTGCATTACTCTTCCAATGCGATTATGCTTAACAAGTGAAAGGACTCCGTCCGGTTTCAGAATTCTTGAAAGTTCATGCATAACCTCAGCCTTATCATCCACATACTCCAGAACATTATGACAAAAAACAATATCAAAAGTATTATCACTAAAATTAAATAAGGCAGATAAATCACCGATAATCTGTTTGTACTCATAGTCTCGCCAGACATTTTTAAGCATCTCTTCCCACGGCTCTACTGCAATCACTTTATTGTCTTTCGCAAAATGATTGGCAGTAATCCCCTCACCACTGCCAAAATCCAGAATATACTTTCCGCTTATATTCCCTAACTGTTTCCATAAAATTTTCTTGAATAATCTTTCCCATGCCGGCAATTCCGTAAGTTTCCTCAATTGTTTTTCCTCCCCTCAAAAAACACTTATCTATACTTCCTAATATGATATTTTATTTTACTTTTCTGCAATACTAATAACAACGTTAGACTTCTAACCCATATGAACGCAATATTTTTATATTACTTTCTTTTCTCTTTTGTA
>CAMVIN010000178.1 GCA_947167565.1 uncultured Clostridia bacterium | reverse complement strand
TCCAGATAGGTTTTCGTCGCCTTCCGTCAACAATTCCTTTAACTGCTCATCCCCAATTTGAATCAGCTCTGCAGCTTTTTCAATCTCTGTCAATTTATTTGTTTCATATTCCGGTGTTCCATACATAATATTATCTTCGATTGACACCGGAAATAATTGCGGTGATACAGGTATATAGGCATAAGATTTGCTCTGGTTGGTTTTAATAACCCCCTCGCTCGGCTCTAAAACTGATAATAATATTTTTAAAAAAGTAGATTTTCCAGCTCCATTTTTTCCTATTAATGCTATCTTTTTATTTTCCTTCATCTCGAAATCAATGGAATTCAAAATGATATTTCCGTTGACTTTGTAGGATATATTCTCGGCCTTAAAAATGTAATCTTTCGTGTTACATTTTTCTTTCATTTGTTTCTTCAAAAAATCTTCATATTGTTCTGCCACATATTTATTTTCAACCACATATATCATATTATCACTAAATCTTCTCATACACAATTTCATGGTATTGTATACAGAAATCATTGTAATAATGATTCGAACACTATGTTCATTAGCAAAGATATAGCAAAGAATAATCAACAAAAGATACTCAATAGCATCCATCCATCGAGTCAGATTACTTCTATGAGCTCTCTGATTCGCAACATCTACTGTTGCTCCAACATACTGACTATATTCTGTCTCATATTCTTTAACAATTTTGGAATACTTCCCATTTACCAAATAACTCTCTGTACCCACAAAAATACTACGAAGTTTTCCTATTATTTTTGATTTGTCCTCAAAAACATCTTTGTTTTTTTGATTAATTTTTTTACTTTCATAATTTCCTACTATTATTACAAATAGGCTACCAAGAAAAGCAACCAGTGACAAATAACTGCCAACAGTAATGCTCCACACACAAAAAATAAATATTACTATTGTATTAGGCAAAAAACGATTTAAGCGAAACATCGTATTCACCAACTTTTCCACTTCATTTGTTAAAAACGAATATATCTTATTTGCATCATAGTTTTTGTCTACTTGAATATTACTTTCATCATATAATTTTTTTATACATTGTTGCCGTACTTCAGCCAATGTGGAATAATAAAACTTACCATGCACAAGTATATCGAAACGATATCTTAATACCAAAAAAATCACACTCAGTACGAACCAAATCACAGCATAAAACCACATTTTCTTAATGTCATTATTCTCGTACGCACCAAGCATTACATTAAGAAAAACCGGCAAAGACAAAACAGACTGTATCATGATATACATTTCCATACATGCGTCAGCAAAAAAATATTTTCGTGTCTTTTTTTCTAACATAATTGGAAGGCAAACTCTTTTAATCAAATTCTTCATTATGCTTTTGCCTCCTGATTCATGTTATACCATGTATTAAATTCTTTTTTCTCTTTGCAAAGTTCATCCAAAGATCCACCTTCTTTTATATTACCTTGTTTCATAAACAAAATGCAATCGGCAATATCAATATTAGTTAAACGATGTGATACCAGAATAATAGTAGAGCCATTCTTTGCAAGTTCTTTTAAGCATTCATAAAAATGTTTCTCTTTTACCGGATCTACTGCCGAAAAAACTTCATCCAATAAAATCAACTGTTTTTTTTCATACAAAACATTAGCAAATGCTACCATCTGACGTTCACCAGAGGATAACGGCCACCCATTTAATGCCAAAGACAAATCATCGGCACATTGATTCTTATCAAAAACATCCTGTAGAAATGTTTCCTCAACCACCTTTTTGTAAACCTTAGCATCTGGTTTCTTCAAACAAACATTTTCCCTGATTGTATCCTCTAAGAACACTTTATTTTGAGAAACATATGATACTTTCTCATAAACAGAATCCCTCGTCATTGTAGAAAGATCTTTTTCATTCCAATACACAGCACCTTCCTTGACAGGCAATAACCTTGCAAGGATTTTTAAAAATGTACTTTTCCCACATCCAGAAGGCCCTGCTATAATATAAAATTTACCTTTTTGAAAAACATAGTTTATTCCATTTAATATTTTATCCTCTTGATAATTGAAATAAATATCATTCATTGTCAGACTATAAAAATCTTCATTCATTTCTCTAGTCGCGTTATCTTCCTCCATACTATTGAATTTATAAATTCGCGACGCCATACTTTCCAATTCATTTAACCGAATCACTTGTTCGGGCAACTTTAAAATATTTTTTTGTACAGAAGTTAGCGCCTCAACGATTGCCAGAATACTGGCAGCTGACATTTGATGATTCAATATAGCAAAAAAACTCAGACAAAGTATAACTATAGTAAACATCATATCTGAAGACTCTTCTATCAAACACACATCTAAATATGTTTTCAGTGATTTTTGCTCCACCTCACATAAGTTATCATTTCGTGTCTTTTGCTCCGTTATAATCTTCTCCTTTGCCAAGAAAACCTTTATTACTTCGAGATTATCAAAAGCTTTCCACAAAAAGTTTGACCAAAAGCCATAACTGTCATTTAATTCCTCATTATATTTGTATAGTTTAAACTGATTTTTTTTATTTAATGCACTTAAACAAATACTTACAGCAATAATTAACAGTGTAATCCAAACATTAATTGTAAAACCATAAACGATATAGCATACCGTTGCAATTAGCCCGGAAAACAAAGTGGTCATTCCCATTATTCTATCCGTATAACGTTCACAATCTCCATCTGCAATTGATATCTTATCGTTTTCATTCATACCTTCTGTATTCAAATTCCGTAAATTCTTATTTTTCCTTAAAATATGTATTGTCAAAGACATTAAAATCTTACCACGCACTTTCGCAGTATAACATTCCGTCATCAAACATAATACACTTAACAAAATATGCATACAAATAAACAGAGTGCAAAATATGTAAAGATTCCCAGCTTTTCTGGAAAATAGCGTTTCCAATAACTGTCTGCATATTTCAATTTCAACTATACCGCCTATTGCATTCACTATTTGAAGAAAAGTTATTCCTAATATTCCTGTTAAGTCCAATTCTACAGGAGTCTTGAAGCTTCTATTTAAAAACGATATAACTTTACTTTTCATAACTGCTTCCTTCGCTATTCATCACCAATCTCATATATATTCAAATCTTTAAGTTTTACGCCATCCTCGGTTTTCCAATCAACTTTTCCATTAGATGTATGTCCAAGAACAACCGCTGACGCTGCTGATGGAGCATTAAACTCATAATCTCTCTGGAATCCGCCAGTACTAACAAATCCCTTTGCAGAAGCTCCTGAACCTTTGCAATATAAGTAAACTGTATCGTCAGTAGCCTTAGGAACAAGCACAAGCACTTTGTATCCAAGCGTATTGATAAGAATCTTCACGTTATCAATAAACTCTTCCATACTTGCAATCTGAGCTTCCTTCAGCACAGTATTCCAATAATACTTTTCTTTTCCGGACTGATAATCCCTAAGATGTTGTGTGAGTCTATCTAATACATTTTCTGCTTCTCCGATATACACAGAATCTGTACCATCATCTTCTTGACATATGAGGAAATATACCCCGACACCTTTAATATCATCTCTGTCACATTCAGTAATCTCTGTTCTCGGTATCTTAATGGCTTTACCATTCCAGTTTGACAATTCCGCTGTAGTCAAACTATCTGCAGAGCCATTTACAAGAAAGAGCTCTATAGCTTTTCCAGTCACTCAAATATTACAGTATTACTCTTCCCCCTACCACACCTGATACCCCTGCCTCCTCGCAGAATCATACACCGGCTGCATATTTTTCTCCAGCACATGATAAAACTCTTCTTTCGAATTCCCCTTTCGATAAAGTTCCTGATACGCCCATATGGAATGGAGATTATCCCGGAAACACGCCTCATACTTACTTCTAATCTGCGGATACCGTTCATCAAAGATCAAGTCATACATCAAGAACTGATTCTCTGCAAATTTCTGAAAAAACGGATTCCACTTAGGCAGTTTATTGCTTTTGGAAGAATTCAGACTGGAATCCATCGGCATGAGATTCCACAGTTCATCATTCATCACAAAAGACCACGGAATAAAATGATCCACATCATAGGAATTTTTATCAATCCACTCATCCCGAAAAATATCTCTGACCGGATGAATGTCGATAACTGCATCCCAGAGTTCATGAACCTTCTTCAGCTTTCGCATTTTTTCATCCATCGGGGATAATTTGTATACCAAGCCCGGCACTTCCGGATTATTATTCTGAAGCCACTTTATTTTTTCGTACTGAATCCACCATACGCTTTACACTATCCCAGTCCGCCTTCTCTTCAAATGTGTCAAAAAACCCGGCAAGCGCGCGATAAGGAACCATATTGGTGAGCTGCTCTTTATATTTTTTCAGTTTTTTTTCATGCCGGCCAATTGCATTTTTGATCTCCTCTTTAGAAGCATTCGCAGGTAAGTCACTGATTTCTCGCAAATACAGAACTGCACGCTCTAATCCATCCTTGATCTCCCCGCCAATCAGTCCGCTCAGATGAATGTGATATTCAAGAACAGAATACCATGCATTTGCAATCATCTCATTGATGAGTTCATCAAATGTCGTTCTCTTTATCCCCTCCGAGATTAGACATACGATAGCCTCCAACCAATAAAATTTATAACAGTAAGACGGACTTTTCATCATCAGAGAAAAACCCTCGACATCCAATTGATTCTCGTACTTTTCCTGTACATTTAGCTGATAGGTATTATTCAATTGATGATATCCTTTTTCTCCAGAATGAAATTCAGCCATCTGCCACCCTCCCCCTCAAATTCTTACTCCCTATTTTACCATATTTCCCCTTATTTTGCACTCTTAATTTTCATTATTTCTGTCAAATTTCTATCGAAGTCCCAAATAACGGACTTGCAATTATGCGCCGTCAGGTGCACAAAGAAAAAAAGAAGCCAAGACACTAAATCCTGACTTCCAACCACATATTTAGTTTTCTTTTACCAATCATCTTCATCATTGCCGGAACGCTTTTTCCTCCATCAAATCTTCCACCAGGTATCCCACACTCATACAATGTAAATCCGACACCCCTTCCCTTATCAATTCATATTCTTTAGAATGATAAAAGAAATCCATAGCTTCACTTGTAGACATCCCACTTTCTTTCGCAAACTCTGATATAATCCTCGCATATTTCATCTGTAACAATGTTTTATTTGCTTTCATAACAAATACCTCCCTTCAAACACAAGATACTCATCTATTGCTTTTTGTGACCTCAAGCAAATTTGATAATTAGGTTTTTCAAAAGCCAATCTACCAATAGCATCCTTCTTAGAGATAATTCCTTCAAAATATAACTCTACTGTGTCAAACACCTTATCATTTGCAACTCCACCGGCAACAATCTCATAATTTGATTTGTCCTGTCCTCTTCTACATTCAAATACAAAATCTAACCATTCCTCGGAATAGGACTCAAATCGTATAGAATGATATTTGTCATAGGCCTCCTCATTAAAATCATATACGCTCACAATCCCCTGTTTATTTCTCTGTATATATTGTCTGCACCATTTTTCCGCCTGTTCCTTAATAGGTGTAATATAAAAACCTTGACCAAAGTCAACCTTTTTTCTTGAATGAATTATATCGGGTTTTGCTACTTCAATATTAGAACCATGGTATACCTTCATAGTTTAACTCCCCTTTCCCCCATCACTTCTTTTAAAATTTCAATAATATACTCTTTCCCTTGAGTATGCAAGGTTTCATAGCAAGGAATGATATACTGATTTACAATATTACTCTCCTTCGTTAGAGCATCATGTACAATTACTGGATCAATTTGCATATCCTCAGCAAGACTTTCTATACAAAAAATAACAAATCTTAACTCATCATCTGAATAATTACTTGCATCCTTAAACTTAATATCATTCTCCTTGGTCTGCAGTTTCTTGTATTCTCTGTCAATATCCGATGTCAACTTTTCAACATATCTATTCATCGATTCATTATAATTATCCATAATATCACACATTCATAAC
>CAMVIN010000177.1 GCA_947167565.1 uncultured Clostridia bacterium | reverse complement strand
TCCTTGCAAAATAATCCAACAGTGCCAGTGTATAAAAAGAAAAAATAGGATTTGATCTTTGGTAATAATACTCGACTTGATTTTTTTGCAAAGTCTCTATCAAGAAATTAATCTGTCCCAATTCTTTTACTCTATGATGTATACTACTTTTAAAAAAGTCAAAATCTTTTATAGTCATTTGTTTGTATCCACTTCCTTACTTTTATATAGGTTAATTTAACATATATATGATAATTCCTATACCCGCAACGCCTAATCCCAATATGAGAAATATGCTGACAATAATAATCACATATATAACTGTATCATTGTGATATTTCTCTATTGACTCCTTTTGTTCGACTTGAACATCGGGTTGATTCGTTTGCCTTTGTATTGGTCTTGTAGTTGCTTTTCTGTATAAAGCCAAAGGATCCTCTATATTTAAAATGGAATCACAAAAATCATTTAACCATTGAATGTCACTAGAAGTGCATATATCGGAATAAACCGTCCCAACTTCATGTACATAATTATTTCTGATATGTCTCATGGTTTTTAATTGGCGAAAATTTTTGTCCCATACAGAAACATATCTTGCACCATCCTTAACAGCCTCCATTGCCTCAATGTATGCAGTCACTCCATATTTTGTATTAAAAATTTCCTGACAAATTTTATCAAGATGTTTATACGATTCCATAAATTTATCATTTATTTCCCTCATTCTTCCTCCAGTTCCCCGAACTCCTGCGCCACTTTCTTCACCTCATCCGCAGCACCAAGAAAAGCATCTGCCACCTTGGGATCAAAATGGCTTCCCGCGCCCTCTCTAATAATGTCCATTGCCTTTTCAAACGTAAACGGCTTTTTGTAGCTTCGTCTTGAGACAAGAGCATCAAACACATCGGCAACCGCCATGATGCGGGCAGAAAGAGGAATGTCCTCCCCTGAAATTCCGGTCGGATACCCGGTTCCATTCCACTTTTCATGATGATAAGTCGCAAGGTTTTTCGCCTCGGAGAGATATCCGGATTCCGGCACCAGCTTGATAGCGCTCTCGATAATCTCCTGTCCGGCAGTCGTGTGTTCTTTCATAATTTCAAATTCATCATCCGTCAACCGGCCCGGCTTGTTCAGAATTGCATCCGGCACATGGATTTTTCCGATGTCGTGGAGCGGGGCAGAATTCACAACATCAGATATGAAATCGTCTGTGAGAACATCAGCGTAATACCCCTTTTTCCTCATTTCTTCCATAACTATTTTCGTGTAGGCTGCCGTCTTGCGAACGTGGTCGCCTGTGCACTGGTCGCGGCTCTCAACAATATCTGCGAGCACAAGAATCAACCCATTCTGCATCTGCGAGATTGTCTCCGTCTTATTCTGCAAATCCTCCACATACTGCACACTGTCCTCTGTCGTCTTTAAGAATGCGCGGTAAAGGTTCTCCACCTCATCTCCTGTCTGAATTCCCAGCTCACGAATTCGCTCCACACTGTTCTCACGCGCCTCTTCACTGTTGTAGGCAAATGCGCTGGCGCTCAACGCCATCGTGTTAATCGGCAGAATAATGTTGTATTCCGCCAGCCACAGACCGATTGCAAGAATAAGGATAAAAAAGCCAAAAAACAGGGCAACCAGACGCACAAAGAAATGATACACATTGTCTCTCAACTGTGTCATGGAGACATCAATAGCCGCATAGCACTGACACACACCGTGAGAATCATAAACCGGCTTATACACGGTCATGAGCCACCCATATGTCTCATCTGAAATAATCGGCTCAATCTCTCGCCCTGCCAGCAGGTCATCCAGCAGCGGACGAAACGCATCATCAAACGGTATCACCTCGCCCGGCTCCGAACCCAGTTCTTCTCCATTGTCCAAATCAAAGACGACATGACAGCCATCCTCCATAATCTTGTACGCATACACATACTGTATGTCATCCGAACTGGTTAGAAGGTTCTTCAAGCGGGTTTCTGTCTCCGTGTATTCCTCGGCATGCTGACCCTTTTCTATAAAATCATTGACCTTGTTGCCGTCGATGACAGCACTCGCCACACTGGCAGCACCTTCTGCCAGTTTTTTGTGGTCATCAATTGTCGCATTCCGGAACAGCATATAACTGAGTCCTGTTGCTGTAGCCGCTATGGCAAGAGCAGCGAGAACAAGAACCAAAAGCATCTTGGTCCGCAAAGAAACGGAACGACACTCGCTCTCTCTGGCTCTCTGCTTCATCTCCTCCGAGAGAGGATTCTGCTGCCAGCTCGCAAATTGAACTCTCTTCTGTAAATCTGCCGGCAGGAATTTCATCATGAGAATCGTAAATCCGATTGCTATCGCTTTATCCACAAAATCCACAAGGAAATCAACAAAGAACTGAGCCTGCATTTTCCCGAAAAATCCTGTGGCATAAATCTGTTCTGCAAAACCGGAAGACACACCGTTACCCGCAAAGCCAAACAGTGCCCACGTGAGCAATGCCCCTAATCCCCCATGAATCAGGGCAAGGATAAAAATTACCAAAAACGTTTTTCCTATTTTCCCTAAATACCCCTTTTTAAAGAAAAATGAAGCTCCCACCGCAATCAGTGTATCAAGCATGCCATAGTACATCGCAGAGGAGTCCAGCACTCCTTTAAACAGATTGGTTGCTGTAGCTACAATAATTCCGGGCAGATAGCCTCCCATCACCGCTGTCAGCACAGTGCCCACAGTATCCAGAAACAGCGGTATATGCGTCCCCTTTGCAAGCGCAATTCCCGCCATATTAATCAAAATTCCTGTCACACAGAATAAGATGCCGGACATGAAATTTTTCTTTTTGTTTTTTTCCATAATGACCTCCACTTTCTTATCGAAAATCACTAAATCTTCTCAATTTCCTCTTCTTTCATTTGCTTTTTATTCGCATACATAATTTCATCTGCCTGCCGGATGGCCTCTACCGGCGCAAGATAGTGCTCCTCGCTGCTTCGTATATCTCCGCATGCGGCCGAAACCTGAAACGGAAATCTCTTCGAGTCATCTTCCTCTTTCATTTTATTCTGGAATATTTGAATTCGCTCCTTCGCCTCGTTTTCATCGCCGAACACGCAGGCAACAAATTCATCGCCGCCCCATCGTGAGCAGAAACCATTTTCTGAAAAAACTGCCTTAATATTGTCAGCCGTCATTTTGAGAAGCTCATCTCCCATGTCATGTCCATAGGAATCATTGGCGAGTTTCAGATTATTTAAATCAATGAAAACCATGGTGTAATCTTTTATCCCCTGACTTTCCATCTCCTCAATCTGACGATAACAGGCGGCGCGGTTCGGCATCTCTGTCAGCGCATCCCGATAGGCAAGCAGCATAAGTTGTTTCTTCTCTACCTTCGCTGTATACTCGTCTGTGGTAAAAGAAATCAAATACACAACTAACGCCACAGCAATCGTCAAGATTGCCACCACGCTCGTCCCATAAATAGACACCCACGAGAGATGAAGCGCATATTTGATAACATTAAACCGCAAAATCTCCATCAGTCCACAGAACAGGGAAATCAATACTCCACCACGGAGAATACGGATATTCCGGTCTCTTCTGCTCTTGGTCCCAAAGAACAGTCCAATAACCAGAAATACAACCAGAACTGCCGCAAAAATATGCATACTCATGAGCATATCTGAGTAATTCATCTGCATCGGGGAGAGTTCTATGGCTGTCACAACAAGGTAATACACCGCATACAACTTTGAAATGATTCCTACAATTTTCTTAATAACCGTTTCATCCAATACGGTACAAATGAAAAATGCCAGTGGTATCGGAGCAATGTACAGGGAATAATATTCAATTTTAGCGCAGACTTCCCGATTGCCCAAAATGAGGTGAAACATTCCCATGCTCCCAAAAAACCAGGCGTTGATAAAAAACTCAAAGACCGCAATCGGAAGACCAAGCTGCATTTTTTTCATAACAATGCTTCGCAGTCCAAAGTAAAAAATACTAATCATCGCCAGAACCATAAGCGTCAAAGAAGTTGAAAAAATCAGACTTTTTCCCTTAATAATCTGTTTCCATCCATTGTTAGAGGGAATTAATCCGATTTTTTTAATATCCGAAGAATCCACTCTTACCGTAGCCGTGATATCCAGTATAATCTCCTTTGACTGATATTCGGAAGAGAGCGGAATCTCATAAATCCGGTTGCCATAGTGAGATGAGATATCCGAAGGATCATATTTATCTTCATAAATCATTCTTCCATCCATGTAGGCGTTGACAATGGCATTATTCAGTGCAAAATACATCTCTGAAGCATTCAGATTGAACGTATCCGTCAATTGAATATGTACCTGAATTTGTTCTCCTTTGGTAATTCTGCCAAACTCCGCACTGTCGAAATGATCACTCGTCCCATCCTTGTGAAAGACATCGATTGTCATATTGTCTTTCAAAGAATAAAAATTGCCTGCATCAATTTGGTTATTATAAAAAATTACAAGTATAACAGCCATCCACATGCCGATTGCTATTATGATTGTCACCGCTAAACTCAGTCGCTTTTCTGCCTTCATTCGGCTGCCTCCTCTTTCGATTCTGACTGTATTTTTCTCTCTGCCTCTCTCGTCAATTCTCCCACCGTATTTTTTTCCGGATTTTCAAGAACAAGTTCCATGAGAAAGTGAAGAATTTTTCCAACCTGTGGCCCCGGCTTCACACCGAGCGCCATCACTTCTCTTCCTCCGATAGCAAGATCCTTTATCGTAACTGCCTCTCCCGCCTCTATAATCTCCCGGTAACATCTTTCTCCGGCAGACAATTTCGCCAATTTTTCCTCCCGCTTGTAATCGCTCTGCGCAAGCAGATCCGAACGCTGCAGCATGAATAAAAGCGGCATGGCATCTGCTCCAATCCGGTTCATGAGACGGCGCATTGCCTTTTTCCCTTTGGTCGAATACTGCCCGTCAATATAGCAATTCTCATGACGACAGTCGTGATACCGGATAATCCGGGACACCATATCGATCGTATCGTTGTCAAATTTCAGACGGCGCAGAATCTTCTTTGCCTTGTCTGCCCCCCACTCATTGTGCATATAAAAATGATTGATTCCCGCAGAATCCGTCGTCATACAATCCGGCTTTGCCACATCGTGGAGAAGGGCAGCATACACAAGCATGACATGTTCCTTTTCCGTCAGATCCGGCTTCCTCTCCGGATTCTTCTCCCCGTTAACTTTTGCCTCTCTCCACATCTCGTTGATATGCCGAACCGCCTCTAACGAATGATTCCCGACATCAAAGCAGTGGTGCGGATTGTTCTGCGGTGTCGCAAGCATAATATCGAACTCCGGCAGAAAATATTTTGTCAATCCGGTCTGTGCCGCCACCATCAGACGGTCTGCCCCATCCGAAACAAGAAGCTTGGTCAGTTCGGTTCGTATCCGCTCTGCACTGACATTTACCAGTGTCGGTGCCTTTTCTCTGATAGCAAGAAGTGTATCTTTTTCTATATCAAATTGCAGCTGCCCCGCAAACCGCACGCCCCGTAGCATGCGCAGCGCATCCTCTTCAAACCGCTCTGTGGCGGTTCCCACACAGCGGATGCATTTCCTCTCCAAATCACCCACGCCGTCAAATTCGTCCACAAGTCCCGTCTCCGGACTATACGCCATGGCATTGATGGTAAAATCCCTGCGCTTTAAATCTTCGACCAGATTCGGCGTAAACTGCACCTCTTTGGGATGGCGGTGATCCTCATACTCCCCATCCATTCGGTAAGTCGTGACCTCATAGCCCTCTTTTCCAAACATAACAGTGACCGTTCCATGCTGAATTCCTGTATCCAGTGTGCGCCGAAAAAGAGCCTTCACCTGTTCCGGTCGCGCAGACGTAGTAATATCCCAGTCCCCCGGTTCCCGCGAAAGTATGGCATCACGAACACAGCCCCCAACCGCATAGCCCTCAAAGCCATGCTCCTTCAGAGTGTTCAGTATCGTATTTACATTTTCAGGAATCTGTATGGTCAATGTCATCACCTGTCCTTTGATATATCTGCCTATTTCTTTTATTATACACAGAAAAGTTTTGACAAACAACATTTTTTTCGATATAAT
>CAMVIN010000176.1 GCA_947167565.1 uncultured Clostridia bacterium | reverse complement strand
TTTCTTTTATTATACACAGAAAAGTTTTGACAAACAACATTTTTTTCGATATAATGCCTCTTAGTGTGCAAGGAATCATTTATTACAGTTCCTGAATACCGAGTGTTCGAAACCATCCACTCGTAAAACAAAACTAAGGAGAGAAAAAAATGAACAAAAAAGTACTATTTATCTGCGAGGCGGCGGTCATAGCTGCCCTCTATGTCGTGTTGACTGTTTTTATCAATGCCTTCAATCTGGCGAACGGAAACATCCAAATCCGAATTTCTGAAGCGCTGACCGTTTTACCGTTTTTTACACCGGCAGCAGTTCCGGGACTTACGATTGGCTGTCTGCTGAGCAACACCTTCACCGGTGCTCTTCCTATGGACATTGTTTTCGGAACACTTGCGACACTGCTCGGTGCGCTCGGTTCCTATTTCCTACGGAAAAACAAATGGCTCGTGCCGATTCCGCCGATTGTTGCCAATGCAATTATTGTTCCGTTCGTATTGCGGTACGCCTACGGACTGAACCTTCCGATTCCATTTATGATGCTGACTGTCGGCATTGGCGAAATTATTTCCTGTTACATATTAGGGATGCTTCTTTTGAATGCTCTGGAAAAAGTAGGAAAGCCTTTATTTAATCGGGTACAGTAACTTGATTTTTTATCCGATTGCTTTTATAATGGTGCTGAACAGTTACAACTTTTTTAGAAAGGACGAAAGTATGCGTACCATTATTATTTTGATTTTATATGTAATTCTGACAATTATCAGCATACCAGCATGGCTGATTGAATTTATTATCCGGGCGATTAACCCTATGGCCGCCGCCAAAGTGGCCCAGGTAATTGTCAAGGGAGTGTTCAATCTGGTCATGTTCGTTTCCGGCTGCAAAAAGACGATTATCGGCGTGGAAAATATACCGACCGACACCCCGGTCATGTATGCCGCCAACCACCGCAGTTTTTATGACATCATTCTGGCGTACGCCACTGTTCCGAACCAGACAGCATTTATCTCTAAGATTGAGATTAAGAAAATGCCATGTGTGGCACAGTGGATGTATTTTCTCAACTGCCAGTTCATGGACCGCGGCGACGTGAAGCAAAATCTACAGATTATTTTGAACTCCATCGGGCTCATAAAAGCCGGTTATTCCGTTTACATCGCTCCGGAGGGAACGCGCAATGCGACGGATACTCTTCTCGAATTTAAAGAGGGCAGCATGAAAATTGCCACCAAGGGAAAATGCCCGATTGTTCCGGTTTGCTTTCACGGCACAGAAGAAATTTTTGAAAATCGCCTCCCATGGATTCACAGTGGGAAAATCCGCATTGAATACGGCAAGCCAATTTATCCGGACACGCTGGATAAAGAGACCAAAAAACATCTTGGCTCTTACGTGAGGGAGATTGTTCAGGGAATGTATGATGAAGGGAAATAATTTCCCGGGAAATAATTTGGCACAAAAAAAGGTTTCTTTTTCTTTCATTTAATGATAGAATAGTCTCTGGGCTGATTACCCTTTATAAATAGATATCATGTAAGAATGGAGAGAATCATATGAAAACATTTTTAATTATTGCCGGAATTGTTGTTTTGGTTCTTGCGATTCTGCTCGTTGTTCTCTATTTTGTAGGCAATAAGATGCAGAAAAAACAAGAGGAATCGCAGGCACAGATGCAGGCGGCAGCTCAGGTTGCCACGATACTCGTCATAGATAAAAAGCGAATGAAACTAAAGGATGCAGGGCTTCCGAAGATTGTTTTGGACAGCACGCCAAAGTACCTTCGCGGTTCCAAAGTTCCTATTGTAAAAGCTAAGATTGGACCACAGATTATGTCGCTGATGTGCGACGAGAAGATTTTCCCGGTTCTTCCGGTAAAGAAAAATCTCAAAGTGAAACTCAGCGGAATTTATATTATGGATGTCATCGGGCGCGGTGTTCTCGAGAGTCCGCAGGAAAAACTCGGCTGGTGGGAACGCACCAAACTGAAAGTATTAAAGAAAGCACAGAAGTAGTAAGAAAATAGTAATCCAGAAAAGGAACTGGGGAAACCGGAATCTCGAAACAGCAAATGCTTGCGCATTTAAGTTTCTCGATAACCGGTTTCCCCAGCTCTTTTTTCTTGCTTTTTATTTCCTTAAAAATCGGTGTTGATAAGGGGGGAGCCCATATAAATTTTTGTCTTATTTTTTTCTTCATCATAGGATATGGCAACATTCAGGTTAATCCGCCTGCCACCAATTTTCCTACTGTTTTTTATCCCGGTTGTGTACCCGTAAGCAACATAGTAATCACTAAATATACTTTCCGAACCATCGGAAACTGCCACGCCGCCAAATTCTCCAAACAGTTTCCTGACAAGCCCTGCCCTCTCGCTTTCACTCAGCTTTCCATCTACAGAACCGACCACACACTGGTTTTTCTGCGCCCTGTTGCGAAGATCTTCTTCCTGCTGCCGTGTCTCATCTGTGATGACCTCCACCTGATTGCGGGCAAACGCCTGTGTAAAACTCGTGTGCGATACATAAAATCTCGTTATTAAAATCTGAACGAGTGCGACAAGCCACAGCGCCGCCACTAAAAATATAATTATTCTGAATTTTCTTAACATATAATCCCTCCAAACCGGACCTCTGCCGTCCGTTTGACAATAGCAAAACAATCCCATACATAGCACTTGTTGGAAAACCTGTGCTTATGTATAGGATTGCCGAAAAAATGGTTTTTATTCAATTAATTATATTTCTTAAAAATCACACTGGAGTTCTGTCCGCCAAAACCGAAAGAATTGCTCATAGCGACATCCACTTTTTTCTCGATAGCCTTTTCCGGAACATAGTTCAACGGCACGCATTTTTCGTCCAAATTCTTCAAGTTCAATGTAGGCGGTACAATGCCTGTGCGAATACACTGAATACAGGTAATCGCCTCTGTAATTCCACCCGCCCCCATCATATGACCAGTCGCGCCCTTGGTGGAGGTAACCGCCATCTCTTGTGCGTGGTCGCCGAACAATTCTTTGACGGCGCTTGTCTCAATCGGATCGCCCACTGGCGTGGAAGTTCCATGGGTATTGATATAATCCACGTCTTCCAGATTCAGTCCGGCATTTTTCACCGCCTGCTCCATACAGAACAGCGCACCGATTCCCTCCGGGTGAGGACTGGTAACATGGTATCCGTCCGTACAGTTCGCAAATCCGGCGAGTTCCGCTAAAATTGTCGCTCCACGCTTCTTTGCGTTTTCTTCTGTCTCAATCACAAGCGCTCCTCCGCCCTCGCCGATAACGAATCCATCGCGGTCACGGTCAAACGGACGTGATGCACCCTGCGGATTATCATTATTCGTAGATAGAGCGTGTGCAGAGGAAAGTCCAAGAATAAAGAGTGGTGAAAGCGCCGACTCGGTCCCCATAGCCAATACAGCATCTGCCTGCCCGGACATCAACATCATACACGCTGTACTGATGGCATCTCCTCCGGAAGAACATGCTGTGCTAACCGTCAGACTCGGACCGCGATACCCTTTTGCAATCGCCACCTGCGCCGCCGCCTCGTTTCCAATAACTTTTGGAATAAAACGCGGACTGACTTTTTTGTGCTCACCCTTGCTGATGCCGTCCTGTGTCTCGGCAATCGGTGCGAGTCCGCCAAGTGCTGTTCCCACAACGATTCCCATGCGTTCCGGTTCTGCTGCCGGTTCACCGGCCTGTGCAATGGCCTCCATCGCTGCTGCATAACCGTATTGCATAAACACATCCATCTCTCTGGTCAACTTTTTCGGCATATACTTTTCTGCTTCAAAATTCTTTATCTCGCCTGCAATTTTCACAGGAAGTTCCGATGTGTCAAACCGGGTAATCTTCTCAATACCACATTTACCGGCAGTTAAATTGTTCCAGTATTCCTCTACGCTATTTCCAATCGGTGTAATCGCCCCCATCCCGGTGACTACGAGACGATTATCCGTTGACAGTTTCATGTTCATCATGGTCACGAATTTCCTTTCTGCGAATCTTTCCGCTAATGGTCTTTGGCAGTTCCTTTGTAAAGTCGAGAATCTTCGGCCATTTGTAAGAAGCAATGTTATCCTTTAATGACTTCATAATCTCACTCTTTAATTTATCTGATGCCGCAACAGTATCTGTCAATACAATGCTCGCCTTAATTGCCTGACCACGAATCGGATCCGGCACGGCTGTCACAGCACATTCCAGCACATATGGCAGCTTCATAATTTCATTTTCAATCTCAAACGGTCCAATACGATAACCGCTGGACTTAATCACATCATCCACACGCCCCACATACCAAAAATATCCGTCCTCATCGTAATACGCCGTATCTCCTGTGTGGTAATATCCATCATACCAGGCAGCATCTGTCTTTGTCTCATCATTGTAATATCCCATAAAAAGTCCATCCGGAATACTGTTCTCTGTACAAATCACGACCTCTCCCTCTTCATTCGGGCCTGCCAGCGAACCATCCGGCAGCATGATCTGAACGTCATATTGCGGCGTTGGAATTCCCATGGAACCCGGTCTCGGTGTTGTACCGACAAGATTTCCAATCGTCAGCGTTGTCTCTGTCTGACCAAAACCCTCCATCAATGTGAGTCCGGTCTTCGCTTTAAATTTTTCATAGATTTCAGGATTCAGCGCCTCTCCCGCTGTCGTAACATTTTGCAAAGATGACAAATCATACCGATCAAGTTTCATGTGAACTAACACGCGGTATACTGTCGGCGGGGCACAAAATGTTGTAATTTTATATTTTTCAATCATACGAAGAATCTCTTTGGCATCGAAATCATCAAAATCATAGGTGAAAATCGTTGCCTCACAGAGCCACTGACCGTAAATCTTGCCCCAAAGCGCCTTGCCCCATCCTGTATCCGAAATTGCAAAATGAATGCCGTCCGGATCTACCTGATGCCAATATTTCGCCGTCACATAGTGTCCCAGCGGATATTTAAAATTATGCGTGGTAATCTTCGGATAGGAAGTTGTTCCCGAAGTAAAGAACATAATTGCCGGATCATCTCCGTGAATAGCATGCTCGCCTCTCGGTCTGCGGAAATGACTGGAAAAATATTTTACTTCTTTATTAAAGCTATGCCAGCCCTTACGACTCGCGCCAACCATAATCTTAGCCTTCATCCCCTTGTATGTGCGGCACGCCTTGTCAATCTCTTTTGACACCTGACCATCC
Organism: uncultured Clostridia bacterium; assembly: GCA_947167565.1. Taxonomy (GTDB): domain Bacteria; phylum Bacillota; class Clostridia; order Lachnospirales; family Lachnospiraceae; genus Eubacterium_F. The sequence continues at coordinate 900 of CAMVIN010000176.1, read as the reverse complement.
GCTGTACAGAGAACAGCATCCACCTCACCATTTTTAAACCGGTATTCAAAATCTGACTTGAGAAGAAGGTTAGTCGCCGGAATCGCCACTGCGCCAATCTTGTGAAGCGCAAGCAGCGCAAACCAAAACTGATAATGCCGCTTCAACACCAACATCACACGGTCTCCCTTTTTTATCCCTAAATACTGAAGGTAATTCGCCACCTTAGACGAATATCTCGACATATCATAAAAAGTAAAAGTGCGCTCTTTTCCCGTTTTGGAGACGTGAAGCATCGCAACCTTGTCCGGGTGCTTCTTCGCCATCTGGTCTACTACATCATAGGCAAAATTAAAATTCTCATCGTTCTTAAACTCTATTTTCTGCAGAACACCATTCTCATCTTCCTCAACACTGATAAACGGCGCCGCAATCGCATCTTTCGACAAACTCATGAGCTGACCATCCTTTCCCAATTTACACATGTAGTTTTCAAAACCACTTCTTAAAGTTTAGATTACATTATGTGTAGGGATTTGTCAACCGTTTTCTTCTAATAAAAAGTCTGTCAGTAAAATAATTTTTATTCCCTCCTGCGTCACTGGGTTAAAATATTCTCCGGCAATCACAACTTTCTCATAAATATCGTTAATTTTGCGCAAAGGAGCCAGTTCCCTTTCGCCAATCATTCCAATAGACACGTCACTTCTCCCGGTACTTCATTTTTTTCTGAACCAAAAAAAGACAACATCTTCTCAACAGAAAACATTGTCTTTTATCAATACATTACTAAATTTTCTCTCACAAACTTTTTTCTTCAAAAACAGTAAGCGATTGTCCTGCAATTATTTTTCTTTATCTATACGGTTTACCTTATAACATCGCAATCTTGATCTGTTTCTTTAATTCCTCAATCTCCTT
>CAMVIN010000175.1 GCA_947167565.1 uncultured Clostridia bacterium | reverse complement strand
CACCACTTTTACACTTGCACAATTCTCCAGTCATTTAGTGTTCTTGATACACTGTCAAAATTTGCACCAATTTTTATGAGGGTTCGCAGATCAGCGGTATACGGTACAGCGTAGCCCATCTCTTCAATCTGTAAAAGCCCTCCCATTCATATATTAGGTCATCTTTTTATTATTATAAACATATCCTTACCGTTATGCAACGACAAATTTCCGTTCGTTTTTACCCGGCGCAGAGCGGAGACCTTAAACTGCGGTTCACGGTCTCATCCGCATAAAAAAGGAGCACGACTCTCGTCGTACTCCTTTTTTATGCGGATGGCGGGACTTGAACCCGCACGATGTTGCCACCGCAAGATTTTGAGTCTTGTGCGTCTGCCAATTCCGCCACATCCGCTCACAACAAAACATATCATACCATCTTTTTTATCATCTGTCAACCACTTTAACCATAAAAATCAATAAAAATCAACTTCATTTTTCAAACAATTCGCCCTCATACCTCCATCTGTCAAATAATTCCAGACCACCGGCCGCCCATCGCTCTCCGGTATTAGTATCATAATAATACTCTCCGCAGACAAATTTTCCGTTTACGATGAACGCGTTATCCAATTCTCCGGAATAATAGTCGTATCCGTATGTACTGCCATCCACTTCAGAAAGCTCCTCTTTCAATGCCCTTGACAAGTTATTCTCTCTTTTCACTTCTTTGCTCTCAGTCATTCGCCAGATACCTAAATCTGACATAATCAGGTATATCTCATCGCCATCAAATAATATATTTTTTATTTCTGTAGAACCAAACGCAATGCTATTCATGTCATCACGCCTATAAAAAATTGAACTCCTTTTTTCTTCTACCATATAACTATACCAGGTATTTTCATATTTCTGATAAATAATTTCTTCTCTACTTTTATTGAAACCATAAAATCCAATTTCATCAGTCGATGAAATGACTCTTTTCAACCTGTGTTCTCCGAAATGATAAATACAGATTTCATCTGTTTCCCAAGCCGCTTCCCAATCCCAAGAACCGCACTTCATTACAAGGACAATATAATCATCCTTTATCATACTCACAATATTGTCAATTTGCCACTGGGCTGTGGAATCATAGTCCACACTATATTCTGATGCATTAGTTTTCACAAAAGAATTCTTTTTCCTGTCATATACCCGGAATCTATTATATTCTAAATTTTTCCCATATTCCGAAAAGAAGACAAGATATTTTTCGTTGGCATACATTTTCCCATAAGATATCGTCTCATTTTTTCTTTTCATGGACATTGAAACTATTTTTTTCTTGTGAGGCATATCGGGATAATCATTGCCATCTCTGCTCACAAGCGGAACAGAATACAAAATTCCCCTGTTCTTATCTTGTTCAAAGCAGATGATTTCTTTATCATTTACATACAAAAAATGATAGGGCAAATGCAGGGTTCGCACATATCCGCCCGTCAATGTACGCTCCACAATTCCGTCTTCCTCCAAGAGAAACAGATTGTGATTATTAGCGAAACAATAGTTCTCATCCGCACCGTTAAGCTGCCCGAACTGGTATTCTTTATGACGGACAAGTTCTCTTATATCCTCCGCAAGGGCAAGACTCTTATCCTCCTCATTGTACACGAGCACAAGGCAGGTTGTCCCGTAGCGGATTTCAATGTACAATTTTTTCTCTCTGTATGTCATTTCCCTGATAAAATCTGCATCCCGGGCAGGTTCTTCTGCCAAAATACCGCAGAAATCTTCCCATGAAATAATTTTTTCCGCTCTTCCTTCTGCGATATTATATTCATAGATATTACCGCTGTCATATTCATCTTTTCTCCCTGACATTCCCGCAAAGAAAAAACTGTCCTCGCCAGCTTCATAAACCGCCTTCTGCTCCGGACCGGATAGTATCTTTTCTGCCCGGCAATTCTTTTTACAGGGACAAAGATATAAATCCCTGTCATCCGATCTCCTCTTATTCTGCCAGAGCAGATATCCGTTTCCATCTTCCGTTTCCCATGTCTTAGCAATCTGCAATGCTGCGTCAGAAATATAAGTACCCGTATGACTCTTCCCGTCGGCACAAATTATTTTCCCCTGATTCGTCTGAAAAAAATATACATCTCCCTTGTGATATACATAAGTATACTCATCCACCCCTTTTTCTTTGGAAGTTTTGAAAATTTCTTTCATCTCAATTTTCCCTGTCCAGTCTGTCTGAACAGGAATCCGTGCCAACACATAAGAGGAACTATTTTCTCCTCTCACAATAAAATCCTTTTTTGTGACTCCGACAATTTCAACCTTACTATACCCATTAATAGTCGTAGTGCCAAGCTTGTATTTTTCCACAAGAACTCCGCCCTCATTATATTGAAAAACGGCGAGAGTTTTATCCTTGAGAGCCGCAATCCGATACTGATAGTCTCCGCTTTTCCACATCTCACTGGTCTTTTCATCCCAATAATTAGCTCCTTTCAACTCATCCCCCACAGAGTCCACCGCGTCTACTGTGAGCGCTTCTCGCGGCTTCTTCCCCTCTTCTCTCTCCTCTATATTTGTGTCCGCCGCCGGGCCGCTGACACTCTCTTCCTGTTTTATCTGACTATCCTTTGATATTTCCTCTGCCCTCTGCTCTCCGTAACCGGCAATTAGCACAAGAATTCCTCCCGCAGCCAGCGCCGCTATGAGAACGGCTGACAGTGCCCTTTTCTTTCGCATATCTCCTACCTCTTTTCGCTTTTATTTCTCTGTTCAGCAAATCACTCCACCCATGACATCTCTGACCCATTATTCTCCCACCGGTCAAACAGTCCGTATCCACCGGAAGCCCATCTCTCGCCGGTTCCTATATCATAATAATAATCTCCACAGATTATTTTTCCGTCAGTCACATCTGTAATCTTTTCCACCTCAACACGATCATCATGTTCCCCGAACACAATACCAATCATATCTCTTTTTATTAAATCCGTCAACTTGTTCTCGTCAACCAGTGTCTTCTCTCCTGACAAGTTCACGCTCCACAAGTGAAAATTGGTATCTGTCGCGTCATCCATCTGCGCCAGATACAGAGTATCCTTCCACTCAAACAACTGATCAGATTGATCCTCCCCCCAGTATCTCTTTTCATTTATCGCAGCTGCATCTGATTCAGATAAGAGTTCTTCTGTTTTCTCCGTATCTGTATTATAGATATAATATTCCATTTTTCTTGCTTCTCCGGAAGATTGTTGGGTCCATGCCCCATAGACTACTTTTTTTCCATCTTCACAAAAGCGATAGGCTGTGCTGTAAGAACAGTTCGTATCAATTGTCCTGACCTTATTCTCTCCCAATCGATAGTAGCAAAGTGAGCATTTCTCGTCCTCTGCCTCTGTTTCTTTCAGCGGATAACTACTAAACAAAATTCTGTCGCCACTTATGCAGTCCATCATCGTGCCATTATTGTGAATATCCGCACGCGCAATTCCTTTTATCTTGATGAACGCTTTCTTTTTCCTGTCGTACAACCTGAACACATACCCCTCAGCAAAATAAATCACATATTCTTTATTGGCATACAAATCACCATGGAAAAAGGGTCCCTCACTCTCGGTCACAATTTTTTTGATATGACTGACATCAGGAAAGTCCACACCGTCTACTGTCACAAGCGGAATCGAATAGATTGTATACTCATCATAGTCTGTACCCCCGCCAACTATCATCTCATCATCGTTTATATACAATAAATCATAAGGAAGATGTATCGTTCTCACATAGCGTCCCTCTAATGTACGCTCCACAATGCCATCCTCTTCACGAAGATAAATCGTCTTGTTGTTGGCAAAGGTATATTTTTTATCGGCACCCTCCAGCGAACTGCCAAAATTATATTCCCTATGGCGGACAAGTTCTTTTACATCCTCTTCGAGCGCTATTTCCCCGTCAGCAGTAATTGACAGCACATGACACTGGCCTGTATACCGTGTCTCCACATATAATGTATCACCTACATACCGCAGGGCTCTCATAAAGTCATTATTTTTTGATGGTTTATCCGGCAGGGCATTTACTATTTCTTTCTGTGACACAAATTGCTTCCATTTATTTTTCTTAAAGTCATATTCATAAATCCCATAATCATATTTTCCATCTTTCCCTTTGACTCTGGTCATATACAGTTTTTTCCCACCGACTTCACTGATCGTCTCCGGCATAATTTTATCGGTGATTCTTTTCTTTCCCGTTCCCCCTAATCGATAGACGTATATCGCACCAGAAGTATACCTTTTCTCTCTGTAATCTTCATCTTCATTGACCGGTTCAATCACCGCATATCCACCGTCATCCGTTTTACAAAATTTCTGAACACGATAGAATTCACTCTCTTCATCTTCAAAATAAGAAATTTTTTTCTTCTTCCCATTTATCATAAGCAGCAATCCGTCTGTGTTCAAAAAATAATACCTGTTGCCTTTATTGTTAATATATTTTTTTATATCATAATAGTCGTAGTCAGCATTCTCTTCATAGATTATCTTCTTTTTATGGAACCAAATCTCTTCTTTATCGTTTTTATTTTTTAGGGGCACTACATAGACAACGAAATTTATGCCACTCCCCACGCAAATCATCTCTTCGTCAGACACACCGAGAATTGTGCAGCCATCCATTGTCCACAAGCGGAACCTCTCCATATCAAACTGCTGAACCTCTCCGCTTTTCAGATTTCTCTGTTCCACATACTCGTCCTGCCCATCACTCTCTGAATCATAAGCCCACACATATTCGCAGAGACTATTCTCCCATCTGCCCCTTATGACCCGTCCCTCCTCATCCGGCTTATCAGACGACTCATAATAGTCCTTTGCCTCGACCGTCAGACTTTCTAATGACGACGCATCCGACTCCTCATAATCTGCATTGTCAGGGAATATCACATCTGCCGAGACCGCATCACCCGACACCGAAGTGCCGCTCGCTGTCTCCTCTTTACCGTTCTGCTCTCCGCAGCCGGCAAAAACAGACAATGTGAGCATCATCACAATGCCAATTACCAACTCTTTTCTCCTTGTACTCATAAAACTATCTCCTCCCATATAAATATTCAAGAGCATAATATATCACATACTACCTCATCTGTCAATGTATCTCATTTTGGTATACACAACATTTACAAGCCGTTTATTGACTTAACTTTATTCTCATGATAAAATACAGATATATCCCAAAAACGAGAGGTAATTTATGCTAAGGAACCACAAAGTAAAAACCATTATTGATTTTCTCGGTGTTGCCCTTGGTGCTGTGATTGCCGCTTTTGCAATTGAGGAATTTCTCGTTCCCTGCACGATTCTTGATGGCGGTGTTATCGGTATCGGAATCATGATCAATAATCTAACCGGCATACCACTGAGTATACTTACAATTGTATTCAACATTCCATTTCTCATTATTGGTTCGCAGAAAATTGAGCGACTCTTTATTTTGAAATCCGGTTTTGGAATGATTGTTTTTTCTGCCTTTTTGGAAGTTTTTTCGCCAATGACAAATGTCACCGATGAATATTTGTTGGCTGTTTGTTTTGGCGGTGTAATTCTCGGTGCAGGAATCGGGCTTGTCATTCGATATGGCGGATGCCTTGATGGCACGGAGACTGTAGCAATTATGCTCAATAAAAAATTTGATTTTTCTGTTGGGCAGGTTGTTCTTATTTTCAATATTATTATTTTTACAGTTGCCGGATTTATTTTCGGTTTTGAAAGGGCTATGTACAGTCTTCTCACATATTTCATTACCTCAAAGGTACTCGACATCATCCAATCCGGTATTGATGAAACAAAGGCGGCCATGATTATTACCAATGACGCAAAAGAAATTGCAGAGAAAATATACTCCCGAATGGGACGGACCGTTACGATCATGGAGGGCGAGGGACTTGTCAGCGGAAAGAAAGTTATTTTGTACTGTGTTATCACTCACTTTGAGATTCATGATTTAAAAAATATCATCAACGAGATTGATGAATCTGCCTTTATTGCCATCAGTGATGTGTCTGAAATTATTGGCAATCATATCAAAAAAACCGGAGATTTATCCGCCCACAAAGCAGAGAAACAATAATAAATTATCCTTCCTCACCGATTATATCTATCTCGCCTATTTTGCAACGAAAATTTCTATCAAG
>CAMVIN010000174.1 GCA_947167565.1 uncultured Clostridia bacterium | reverse complement strand
TTCCGGGGCAGGAATCTCTTCTCTCAAATCCTCCGCCACATCACAGACTCTCTTCCAAAGCGGCGTCAGACTGAGTATTGCCGTATTCCCTTTCAGATCATGCGCGATTTCAAAAGCCTCTGTATATCTCTTTTCACCTACCGCTTCGTGCAGCGCCTCCCATCTTCTGTTATCCCTGAACCTCTTCAAAAGTCTAAAATATAATTCTTTATCGTCTACCATACGGGAGATGGCGACATCAGGCTCTGCCCCCCATTTCCGCAAATTTTCTATCCATTCATTCAACGCTCTTACACTTTCTTTCTCCAAAAATTATATCTGCTTTTGCAGTTCTTCTGCCAGTATGCGGAAAAGATGCTCAGTATCCGGTGGCTTGCTGACACAGTAGTCAATGCCTGCCTCTTCGCATTTTTCATCCACATTATCTGTCACATCGGCAGTCAGCGCAATGATTGGCATCGTCGCCGCATCCGGTCTCTCCATCTTCCGAATTTCTTTTGCCGTATCATAACCATTTTTAATCGGCATCATAAGATCCATCAAAATTGCCTGATAATGATATGGATGGTGTGAAGTGAATAAATCCAATACTTCCTGCCCGTCACAGGCAAGTTCCACATGAATTCCTTTTTTCTTCAATATCTTGATGAATACTTCCGCATTAATAATATTATCCTCGGCAAGAAGTATATTTTTTCCATAAAGCACCTGGTCCTCAAAGGTAACAATCTGCTGCTTCTGCAGGGAAATCTGCTCCTCTGTCGCCAGATTATAGGACAGTTTTACAATGAACTCTGTCCCCACTCCCAAACTGCTCTGACACGAGATCGTGCCACCCAGAAGTTCAATCAGGCTCTTGCAGATATAAAGTCCAAGACCTGTGCCCTCATGGTGCTGACCATCTACACTCTCCTGCTCAAACGGAAGAAACATTCTCTGCTGAAAACTATCACTGATTCCAACTCCATTGTCACGAACCGTATAAGTATGTTCCGAAATTCCCGCTTGATAAGAAACCTCTACATCGAGAGAAATCTTCCCGCCTTTTGGTGTATATTTAATGCTGTTAGAAAGCAGATTCATCAAGATCCTCTCAACATGCGGCACATCCATCAGCACATATCGATTCTGGGAGCCATGAACATTTAACTCAAAATCAAGTCCCACTAGTCTCACCTGCTCATCTGCAATAATCTGAATGGATTCCAGCACATCTTCCTCGTGAACAGATGAACTAACCGTCACCACTTTCCCCGCATTAATGCTGCTCGTCTCAAGAATTTCCTCAATTAATTCCAGCAAATAATTAGAAGACATCTGGATTTTCTTCAGATTATCCCGTACACTCTCCGGAATATCCGGCTCTGCAAGACTCAACTGTGTAAAACCTGAAATCGCTGTCATCGGAGTTCGCATATCATGAGACATGTGTGAGAGAAATGTATCCTTTTCCCTCCCTGACTTCACAGCCAGACGCAGTGCCTTGCCCATCTCCTCAATCTGATCTTTGTCTCCCACCTGTTTTGTGGTATCTACAAACGTCAGAACAAGTCCCTGTAATTTCTCATAGTCCACATCCTTTTCACCATCTTCTGAATATCGTCTGGTACGTTCCTGTGCATGATACGGCGCAATACGAATCAGATATGTCTTTCCGGATACCGCGACGCAGTTCTCCTCAATCGGTTTCATTGTGTCCAACACCTGACGGCACTGCTTCATCAGATCAATCGTCGTAAAATTATAGGTAATATACCGGAATGGCCGCCCGATATCCTGATCCTCAACATTAAACTCAGAAGCAATATACTCTGTAAATTTTCTAATATTCAGATTTCTGTCCACCATCAGAATACCGATCAGGGTAGTGGAAAGAAAATTGTCCATATCATCATTGACACTGGCCAATTCATTGACCTTTGACTGATACTCCGAATTGACAGTATGAAGTTCCTCGTTCACTGACTGAAGTTCCTCATTGGAAGATTGCAGTTCTTCATTAGCCGTCAGAAGTTCCTCATTGGCCGCCTGTAATTCCGCATTGACCGACTCTAATTCTGTGACCGTCTGACGCAGATCATCCTTTGTCACCTTTAGTTCATGCTCAAGATCAGAAATTCTTCTGGAAGCCGCTGTATCAATCTGATAATTCTGAACATCGCCCTCCACCTTACGGTTTTCCCGCAAAAAGGCAATTGCCGTGTAATTCGTCTTCATCCCATGTTGATCCTGAACCGGCTGTGCCACAACAGAAACATATTCCATCTCTTCTTCCAGCTTTACCGGAACTGCATCGTAGCACACCTGACTGTCTCTCTCTCTGGAATCGCGCAGAATAGTCGAAACCGCAATTTTTAAATCACTCCGGATCAATACAAAAATATCAAAAGTCGCTGCCCCCGCCGGAATTGAGAGAAAATGTGAACAATCTCCGTAGGAGCGAACCAATTCATTCTTCTCATTGACAAGAACACATGCCGGCATCAATGCTTCCAAGACCGAAGTATCCAGTTCCGTATTTTTGTATTGAATCTCAGAATCATCCTCCAAATGGTGGAATTGCATCGCGATTGGATCCAGTGTACTGTCCACCTCCGGCATGGAATATCCAAAATGCTCGTGCTCCGGAACCTTGCCCGCCTGATCATGAATAAAGATTTTTTCATTGGCACAGACCGCGCGAAACACATCATCATAGTCAATAACAGACTCCGATTTTCCAAGGAAAAGGTGTCCATGGTCATTGAGTGCCATGTGAAAAATAGCAAACAGGTTTCTCTGAAGAACTGTCTGAAAATAGATTAGAACATTTCTACAACTAATCAAATCCAATTTCCCAAATGGTGGATCCTGAAAAATATTGTGCTGGGCAAAAATAATCATCTTGCGAATTTCGTGGTGAATCACATATTTATTTCCCTTGCGCGTAAAATATTTGGACAGCCTCGACACTGACACATCTTCAATAATATTATTCCCGTAAATTCCCCTGACAGCAGTAGAAATCGAATTAGCATCCAGATCTGTCGCGAAGATTTTAATATCCCTCTTGAATCCCAGTTCTTCCATAGATTCCGCAAAAAGAATCGCAATCGAATAAGCCTCTTCACCGGTAGAACACCCTGCCACCCAGACACGAATCTGTTTGTCCCGCGGAGAGTTGCGGAGTATCTGCTTGATTACTGTCTCCTTGAGCACATCAAAAAATTCCGGATCGCGGAAAAAACTTGTGACGCCAATCAGAACCTCTTTGGCCAGTGTTTTCGCCTCCTCCGGATTATTCGTCAGATAGGTGACATACTCCTGCAGATTACGGCTGTGTGTGACCACCAGACGGCGCTCAATCCTCCTCAGAATCGTCGTCTGCTTATAGTATGCGTAATTTATATTGGTCACTTTTCTGAGAATAGAAAATACCTGTGACATCAAGTCCTGATCTGACAAGAGATACCGGGTGTCAGAATCCACCATTGACGCCGAGATGTGGGACATTTCCTTAGCGATAGAATCCGGCTTCTGAATAATATCCACAAACCCGGTCGCAATCGCATTACGCGGCATGCCATCAAATTTGGCAGATTCCGGTGTCTGGACAATAATTACACCATTGTGCTCCTTGATGGAACGAATACCGTTTGTCCCGTCAGACCCGGTTCCCGACAAGATAACTGCCACCGAGCGATTCTCATAAGAAACTGCCAAAGAACGAAAGAAAATATCTATCGGATAATTAATCATCTCCGGATCATACTCTCTCAGATGCAGAATATCCGAATCAATGACTACGTTAAATTTAGGTGGAATCATGTACACATGATTTCTCTCCACTCTCATGTCATTTTTTATTTCTATTACCGGCATAGCACTGTATTTTGCTAATATATCCGTGAGCATACTCTTGTGATTTGGAGCCAGATGCTGAATAATCACAAATGCCATTCCTGTATTGGACGGAAGAAAGGTAAGTAACTGCTGAAGTGCTTCCAAGCCACCGGCAGATGCGCCAATCCCCACAATACAGGTAGGGCGCAGATTAATATGTGTGTTATCAAAATTATACATATTCCCCTCCTACTTCAATATATTTGCCATCACGCGGAACAGCCATTCCGGTTCCACAGGCTTTACCAGATGAGCATTCATGCCCGCCTGAAAACTCTCTTCAAAGTCTTCATAAAATGCATTGGCTGTCATAGCAATAATCGGTACTGTCTTTGCCGACGGAATATTCTCCATTGCACGAATTCTCTTCGTTGCCTCCAGCCCATCCATCACCGGCATGACAACATCCATGATGATCATATCAAATCTTCCCTTATGGCTGACAAAAGCATCAATTGCCTCCTGCCCGTCAAGTGCTGTCACAACATCCACACCCTTGCTCATAAGAATTTTCTCTGTCACATCCAGATTGGTATCATTGTCATCGACAACCAGCACATGCAGACCATTCATCCTCGGAAGAAACTCCTCAATCGCCACATTGTCATCATCCGGCACGTCCGATGAAATATTTAATTTTAGAGTGAGAGAGATTCTTGTTCCTCTGTTCTCATGTGACTCCACCATCATGACATTACTGCCCAGTGCCTGCGCATATCTCTTCAAAATAATCAGACCAATGTCCAGTAAATCACTGTCCTCTTCCAATGCCTCCGGTATTATATCATAGGGCTGCAAAAGTGCTCCCAGTCTCTCTCTTTCCACTACGATTCCTTTGCATTCCACAGAGAATTCAACCATTATCGTGTCTCTTTTTCGAGCAAGACCATGGGCGCTCAACTGAATTCGTCCACCTTTTACCATAAAGTTGATAGCAGTGTATAAAAGTTTAATCAGAACTTTAAACAAAACATGGGAATCTACATTGACAACCAGACCGGGACTTAAATCTGTGTTTAGGGAATATATCAATTCCCTGTCCTGACAGATCGGCTCAATATGTTTTCCGATCGTCTCCAGAAAATCCTGCATTCGGACAGTTCTCGGCATGAACCGGATATCATTGCTCGCAATCCGTCTCAAATCCAAAATATCATCAATTGTCTCATTCATATAGGTTCCCGACATGGAAATCTTACGCAAATAAGAATCCAACGCCGCATTCTCCCCTGCATTTTCCTCCGCCATCCTCGTCAGTCCCATGATTGAGTGCAGCGGAATACGAATATTGCGGTTCATCAAATTCCAGAAAATATTTTTCTTGTCTAATTCTCTGTATATTGTCTTATAAGAATCATCAATACCATTCAAGTTCTCCGATATCTGCCGAAAGTCATCGCTGACATCCGAGAGTACGAACCAGATATCCCTCTTGTCTCTGTTAAAAAAAGATGCCTTCTTAATCTGAATCGGTGCGACTGCACTCTGAATAGTGAAGAAAAGATGGTAACTTTCTTGTCCACTCAACCGTTCCTGAACATTTTTTAACTGCATCGACGCAACTAAATCCTCCATATTAGAATCAATAGAATAACTCAAAAGATATTTCTTAATCGTCTCATCGTAAGGGTACTCGACCCCCTGTGTTTTCTTCCACGCTTCCGACTGGGCATACATTGTCATTCCTTTTCCGGAATCCGGATCAATCCGAATCACCTCTTCTGCTCTGTCAAAAAAATATTGATCAAGCAGTTCTTCATCCATTCCGGAAATATTATCTTTTATCATAGCATATTCTATCTCTGCTTCACAGCAGAAACTCTCCTTTCGTCTGTTATCCGATGCATAATTAATAAAAAGGACGAATTTATTTCGTGCATCTGTCTTAAATAAATTCGCCTCTCTAAATAACTGTATTTTACCACATTTTACAAGAAAAATCAACTATATTTAATTCTCTGTTTGTGTCATATCTTTTGCCAATTAAAATTATACACTAACATTTGCCCACCAATAAAAGTGATTAGAGTTTCTAAAGCAAACGCTCCCCCACATATTCCTCCAACAAACTGAATTTTTCACTAATGACATTTGCAGAAACATTTGTTACCGGTATTAGCGGCATAATAATTGACGTTATCAATATAAAACATACTATTCTAATATTTTTTTTCGTCATCTTTAACATATCTTTATTCCTTTCTTCAATTTTTTCTTTAATTTGAATCGGTACTTAGAACAATTAAACTTCTAACCCATATGAACGCAATATTTTTATATTACTTTCTTTTCTCTTTTGTA
>CAMVIN010000173.1 GCA_947167565.1 uncultured Clostridia bacterium | reverse complement strand
CTTTTAGTCTTGTTTAGACCGCTGGCTGCTCAGGTTGTTCTTCTGATTCAGCAGATTCTTCTTTATTCTCCGGCTCTTTTTTCTTTTTAGAGGGTTGAGAGAGCAGAACAAGTGTAATCATCAGAATAGAAAGTACAATTGGTGCCAGGTAAACGGTAAGTTTGGCGGCCTGGGATACGGTGTAAACTTTTGTGTTAAACCAAACAATTACACCGAAATATCCGATAAAAACGAGAGTTCCGAGAATCGCACCCATTGTGCGGGCAAATCCGCTTTTTATACCGCCGAACTTTGCGCGACTGACATAAAAAACAAGAAAAAATGCGATACAGGAATCCACAAGTCCGAATAACAACATGCCGGGACTCATAATCATGGTAATCACCTCATAGAATTCATGTGTTGCGGGACTGACCCTCAACCATGTCTAAGTATATCATAAATATGAAGTATAAGGAAGATTTTTTTTAAAAAGGCATTGACATTTTTTAAATGTTTTGGTAATATGTTTCTTGCATGCAGGAATGGCGGAATTGGCAGACGCGCACGGTTCAGGTCCGTGTGGTAGCAATACCATGAGGGTTCAAGTCCCTTTTCCTGCATTTTTTTTATTTGGACACAAAACTTACACAAACAAAAAGGAGTTTGCTTATTGCAGACACCTTTTTTTTATGATAGAATACATAAGTGTTTTTAAACATTCACGAATGGAGGGTAATCATGAATAGCGCAAAGAAAATTATCAAAAACCAAGGTGTTAGTACGGAAAGAAAGGATAAGAAGCAGGAACCGGTGGTTTCTATCAAGAACAAAGTTCTTCTCGCAATTGGACTTCTGATTATGGTAGTCCTTGTGGGTGGTGTCTGCTATGTTCAACTGAGACCGCGGCCGGTTCTCAAGGTTGAAGGAAAGAATGCAAGTGGTTCTACCGTTACAAACACAGTCAATTATAAAGAAGCAATGTATGATATTTGCTCAACTGAGAATCAGTACAATAGTATGGAATCTCTTTACACGCAGTTTTATGGATCTTCTTACTGGGAGGCACAGAATCTTGACAGTTCAGGAAGAAATGGTTCACAACTGGCTAAGAAAGAGATTATGAAGACACTGAAACAGCGTGAGATTCTTTACATGGAGGCAACGAAAGCTAACATGACGCTCAGTGATGATGAGAAGTCTAAGGTTAGCGAGGATGTGAAGACATTCCGTGACGGTCTGACAAGTACACAAAAGAAGTTGTCCGGCCTTGATGAGAAGACGGTGACAAAGGTTTTGGAAAAACAGGCATTGGCAGACAAGTATAAAGAAAAAGTAATTGCTGATTTAGGGATTGATGAAGAGGCTCTGAAAGCTACTGTTAAGAAAGAGGATTACAGACAGTATACATTGCAGTATTACACGATTACCAAGAACAAGGTTGACAAAGATGGTAATGAAGTGACGGATGATGATGGTAACAAGACAAAGAAGAGCGATGAGGAACTGAAAAAAGCTAAGTCTGATATGGAAGCTCTGCGCAAGAAGGCGGCGGCAGCAGAAGATTTTTCAAAGAATGTAATCACAGATTCTAACAATGACAGCAAAGATGATACGACAGGAATTTCTTATGCGACAGAGGATTTGATTGAGACAGACACTGATTTTATGTCTGAGGACGCAAGAAAGACGGTCAAGGCCATGAAGAACGACCAGATATCGGATGTAATTGAGACGAATGATGCATTCTATGTTGTCAAGATGGTCAATAACAATGATCCGAAGGCATATGACGAGCAGTGCAAGACGGTTGTCGAGGAAGAGAAGGAGTCTCAGTTTAACACGAAATATAAAGACGATATTAAGCCAAATTATACGGCGACTGCACAGAGTTTTTGGAAGAGCAGGGTCAAGATTGGATATATTACTTACGATGATAGTGAAGAAGAATAACTAAAAATATAGAATGGAGGAAAGAGCAAGAGCATGGCAAACGTAAAGAGAATTTATGTTGAAAAAAAAGAGGCGTATGCGGTGCACGCCGGTGAACTGCAGCAGGAAATTAAGAATTATCTGGCAATCAGTGGATTAAAAAAGGTCAGGGAATTGATTCGTTATGATGTGGAGGCTCTGTCAGATGCAACCTATCAGAAGGCACTTGTTACAGTGTTTTCTGAGCCACCGGTGGACAAGGTATATGAGGGACAGTTTGAGAAGGAAGCTTCGGATCGTGTGTTCTCTGTTGAGTATCTTCCTGGGCAGTTTGATCAGAGAGCTGATTCGGCAGAGCAGTGTGTGAAACTCCTCAACGAAAAAGAGGAGCCGGTCATCCGTTCTGCGACTACCTATGTGCTGAGTGGCGATATTTCTGATGAGGATTTTGGGAGAATTAAAGCATATTGCATTAATCCGGTGGATTCCAGAGAGACCGATGAGACGGTGCCGGATACTCTGGTTACTAACTTCGATGAACCGGAGGATGTCAAGATATTTGACGGTTTTAAGGATATGCCTGAGGAAGAATTGAAGAAACTTTATGATTCCCTTGGGCTTGCGATGACTTTTAAAGATTTTCTTCATATTCAGAATTATTTTCAGTCTGTAGAACTCCGTGATCCTTCTATGACGGAGATTCGTGTGCTGGATACGTACTGGTCTGACCATTGCCGTCACACAACTTTCCTCACGGAATTGAAAAATGTGACATTTGAGGGTGGCGATTATGTAGAGCCGATTCAGAAAACCTTTGAGGAATATAAAGCGGCACATGATGAAATGTATAAAGGACGAGATGATAAGTTTGTTTCCCTTATGGATATTGCGCTTCTCGCCATGAAGAAACTTCGTGCAGAGGGCAAATTAGATGATATGGAAGAGTCTGATGAGATTAATGCCTGCTCGATTGTGGTTCCGGTGGAGATTGACCATGGGAATGGGCCACAGACAGAAGAGTGGCTTGTGTTCTTTAAAAATGAGACGCATAATCATCCGACAGAGATTGAACCGTTTGGTGGTGCTGCCACTTGTCTGGGCGGTGCGATTCGTGATCCGTTGTCAGGCCGCGGATATGTATATCAGGCGATGCGTGTTACCGGTGCGGCAGATCCAACCAAATCACTGAAAGAGACTTTGGAAGGAAAACTGGCACAGAGAAAGATTGTTACCGGCGCAGCGCAGGGGTACAGTTCCTATGGTAACCAGATCGGGCTTGCGACAGGTCTGGTTGATGAGATTTATCATCCGAATTATGTGGCAAAGAGATTGGAGATTGGTGCTGTTATGGGTGCTGCTCCGAGAAAGAATGTAATTCGTGAGAATTCAGATCCGGGCGATATTATTATTCTTCTTGGTGGACGTACCGGACGAGATGGCTGCGGTGGTGCGACAGGTTCGTCCAAAGCACATAATACGGCTTCGATCGACACCTGTGGCGCAGAGGTACAGAAGGGTAACGCGCCGACAGAGAGAAAGATTCAGAGATTGTTCCGTCGTGAGGAAGTCAGCCGTTTGATTAAGAAATGTAATGACTTTGGTGCAGGCGGTGTGTCGGTTGCTATTGGAGAATTGGCAGATGGACTTACCGTTGATCTTGACAAGGTACCGAAGAAATATGCAGGACTTGATGGAACAGAACTGGCTATTTCGGAGTCACAGGAGCGTATGGCAGTTGTTGTTGATCCGAAGGATGTAGATCAGATGCTTGCCTATGCGGCAGAGGAGAATCTTGAGGCGGTATGTGTGGCAACTGTGACGGAGAGTCCAAGACTTGTATTGAAATGGCGGGGAAAAGAGATTGTTAATATTTCTCGTGCTTTCCTTGATACCAATGGTGCTCATCAGGAGACAGATGTTGTTGTTGAGACACCGGAGAAAGCAGATAATTATTTAAATAAAACAGAAAAAGTGGATAACTTTAAAGAAGCATTTTTGGATAAACTGAGCAGCCTGAATGCATGCTCCAAGAAGGGACTTGTTGAGATGTTTGACAGTTCTATCGGAGCGGCTACGGTTACGATGCCATATGGTGGTAAATATCAGTTGACACCGGCTCAGACGATGATTGCCAAACTTCCGGTACTGGACGGAAAATGTGATACCGTAACCATGATGAGTTATGGCATGGATCCGTATCTGATGAGCTGGAGTCCGTATCACGGTGCTGAGTACGCAGTACTCACATCTGTTGCTAAGATTGTAGCGGCGGGTGGTGATTATAAGAAGATTCGTTTTACTTTCCAGGAATACTTCAAGCGCATGACAGAAGATCCAAAGCGCTGGGGCGAGCCGATGGCTGCTCTTCTCGGTGCGTACGATGCACAGATGAAACTGGGACTTCCTTCTATCGGAGGAAAAGATAGTATGTCCGGTACATTCAACGATATCGATGTGCCGCCTACTCTCTGTTCGTTCGCCGTTGATGTGGCAAAACTCTCAGATGTTGTTACAGGAGAGATGAAAGAGGCGGGAGACCGTTTGGTTAAATTTACCATTGCGAAGGACGAATATGACCTTCCGGACTTTGCGGTGATTATGCAGCAGTACGAAAAGATTACCGGACTTATGAGAGACGGCGTAATCAAGGCTGCCTATGCGCTTGATGGCAATGGCGTGGCAGATGCGGTGGCAAAGATGTCCTTTGGTAACAAGATTGGAGCAAAATTCTGTAAGCACAAAGAAAAAGAATATTTCTTTACACCGGCTTATGGTGAGATTGTAGCAGAAATTGCAGAGGATAACCTTGCCAAACTGGATGCTGTGGGTGTTTCCTATGACAAGATTGGAAAGACAATAGCAGAGCCGAAATTTGTCTGTGATGATGTGGAGATTACTATGGAAGAGGCACTTTCAGCATGGACGGGCACATTGGAAAAAGTATTCCCGACACGCTCCGGTGTAGAGCAGAAGACAATTGATACTGGTTTGTATGACACAAAAGAGATTTATGTCTGCAAGCACAAAGTCGCTAAACCAAAGGTATTTATTCCGGTATTTCCGGGTACAAACTGTGAGTACGATACGACGATTGCGTTTGAGAATGCAGGAGCAGATACCGAAAGCATCGTGTTCAAAAACATGTCAGAGCAGGATATTACGGATAGTGTGGCTGCTTTTGAGAAAGCAATCCGTGAGTCGCAGATTCTTATGTTCTCCGGCGGATTCAGTGCCGGTGATGAGCCGGATGGTTCGGCAAAATTCATCACATCGGTATTTCGCAATGAGAGAATCAAAGAGGCAGTCCATGAATTGTTAGATAAGAGAGATGGTCTTGTGCTGGGAATCTGCAACGGCTTCCAGGCTCTTGTAAAACTTGGACTGGTTCCATACGGAAAGATTACGACACAGAAAGATGATTCGCCAACACTTACTACGAACAGCATCGGACGTCATATTTCCAAGTCTGTATATACTAAGGTTGTCACAAATAAATCCCCTTGGCTGCAGGAAGCAGAACTCGGTGGTGTATATGCAATTCCGGCTTCTCATGGCGAGGGACGATTTGTGGCAAATGATGAGTGGTTGAAAAAGTTATTTGAGAATGGTCAGGTTGCTACCCAGTATGTGGATGTGAATGGTAATCCGACTATGGATGAGGATTTCAACCCGAATGGTTCTTATATGGCAATTGAGGGCATCACAAGTCCTGATGGACGTGTCCTCGGTAAGATGGCTCATTCCGAGCGCCGCGGTGACGGCGTTGCCATGAATATCTACGGTGAGCAGGATCAGAAGATATTCCTGAGTGGAGTGAAATATTTTACAGCATAAAGAGTTGCAAAGCAACGGAATAATCGTCTTTATGTGTAAGATAAACTAGGAGATTATATGACCGAAAAAATCATACTGGCGTCTGGTTCACCCAGACGCCGGGAACTTCTGGCAATGCTGGGAGTTCCTTTTATTATTAAATCTTCTGATGCGGAAGAAGTTGTGACCGGTACGGACCCTTCAGAAGTGACAGAAGAGTTATCCCGGCAGAAAGCAGAGGCCGTGGTGGCAGATCATATGCCATGTGCGGAGACAAAGGGCGGTTCTTTTATCATTATCGGGGCAGACACGGTTGTATCTGTCGATGGCAGAATTCTTGGAAAGCCGAAAAACCGGGAGATGGCAAAAGAGATGATTTCCGACCTTCAGGGACGTTCCCATATGGTATATACCGGAGTGACACTTCTCAGAATTCATGATGACGAGAAAGAATACGTTACCTT
>CAMVIN010000172.1 GCA_947167565.1 uncultured Clostridia bacterium | reverse complement strand
GGTTCTCGCCGTTCTTTTTCTATTTACATTTTGGAACTTTAACGATAAAAAACGGATAAATATATGGGTGCTTCTGGCTGTTTTTTTATACGCTGTCAGTGATGAACTTCATCAATATTTTGTTCCCGGTCGGGCGGCAAAACTTACAGATGTATTGATTGATACAGCAGGTGGACTTGTCGGCGTGGGAATGTCTCGATTGGTTATTTGGATTCGAAATCGAATAAAAAAACATTAATTTAATTCTGCAATACGGCTTACTGCCACATATATTTCAGAAATTTTATACCAGGTTGCAAAGCCGACAATACCATCAGGTGTAAGTCCAAAGACACGTTGGAAGGTTTTGACGGCATCTTCTGTTTTTGGACCAAAAATTCCGTCTTCGGTTACTTTAGGGATTCTTGGATATGCGTTCGAAACAACATTTAATTGACGCTGCATTTGTCGTACTTTGTCTCCGGATGAACCTACACGCAGGGGAGCCCCCGGATAAGAGGAAGGAATTCCGGATATTTCTGTTGTCTCATTAATATAGATGGAGTCTCCATAATAATTTCGAAGAATTTCAATGGCAGTATAACCTTGATCGCCTAAAGTTTTTGAACCCCATTGACTGAGCCAGTCCGGACAGGATATATTTTTTCCGTCGCAGTATTGTGTCAGAAGTGGCTGCTGAACATTCGGCCGGGACAGATAATTGCTGAACAGCTCATCGACAACCCGGCTGATACTGGAAAATATGTTTCGGTTTGGAATCCATTTGTGGTCATAGGCGGTTGAGGAAGTTATCGTGAAATTATATCCTTTGTTCCGGTACCACTCCGTGTAAACGCGGTTGAGCGTAAATGACTGAATAGCCAGTACATTTGCCTGAATGGTTGCTTCTGACCAGGTAGAATATATTTCGCTGCTCGCAACATTTTTGATGTAGTCCTTATATTTCACATAATAGTCTTTAGCCCCGGAATCTGAGGGAGGTCCGTCGTGGACTATAATATACTCTGGAATGACAACGCGGCTCAAAACAATTTCTCCGGAATCTGTAACAGGCTTGATTTCATCCTCTGCAATCTTGGGCGGGTAGTCGCCCCACAAGGTGTGATCGGGAATGACGTAGAGTTCTGCACTGTCCGGTTCTGTCCGTTCAGAAGGAAGAAGAGAAATGTTCTGTATGGCGGTCTCTCCCGAAAAAATTTCTGCTCCGCCAATTTCGACGGTTTCAAATCCGGGTGCGCTGATGTACAAGGTGTACTCAGAATAAGGCTTGTTGGCAGAAGGGTTCATGGAATACTCCAAAGGCGGTGCTTCTAATTCAATATCATGAAGCATTCCTTCTGAATTAGTATCTGCCTGTTCGATAGTTTGTTCGGGTTCGTTTTCATTGGTGATTCGAATTGTGGCGTCTTCGACAGGTCGGTTATCTCTGGTGGATACAACGTTGATATTTAGTTTTCCATACTCCATAGGAATCCTCCGCTGGTGGGTTACCATACGATGATTAGTACTATATTTATGAAAGTTTTGTGAAAAGTGTGACGGAGGATTTGACATTTTTTTTTAATTATATAATAATGATAGGTATGCAATGAAATCAAAGAGGAGGAAAGATATGAAACAGTATAAGAAATATGTAATGCCTTATCTCTCTGCTTTTATTCTTGGCCCGATTTTCATGATTGTGGAAGTCCTGGGCGAAGTTATTTTGCCAAAACTGATGTCGATTATTATTAATATTGGCTGTGGACAGGCGGCAGGTGTAGAGGCGAAGGGACCAGGATTTGTTGTCCTTATTGGTCTTGCCATGATCGGAACAGCGCTTCTTATGATGCTGGGCGGTGTTTTAGGAGCTTATTTTGCTATTAAAGCCTCGGTAAATTTTGCTGCAGATTTGAGACAGGATGTGTTCGCGAAAGTTCAGAAATTTTCTTTTGCGAATATTGAAAAGTTTTCTACCGGATCGTTGGTGACAAGATTGACGAATGATATAACGAATGTACAGAATCTCATTGCCATGGCATTGCGTATGTTGCTTCGTGCGCCCGGAATGCTGATTGGTGGTTTAATTATGGCATTTATCATGAATGCGAAACTGGCACTTGTTCTATGTGTAGTGATTCCGTTGTTAGTTGCGGCGCTCGCTTTTATAATGAAAACAGCGTTTCCGAGATTTGGCGTTATGCAGGAAAAGATTGATGCGCTTAACTCACGGATTCAGGAAAATATTACAAATCAGCGCGTGGTTAAATCTTTTGTGCGTGACGATTTTGAAAGGGAAACATTTGACGCCGCAAGTGAGGATTTGAAGGATAAGACGCTTCATGCAATGAAGGTGGTAATTGCAACCATTCCGGTCATGACACTTGCTATGAATGTAACGACGATGGCAATTGTCTGGTTCGGCGGACGACAGATTCTGGCGGGCGATATGCCGGTGGGAGATTTGACTGCATTTACTACATACGTTGTTCAGATACTTATGTCTCTTATGATGGTGTCTATGATTTTTATTCAGGGTTCGCGTGCAGTGGCGTCTTCCAAGCGTATTACCGAAGTACTTATGACAGAAGTTGACTTGAATGATGATAATGCCACAATGAAAGAAAAAGAAGTTAAGAGTGGTAAAATCGAATTCAGACATGTCGGTTTCCGTTATCACAAAAAGCACGAGAATAATGTGCTTCAGGATATTAATTTCACGGCAGAACCGGGTGAAATTGTTGGAATTATCGGTTCTACGGGGTCAGGAAAAAGCTCTCTGGTACAGTTGATTCCGAGACTTTATGACTGTGATGAGGGAACGGTTCTTGTCGATGATATAGATGTAAAGGAGTATTCACTCAGACATCTTCGTGACGGAGTGGCGATGGTGCTGCAGAACAATACACTGTTTTCGGGGACAATTATGGACAATCTCCGCTGGGGCGATGAAAATGCCACGGATGAGGAAGTGTATCAGATGGCAGAGGCCGCTCAGGCAGATTTGTTTGTAAAAGATTTTACAGAAGGATATGATATGGAACTGGGACAGGGCGGTGTCAATGTGTCCGGTGGTCAAAAGCAGAGACTCTGCATTGCCAGAGCTCTTTTGAAAAAACCGAAAATACTCATTTTGGATGATAGTACAAGTGCAGTTGATACGGCAACAGAGGCGAAAATTCGTCAGAGTTTTTCTACGTCTTTGAAAGATTCCACCAAGTTGATTATTGCTCAGAGAATCTCTTCGGTAAGAGATGCAGACCGCATTCTCGTCATGGAAGAGGGACGTATTGTGGGACAGGGGTCTCATGAAGAATTGATGAAGACATGTGAAACTTATCAGGAAATCTATTATTCACAGGTAGATAAAGAGGAGGTGGCAGTATGAGTCCGGGACCGGGAAGAAGAGGACCGGGGGGTCCGCCGAGAGGTATGGCAGGAGGAAAACCGAAAAACACAGGTGCGGTCATTAAACGGTTATTCTCTTATACGAAAAAAGATACAGGGCGCATTGTCGGCGCTTTAATATGTGTGGCTGTGAGCAGTGCGGCCACGCTCGCCGGCTCCTATTTGTTGAAACCTATTATAAATCGCTTGACTGATTCGGCGAATGAAATCGTTTCTGCCGGGGCGGGAGAACGCGCCGGGCTTATTGCAGCGGCTCTGACGCAATTGGCTTACGGAATACTGACGATGATTGCCGTGTATGCGGTGGGAATTGTGTCAATGTTCCTTCAACAGAGGATTATGATAGGAGTTTCCCAGAGGGCACTGATTCGAATCCGCAAGGATTTGTTTGATCATCTTCAGGATATGCCGGTTCGTTATTTTGATACGCACAGTACCGGAGATGTCATGAGCCGGTTTACCAACGATGTGGATGCAATCGGGGAACTGCTCAACAACACAATGACGCAGTTACTCTCCGGTATTATCAGTATTGTCGGTACATTGAGTATTATGCTGAGTGAAAATATCTGGCTTGCCCTCATTACGATTGTTCTTGTTCCGGTTATGCTCAAGGCGGGAACCGGTATTGCCAAAAAGAGTTCAACCTATTATCGTGACCAGCAGGATGCGTTGGGGGCGCTGAATGGTTATATCGAGGAGACTGTGACAGGGCAGAAAGTAGTTAAAGTGTTCTGTCATGAAGAAAAGGCAATCAATGAATTTACAGATCTTAATAATGATTTGAGGGGGAAGCAGATTAAAGCACAGTTCATCAGTGGAATTATGGGACCTGTAATGGGCAATATTGGACAGGTGTGCTATGGACTGACAGCAATGGTTGGTGCGCTCTTTGTGCTCCGCGGTTCTCTGTCAGTTGGTGGACTTACCATTTTTGTAAACTATTCGAGGCAGTTCAGTCGTCCGATTAACGAGCTTGCCATGCAGGTGAATACGATTTTTTCAGCTCTTGCAGGAGCCGAGAGAGTATTCCTTGTTATGGATATGGAACCGGAACAGGAAGATTCTCCTGAGGCAATTGAGATGAGCGATAATATGAAGGGTGAAGTTGTCATGGAGCATGTGACATTTGGGTACAATCCTGACAAAACAATCCTAAAGGATATTAATTTGTATGCGCATGCAGGACAGAAGGTTGCCTTTGTCGGTTCGACCGGAGCAGGAAAGACGACAATCACCAATCTGTTGAATCGATTCTATGATATTGATAAGGGCACAATTACGATTGATGGAGTGAATGTAAAAGATTATAAGAGGGAAAGTCTTCGCAGTCATATTGCCATGGTCTTGCAGGATACACATCTGTTCAGTGGAACCGTTCGTGAGAATATTCGATATGGCCGTCCGGATGCCACGGATGAGGAGGTCGTACAGGCGGCTAAGACAGCAAGTGCCCATTCTTTTATTATGCGTCTGGAGAATGGATATGATACCGTTTTAGAGGGGGATGGAACAAACCTCAGTCAGGGACAGAGACAGCTTCTCAATATTGCAAGAGCAGCGATTTCTGTTGCCCCAATTCTTGTTTTGGATGAGGCGACAAGTTCTGTTGATACCAGAACAGAGATGCATATTGATCATGGAATGGAGCGGTTGATGAAGAATAGAACTACCTTTGTTATTGCTCACAGACTTTCAACTGTTCGAAACGCAGATTGTATCATGGTGCTGGAGCAAGGGGAGATTATTGAGAGAGGTACCCACGAAGAACTTCTTGCCAAAAAGGGAAGATACTATCAATTATACACCGGTGCTGTTGAATTAGCGTAGGATTTATGTCAAAAACAAGTCGCTTTAAACACTGGACAAAACCGATAAAATGGTATAAGATAGTATTTGATTTACGAGCGGCAGTCAGAATATGACTGTGAATATTGAAAGGAGAGATAGTATGTTTACTAAAAATAAAAAATTGCTCAGTTTACTATTGTGTGGCTCATTGCTTCTCGGAGCGGGGGCGGTAGATAAGAAGGTTGCGAGCGCTGAGGAGTCAACGCAGAATACAGCAAGCACAACAGAAACCGCAGCAACCGGAAGTGCTGTGACCGGAGATGAGAACACGATTGATACAAGTAAGGCATCACTTAGCAAGACTTCCATCAATCTTATGAAGGGTAAGAAAAAGACACTTACTGTGAATGGACTTGATTCGACTGCAAATGTGACTGTGACATGGAGTAGTCAGGATACAGCGGTTGCTACTGTGACAGAGGCAGGTGTTATCAAGGCCGTTAAAGTAGGAAAGACTACAATCGAGGCTGATGTTGCAGGGACGAAGTTTTCCTGTGCAGTCAATGTAGTTGCTAAGATGGCTAAGAAAGATTTTGGAAAATTCAACAAAGAGAATTTTATCAACTATTGTCAAAGAAAAGGCTATGATGGCGGATATGCATGGCAGGGACAGTGGAAAGGCGGAAGCAAGAAGAAGAAGACTTACCGTGGTGTCAAAATCGGAACAAAGAAAGGGACAATTAATAAGAAATATGGTGATTTGGCATGGGCTGCCTGCACTTCTAAGGATCCTTTTACAAAGATGAAGGGACTTAAGAAAAATAAGGTTAAGACTTACGCAGATGTAAAATATGGCAAATACAGAATCCGCTTTTATCTTAATAGTAAGAAAAAAGTTGTGGCAATTATTCTTGCTTGCAACATCGGTAAAATCAAGAAAAAAGCGCTAAAATCGTATATGTAATTAAGAAAAACATTTGTTTATTTGAAAAGAACCTGTTCTGGCGGACAGGTTCTTTTTGCAAATAAACGTTTTCAAAAATATCTTTTAGTCTTGTTTAGACCGCTGGCTGCTCAGGTTGTTCTTCTGATTCAGCAGA
>CAMVIN010000171.1 GCA_947167565.1 uncultured Clostridia bacterium | reverse complement strand
TGGTATCTGCAGTCGCCCGGTAAGGGCTTTCTGTGATTGTCATTGCTATCTTTTCCCACTCTTTTATCATTTTCTCTCAATCCTCTCAAATATCAAATCAGCCGTCGTAATTAGATACAAAAAATGTTTTATAAGTTTCATCTGACTCTGTTATATAAAATATGGTTTTCCCAATTACGCCTGCTACATTAATACATTCATCCGGCAATAAAACAACATTGGAATCTTCCCCATTTTGACAACTACAGATATACATACCATTGTATTTATCACCATTCTTTTCACAATAGGTATAATATAATTTCCCATCCGAACTGCATAAACCTTGCATATAATACTGATTACCTTGTAACTCTGCCAATAAAACATCTTCTCCATACGGAACATATTTATAAAGAGTTTTATCATTTTTTATGTAATATAAATCATTCTGATAAACAAATTGCTGCTGATATCTGTCATAACTACCACTCTGATATTCTTCTTCCGTGATATTTCCTCCTAAAATCGTTTTATATTTCCCTAAATCAAGATTATAACTGCAAACCTCCGAAATATCGTTCTGATATATTAGATATTCGCCCCAAAAACAACTGGTTTTACTACTATCCATTACATATTTAATGTGTTTACCATTCTCATCCGAGACAAAAACTCCTTCTTCTGTTGCATAATAAAGTCCACTATCTTGCACAGACATACCAAAGATAAACGGTCGAAAATACTGCTCATCGTTCTGTGCCTCCTCTAATCTTTTTACAGACATAATTTTAGTCTTGTCTCTCCCCAAATAATCCACAGAATATACCTTTTTATTATTTTCCACATAATAAAGCAGATTTGCGCCCAAACATAAAATAACAGAATGTTTTTTTTGTTTTTTCCACTCCACAATACAAGTCTGTACTCCTGTTTCTTTATCCAAACGAACAATCCCTTCTTTTGCTACATAAATGAAATATTGGTCATTCTCCTTAACAGAACTCCCCCACGTTGAGTTAATATCTCCGTCTCCCTGAACCCCCCTGTCCTCCCAGTTTATTTCTAATTCTTTCTGAATTTCACCCTGCC
The DNA here is from genome assembly GCA_947167565.1 of uncultured Clostridia bacterium. Classification (GTDB taxonomy): domain Bacteria; phylum Bacillota; class Clostridia; order Lachnospirales; family Lachnospiraceae; genus Eubacterium_F. The sequence goes on along the minus strand of CAMVIN010000171.1, from coordinate 5,218 downwards.
CTCTCTGTTTATACGGCACACTATAATCATTGCTCATTTCCCTGACACCTGTTTCCAGAGAGTTTTTATTTCCACAACCGACAAACACATACATAATGCCAATTATCATAATCCAAACAAATATTTTTTTATTCATATCAATCCCCTTTCTGCCGTTCCATCGACAATACAAATAGTAATGAAAGTATCTACTTCCTCCCCATTTCGCCTTATACTAAAAGTGAGACGCTGCATTACAAAGCATGGGAAGTTAAGTCATAAACACATTGGTGGCAATCATATGGGCCCTCAATAAAATTTTTAATAATCATTCTCACCCTTCCCTCACCTCATTCTGATACCACTGTGCCTGTTCCTGATAAAGCGATGCGTAATACCCATTTTTTTTCATCAGTTCCCCATGTGTGCCGTTTTCCACCAATTTCCCGCTCTTTAATACAAGGATACGATCCGCCATTTTCGTCGAGCCAAGACGATGTGTCACGATAATACCCATCTTATTGTTGATCAATTCTTGAAATTTTCGATACATGATTCCCTCTTCGATAGGGTCGATGGCAGATGTCGGCTCATCAAGTACCATAAATCTACTGTCCCGATATAACCCCCTTGCCACAGCCAGGCGTTGCCATTGACCGCCGGATAAATCAATGCCATCAAACTCTCTGGACAGCATAGTATCATACCCGTCTACAAACCGGTCATCCATGGAAAATTCGCCTTTATCCAGACTTTCTATCATTTTTCCATCATTCTTTTCGGAAGATGAAATCATCACATTTTCCCTGACACTCATCTGATATTTCATGAATTTCTGAAACACAGCCGATGTGTTACGAAAACGGTCTTCTGGGGAAATAGCAAATAAATTTTCTCCATCCACCCAAACCTCTCCCTCATCTGGGTGCAAAATTCCGGAGAGAATACGAACCAATGTACTTTTTCCGGCACCGTTTTCTCCCACAAGGGCAACCGTCTCTCCCCCATGGATATCAAAAGACACATGATCCAGCACCTTTTTTTCACTTCCCGGATATGAAAAAGACAAATTCCTCACACTTAATTCATGTTCCCAATTTATCTGCCCTCTCATTCCCTCATCCTCCGGCAACTCGAAAAATTCTAAATATTTTTTTAATACACCCATAATTTCAAACAAAGTGCTCAAATAGTTGCCAATAGCGTCATTCATAAAAGAAATCAGTGTTGTTATAGACGAAAATACTGCTGCGAAAGCTCCTACAGAAATAGAACCGTCCATCATCGAAAAAACAAGTAAAATAATGACACCCAGATATCCTGCCAAAGTCAGCGATCTCATGATCAATTCTATAATCGCTGATTTTTTTATCGCTTTCCACTTTCTTGTACAGAACTTACGGTTTGTCTCAAAAAACTTATCCTTAAAAAAATAATAGGAACCGTATAACCTGTTTTCTTTTAACTTTTCACGGCTGAAAATTTCGGTCTCATAATAGTCCTTTTCTCTCTGCAACGGCACTGTATCATCCACTTGTCTCTCAAAAATCTTTTTGCGAACTAAAAGATTGACCATCAGTGGGACAAAAATAAAGCCCAGTGCCAGCGTTAGAATCGGTTTTAATCTCCACAAATAAATTCCGATCACAAAAAAATACGGAACATAGAACAGAAATATTGTCGCCAGAGAATTATAAACCTCATAACACCGATCGGCGCCCATATTCGCCTTTTCCAGGCATTCCAATGTTTTGACATCTTCAAAACAATTTCCAGGCAGTCGCGCAACCTTCAAATGAATTTTCTGTTTCAATTTTCCGATGACAGATTTTAACGCCGGTGACCATGTAAAATTGCAGACCGCATTCAACAATTCATTTACAATCTGAAATAAGACAACAACAACCGTGACAATTATGAGTGTATAGTAATTTTCCTTTCCCACTGTGACATTTGTTATAGTATCAAACAGCCATTGCTTTATTACAGTACTAAAAGCATAGCACACCGAAGATAACAGCATCGCTGTACTGTCTAGAATAATCCACAGTGGAGCCGCACGAAGAACCAAAACAAAAATTTTACAAACAACCTGAATATAAGATATTTTTTTCTCTTTCATTCATACCAACTCCTTTGCTCTTCATACATTTTGCAAAACAGACCATTGATCTTCATTAATTCATCATAACTGCCCCTCTCACATATTTCTCCCTGATCAAATACAATAATTTCATCTGCCAATCTAGCAAACCCCAACCGATGACTTATCAGAATTGTCATTTTCTCGTTTGTCAATTGTTGAAACAACTGATAAATTTCACTTTCCATTTTGGGATCCAAAGACGCTGTGGGTTCATCTAGTATTCGTATGGGTGCCGGTCGGAGCAATGCCCTGACCATAGCGAGTTTCTGCCACTGCCCACCAGACAGGTCAATGCCTCCCTCTCTCGTTTTTCCCAATAAGGTATCGTATCTGTTCGGAGAGTTCTCCACCACCTCCATCAATTTAAACTGTTCAAATAATTCTCCTATTTGCGACTCAGAAATAGCATGGCAAAGATCGCCGATCTCGCAGTTTTCCCGAAAGGTCAGAGAGTGCTGAACGAAATCCTGATAGACAACAGAGAACATCCCTTTTTGCTCTGCACTTGTATATTTGCGAAGTTCCTTTCCGTTAATCAAAATTTCTCCTTTGTAATCGGTATAAAGCCCCGTCAAAAGTTTAATCACGGTTGTCTTTCCGGCACCATTTGCACCAACTAAGGCATAGTTTTTTCCCTTTCTCATGATAAAAGAAACATTCTTCAGCACATCAAAATCTGCCCCCTGATATCGAAAAGACACATTTCGAAACTCAATCTTTTCAATGTTTTCTACATATAACGGTAACTCCAAAACCCCTTCATCTTCTGATAAATGCCAGAAAGTCCGCATATCTTTGCAAAATTCATTACCATTCACCAGCGCATCAATATTTCTGCTCAATCCCCAACTCATCTGGCTTGTCAAAAGAAATACCGCATTCACTAACGAGATAAAAAGACCGATACTTATGTTACCTGCCAGCGTAGGCTGAATCAATGTTATAACAATCAGCAATGCTGCAACAGACGATACCCCTCCGCTTATTTTTGTCTTTAGTGCCCAATGAATCTGTGTACCCGTCTCGATCAGAAATGCCTCTTTGTATGTATCTGCATATTTTTTATTGATTTCATCTGAAAAGCCAAATAATTTTCTCTCATTCAGACTTTCCCGCTCGTTCAGCACCTGTTCTAAATATTGATATTTTCTTACATAGTATGATGTGTCCCGCTGTGCCTGATAATTCTTTTTTCCGCTCTTAATAGAATATAGGAATAACGGAATACAGAATATGAGAATCAATATTGCCGCCCACCACACATAACAGGCAATAACAAGAAGAATACCCACAATGCTGATCAACAGTTTTAATAAATCCAACATTGCCTGATAAATGTTCATCCATTTTCTCTCTGTCCCATCTAAAATCCTATTAATCAAATCATGACTTTCCGCGCACTCTATGTGAGTATATTCCAATCTGGCACACTTCTCAAGCAAAATCGGTCTGTATTTTCTCAACAACTCCAACTCGGATTTTTGTCGAAGAATCCCCTGAATTCTCGGAGTCAACCAGTCAACAGCAACTGTTGACATCAGTATGAACAGATTTGTTAATAAATGTCCACTCAAATGAGTATGCTGCGCCATTTGCAGTGCTACGTCCACAAATCCCGAAACAGCATACACCTGAACAATGGAACAAATACCGCATATGACTGTCAGCAAAAACATCCACCAATTGGCAGCCGATGCATATGAAAGAGGCAAATCGCTAAAAACAATAATTCCGCTATTCTTTTTTTTCATGGTCGTTTCCCCCTATTTCAGGATAATAAAAAACATTTCCCTGATAATCTCCACACCCGTCTGAACTTTTGTCCTAAAGTGCTCCATTCCAATTCCCAGATCACATTGATACAAATAATATGGTCTTACCCTTATTTTTATCAATTTTAAGCAAAGTTCCCTAATAATTTCCGCATCGTCATTAATTCCTCTTAACAGAACACTTTGGTTTCCCATTGGAATTCCTGCATCTACTAATTTTCGACATGCTTCCGCTGATTCCCTTGTTATCTCCTTAGGATGGTTAAAATGAGTGTTTATCCATATTGGATGATATTTTTTCAGCATATTAACCAACTCATCCGTGATTCGCATTGGTAAAACAACAGGTGCTCTGGTTCCAATCCGCACAATTTCACTATGTTCAATATTTTGAAGTGTACTAACACATTGGTACCGTGTACCTTTAAGAAAATATTAACTAAATTTAATAGTTTTGTAATGATACACGATACCAATGTCTATTTCACACTTTTCTGATACATTTATTTCCTCTATAAGTAACCAATTCTTATCATATATTGATAAACAAATTTTCATTGGCATTATAATCACTTTCATAACAAGATGTAACAAGATTGTAATTATCTCCAATAATAAATTCATCTATAGAATTTTTCCCCAGATATTGTTATCACTCAATATTGGAATATTTATAAAATTAAAGACAATTATTAATGCACAAACACCTAAACTCACTAAGACTATCGTCCCCCAAAAGGTCAGTCTTTTTTTCATAAACTTCACCTCGTTTTTTCATATGTATATCATTATAACTCCAAGTATCATATTGCTTTTTGCTATATTCCCTTTTTATTTATTGAGAATTTTCTATCAGATGCCCGTTCTCTAAAATTTTCGCAAAGGAAAAAATCAAACTTCCAACGAACACAATAAATACTATAATTTGAAAGCCAAATATAGTTCTTTCAAAAATCGATAAAGCCGCATCATCCTCACCATTAATAACCACTATTATACCTCCAACCACGACAAGACACCCAATTGCTTTTAAGAGGATTATAAACTTATCTTTCTTTTTTATTTTATTATTTCCAGAAATTACCATTTTTTGTTTTATTGTTTTCTGATTATCATATATTTTGGCCACAGCAATTCCTAAAATCCCTAATTGTAAGCACACAATAATAAGAAGAACATTTTTTATTTCAAATAACATTCCAGCACTTCCCATCATTACTGTCATACAAACTGAAAAAACTATAATTTCATAAGATAATATATTCAATATAGCCATCTATCAGATCGGAATAGCGCCGCGTAGAGAAAGAGTGTAGATCTC
>CAMVIN010000170.1 GCA_947167565.1 uncultured Clostridia bacterium | reverse complement strand
CAAATTTTGCAACTGCCGTCTTTTTTACAAGGTCAACAGCCTCAGCCACATCATACAAAGTTTCACGATTAATCAACTTTGCGGCTTCAGTATACTTCTTACCTCTCTTCATTTTAAAAACCTCCTAGTGGTATTAGCGAAAAATCCAATTCTCCCACAACGTCCAAATGACATTATGCCCGCAAACAATGTTTGCGCTTTTTTTATGCGATAAATCTGACTTCTAATTTTTTTACTCTTCTACTTCAATACCCATACTTCTTGCTGTACCGGCAATCATGCTCATTGCCGCTTCAAGACTTCCTGCATTGAGATCAGGCATCTTTGTCTCGGCAATCTTCTGTATATCATCTTTTGAAATCTTTGCAACCTTTTTCTTGTTTGGCTCACCGGAACCGGAGTTAATCTTGCATGCCTTCTTCAAAAGAACAGCAGCCGGCGGAGTCTTGGTCACAAAACTAAAACTTCTGTCCGCATAAACTGTGATGACAACCGGAATAATCATTCCATCCTGTCCCTGTGTCTTTGCGTTAAACTCTTTTGTAAACTGTGCAATATTGATTCCGTGCTGTCCGAGTGCAGGACCTACCGGCGGAGCCGGAGTTGCCTTTCCAGCAGGAATCTGTAATTTAATATATCCTTCGACTTTCTTAGCCATCTTCTAATCCTCCTAATTTCAATCAATAAAGCTGCTTCAATTCAGAGAAATCAATCTCAACCGGCGTGTCTCGACCAAACATGTCGATAACAATAACAGCCATATGCTTTGCCGGATGAACTTCCTGAACAACACCGTTGGTATCTTTCCATACTCCCTCTGTGACAACAACCTGATCCCCAACGGAGAACGGTGACTCCTCGGCCTCTGCCAGAAATCCCATGTTCGTAATCTCTTCCTCCGTCAATGGTACCGGCTTTGATCCCGGCCCAACGAATCCTGTCACGCCACGCGTGTTTCGCACCACATACCAAGTCTGGTCGTTCATAATCATATTGATGAGAACATACGCCGGAAACAGTTTCTTCTGTACCTGTTTCTTCTTGCCCTCTTTGTCTTCCACAACTGCTGTCTGCACCGGAATCATAACCTTCAAAATCTGCTCCTGCAAGTTGCGGTTCTCAATCGTTTTCTCAATATCCGCTTTGACTTTATTTTCATAACCGGAATACGTATGAACTACATACCATTTTGCTTCTTCTGCCATGGCAACCTCCTACGAAACAATATTAATCGCCTGTAATCCCAATCGAATCACCCAGTCAATCCCGGCAATCAGCACGCCGAGAATCAGTGATACGATGATTACCAATGTGGACTGTTTCGCAAGATCTACAGGTTTTGGCCATGTGCATCTCTTAAATTCACCTTTGAGTCGGGAAAAAAAGTTTCCCTTCTTTGCTGTGCTTTCAGCTTCGCTCATGTGATACACATCCTTTCTGAAACAACACACTCACAATTACTTCGTCTCCTTGTGCAATGTGTGCTTCTTACAAAATCTGCAATACTTCTTTGTCTCCATTCTGTCCGGATGGTTCTTTTTGTCTTTGGTCAGATTGTAATTGCGCTGCTTACACTCTGTACATTCCAAAGTAATCTTAGTACGCATCTTGTCACCTCCGTGATATTTCTTGTCAAATTTTTTGCATAAAAAAAAGACCTAATTCATCGCTCAATTACTATAACATACCTTGCCCTTGTATGTCAACAGGGAATTTTACTTCATCAGCAGCGCACCCCAGCCCTTTTCTTTATGAATAACATCCATATCAATATATTTCTCGTCACCTTTTATACCATCTAACAATGCTGTATCATCATACTGCCACATGGTCCACGCATCTCCCACGACATAATTGGCCGGGAAATATACATTGCGAATCCAGAGCGGATAGTCATCATATGTACCCTTAATATATTTGTGGTAGACTTTCAGAGTGGTATAAATCATCGGCTTACAACCGTATTCCCTCTCCAGTTCTCTGAGCAGACCGGACAATTCCCTCTCGACATCTTCTTTCTCCGGCGGATTCTTTTCCTTATTCCCGTAAAACTCCACATCGACAACCGGAATCAGCAGCCCCGGCTCAGCCCCCACTGTTTTTATAAAATTCTCTGCCTGATCTTTCCCGGGACTGTCAAAGGAAAAAAAGTGATAAAAGCCCATGGTCATCCCACTCTTCAATCCGTTCTCCCGGTTCTTCTCAAAGCATTCATCCACACTCCCGCTCCCCTCTGTCGCTTTGGCATAGACAAATTTAACCCCCTGACCGATAAGCTTATCCATATCCACATCTCCCTGATAGTGAGAAATATCCACACCTATAATTTCATCCGTGGACACAAAAGAATCGTTTATTTTTATTTTCTTTTTTCCTATCAGCAGGGCCACACATACGAGTGCGGCGAAGAGAACAATAGTCAATAAGAAGAAACATGAATGTTTTTTTCTGTTCCTTTTCATAATTTACCTATCCTTTTATTAATACAAATTCAAAAGCCATTTCCACACCGGCAGTACCGTTATCGGAACTCCCTCCGCATCAAGTTCTGCCTCTTCACTGTTTGTGAGCAAAAAACATTTTTGTCTTGTACGCAAGACAATTTTTATATTTTTATGTCCCGAGCGCATAGCGAAGCCATGTAACCTCATCAATCCGGCAGGTCAAATCCCGCCAGCAGACTTCCGAGCGAAGTCGTTGCCTCCTCTTCATCGTGGTATTCCAGTTCCGGCTCTGACTCAGCCTCTTTATTATCCACGGAAATCTCCTCGACATTCTCTTCTGCCTGCTTCATGCTGAGACGAATTTTACCATCCTCTACATCTAATACCTTTACTTTTACTCTCATTCCCAGTTTCACAACTTCTTTTGGGGACTTGAGGAATTTGTTCGCAATCTGGGATATGTGAACCAATCCAGTGAGATCATCTCCGATATCCACAAAGCAGCCGTAGGACTCAATACGGGACACCGTCCCCTCAGTAATAAATCCCTTTTGGAGAGCGGCGAGTTTCCCCTCATGCTCCCTTGCCGCCTCTTCCCGGAGAACATCTTTTGCCGACAGCACTAATTTATTCTCCTCTTCATCAACGGTAATCGGATACACGGTAAGTGTCTTTCCCACATAATCTCCGAGTTCCGCTTCCTCTACATAATTCATCGCCAGCTTCGACGCCGGAATAAACCCGCGCAGTCCTTCCGCAAAAACTACCACACCGGACGGAACCGCCTCTTTTACCTTTACCGTATAGCGTCTGTGCTGTTCCAGTGCATCACGCAGCTTCTCCCAGCCGGAAGTGCGTCTCGCCTCCCGCAGCGAGGTAACAGTGCGCCCCTGCTCGTCCTCATACAGCACCATCACCTCTAACTCATCTCCCACACGAATCTCATCCATCGCGTGAAAATCCGGGTCATCACTGTACTCCTCTGCCGGTATCACCCCCTGACTGAATGTGCGCAGGTCAATGAGAATTTCTTCCTCCTCCACGGAAACTACTGTCCCCGTAACCAGGTCTCCCTCCCGCAGTCTCTTGAATGACGCATTGATGGCATCCTCAAAGTCTGCCATGGTCTCTGTCTCCACTGTATTTTCCTCTAAATTCTTATTTTCCTCGCTCATGATAGTCCTCCATATTTCCTATATTTTGAAGCTAATATAAAATAAATCTTTTTCTTGCCATCTACTAATTTATGATACCAGTGCAAAAAGCCATTCACCACTTGCGCTTGCGCAAAAGTGGTGATATGGGTTTATTGCACGCCCCGATATGAGCATGAAGTGGAGCGTAGCTACACGAGAATGCGAATATTGGGGAGCGGATTGCGGAAGTGCAAAGCACGGAACAATCCGGTGATATCATTTTGCACTATATTCATCTATTATACACAATCTCATATTTTTTTCAATCCTGCATAATTACCTTCCATTCGCGCGCGTTTTTTTGCGCATATTGAAGTTTGTGTGTGCACAAACTTCGGAGCGAAAAATTTTTCGCTCTTTTTAGTCCTGCGGAAAAATATCCTCAAATGACACACGGAGAATCTTTTTTAACAAGTATATTTCATCCGGGTAAATATGCCTTTGCCCCACTTCGATTTTTGCCATGGCACTTCTGGTAATGTCACAATTTTCTAATTGTAATTTCGCCGACAACTGTTCCTGAGTCATGTTCCTTTCCTCTCGTAGTGTCCGAATATTGGCTCCCATTCTCTTTTCATACTCTGAATTCATATCATTCTCCCATTTTTTGTTCTTATATAAGTGCAATTTTTTATTGATTTTATAATGAATAGAGAGTATAATTGCACTTATATAGGTGCAGTTTTATTAATTACAGTGCGAAACAAGGAGGACAAAGAATGATAAACAAAAAATGTTTGGCTGCCGGTTTGATATTATCTCTTGTAGCAGGAACGGCAGGCGGCACAAAAATTTCAAAACAAACCGTCAAGGCGACGACAGATTATGGTTTGAGCAATCCGAGAGTAGAGATGCTAACAAGAGATGTGATTGAGTTTGGAAGTTACTGGCAAGAGGATACAAATGGCGATGGAGTGGCAGACCAGAAAGATGAGAAGACGCCGGTGAAGTGGCAGATTTTATCCGAGACAGATACGGATGGTGATGGTAAGACAGATGATTTGTTTTTGATGGCAGATCAGGTGTTGGACTGTAAACCGTATAGCGAGGAATATAAAGATGTGACATGGGAGACATGTACTCTTCGCGCCTGGCTGAACAGTGATTTTTATGGTGCACTTTTTACTGACGAGGAAAAAGATGTAATAAAAGAAACAGAATTAAAAAATGATAATAACAATTCCTATGAAACTGAAGGTGGGAATGATACCAAAGATTATTTGTTTCTTTTAACTGAATCGGATATTAAAAATATCGGATATATGTTTTCTCATAACCTAAGTTATTCTGATCAGGCAAGACAAGCAAAGGTAACCGGCAATGCAAAAGAAAATGGACCACATTGCGATAGTGTTGGCGTGGCGTGGTGGTGGCTACGTTCTCCTGGTAACAAAAAAAGTCAAGCTTCGTATGTCAATAATTCCGGTAGCCTCTCTTTTGCCGGTGGAAACAATGTAGATAATTCTGGTGGAGGGATACGCCCCGCTATGCATGTGAAAGCAGCAAATGCCACTATTTCTTCAACGTTAACAAATAGAATGACAAAAGATGTATCACTCGTAAAATCTACATGGGATACGGTAAAATTCGGAAATTACAATGGGACTAAAATTTTGTGGAGAGTTTTAGCGGTGGATGGCGATGATGCCTTTTTACTGGCAGACCAGATTTTGTTGAAGAAAATGTATCATAAGGATTACACTACTGGAGTGACATGGGAGAATTCAAATCTCAGAAAATGGCTCAATAATGATTTTATCGAAAAGGCATTTTCTTCTACAGAACAGAGGGAGATAAAAACAGTGACGATAAGGAACGTGAACAATATGTATTGTGGAACAGAGGGTGGTAAAGATACGACAGATGAAGTATTTTTATTATCTATAGATGATCTCATCAATAAGACATATGGCTTTTCAACAGCTTGTTTGTGTGAGGACAGTTCGAGACTGGCTGTACCGACGAACAGTGAGGAGGCGTCATGGTGGTGGCTACGTTCTCCTGGCGTTCAGACTAATTATGCGTCTTATGTCAATTATAATGGTTTTATCAATGTTACTGGTGACTATGTAAATAGAAACGATAGTGGCGGCATTGATACTGGCGGCGTTCGCCCCGCTTTGCATCTAAATCTTTCGTCCTCTGTATGGGAAAAGGGAGAAGAGGTGACAAGCGACGATAAGAAAACAGCAATTACGGATTCCCTTCCGAATGGAGATTCGAGCGGGAGAAATGACGGAAGCGATGAAACTACCGGAGATGATAATGGAAAGAACGACATCGGGAATGGCGGAAGCACAGTCGGAACAAATACGAACAGTGGTTTGACGGTTGACAGGGACACAAATACAAATGCGAGCAACAGTGTCGGCAACACATCCATTACCCCTCCTTCAAAAGTAAAATCCCTCAAAATTACAAACAAGAAAAAAGGGAAAACTGTTCTTACCTACAAAAAAGTGAGCGGTGCCGCCGGATATCAAATTCAATATGCAAAAAACAAGAAGTTTACCAAGGGGAAAAAGAGCAAGGCGACAAAGAAGACAAAATACACCATCAAAAAACTCACGAAGAAAAAGACTTATTATTTCCGAATCAGGGCATATAAGATTGTCAGCGGAGATAAGAAGTTCGGTAAGTGGAGTGCAGTAAAAAAACTGAAAATCAAAAAGTGACTTTT
>CAMVIN010000169.1 GCA_947167565.1 uncultured Clostridia bacterium | reverse complement strand
CATTTCATCGGCCAAAAACAACGAATTCAAGAAAAACCCAAAGTTCGTCTCACTCTTCACTTTTTACAAAATTTTCCCCTGTGCTATCACCGCTTTTTCACGGATACATAACATCCTATGAAAATTCCAAATATCACAAGCAACAACATTCCCATCCATATTCCGATTCTTCCCTCCGAGAAGATAGATGCGCTCACAAGTCTTCCCTCCGCATCTCTCCACTGTGCATACAGGGTGATCTTTGCCCTCTGCTCAGACAAAAGGTTTAATACTGTATCTCCGTCTTCGAAGGATTTCCCTGAGCCATCTTTCTCCGTATTCCAGCCTGAGAAAACATAGCCCTTCTTGCTCGTGAAGACATTCAGCGGAAGCACCGCTTTCGTATCATAATTCGCCTCTAATTTTGACATGGAACCTTTTACCTGCTTCTTATCGGAAGCATTATTATCAAAGACAACATAGTATTTAATCGGGGAAGTTGCAAAATCAATCTCCACATTCTCTGTCAGGAAAGTAAAGTCATAATTCCCATCCGTAGATGACTGCAGGATACACAGGCCTTTTTTCTCTGTTCCGGTAATCCGGTATCCCTTGTCCGGCGTGATTCCAGTGAGTTTCACGGTGTCATTCTGGTATCCTTTCTTTTCCAGAATCACCTTGTCTCCCATCTTCACTTTCAGCGTCAATGGCACTTTAAACCTCACCGATATCGGCACTTCAATCCACGGATACAAGTTACTTCCTGACCGGAACTTTAACTTGTATATACTGTTGTGGCAGTCGTTCTTGGAGGTGTCGAACTTCCATTTCAGACCATAGTCGTCCAGAGACTCGAAAGAATCCTGTTTCGGGAAGGAGACATTCTCTATCCTAAATTCGGAAGGTCGGAACTTCACACCATACTGATCCACACAGGTAAGCGATACCTCTTTGCTCTTTTCATCAAGAAGGTCAATCTCTCTCTTCTGGTTGATCTCAATCCCCCCGTCGGGGTCAGGATAAGGGTACTGATCTCCACCGACCGTAACCCAGTTGCTCGCCTGTCCTTTTTTCGCTGTATTGCCCCACACATCCCGATGGATTTTGTAGGACTTGACATTGATATCATTGATCCATACGGTAACATTGGCTTTCCACACTCTGTTTATCCACCCTCCGCCAAAGTTTGCATACACATTGATGTTTTCCGGAAAATCACTGCCGCAGTCCCATGTATTATCATATACGCCTCTGTCATGGTCGATATAGCCTTTTATATCACCGGTCTGGTACTTCATGTACTCCGAACCGACACCATAGTTTCTTTTGCAATATATCGAAATGCGGGCATCGTCCCAGTCATCGGCGTCGTCCGTTACCTCGACCCTTACTCTTACCTTGTAACCGGAAGCGGAAGGCTGGAGGCGCTTCACCACGACGACCTCAGACTGCTTGCTATCGGAATTGATTTTATGATCCGAACCATTGTACTCAAAGTAAGTGTCCGGAGACGCACTGTTATAATCCTTATAATCTTTGGTCATCGTTCTCTTATTGAAGGAATCCGTACAATTCAGACCGATTACAGAATCCTTTTCAAACTTGCCGGCTATCTTGATTTCCCGGAACTTGTTAAACTGAACATCATTCTCAGACTCCTGGTTATTGCTGCCTACTTTCCGGTTCATATAGATCACGGTCTTCCCTCCGCCGAGAACCAGTTTGGGATTGGTGGAGTCGTCCGCCATAAATATCCCTGCACCGCCATCTCCGTAGCAGGTATTTTCCTGAATACTTGTATTCGTAACCGTCAGGTTCTGTTTCTGCCCCTGAACTTCACTATAGATTGCACCACCTTTGTCCTTGGCGTTATTTTGCTTGATTTCACAATTCTTGACCGTCACAGCTGAGTTGGCAACGATTCCTCCGCCAACACCCCCGGCCTGATTGCCCTTGACAGTAATCCCCTTAAGTGTCACTTCCTCGAGATTCCCGCCGACACAGATGCCCCCGGCGCTATTTGCAGCATAATTATTGGAAACCTCTATATTAGAGATTTCATCTTTATATATCTTGCTGCCTGCTTTTACGATAAAGATACCACCGGCATCCCCGGTAGAATTATTCTGCTTGATTTTATTCTTGCCTTTATACACCATCTTGGAATGGTCCGACTTGGTCTCTGTGTAAATCCCACCTCCACATCCGGCAGAATTGTTTGAAACTGTACAGTCCTCCATGGTCATGTTCGCATGATTGCTGATACCACCGCCATTTCCCTTCCCCATATTGGAGGAAATGTCGGATTTGATAAGGGTATTCTCTGTTCCGTTCGTAAATAATCCTGCACCCTCTCCCGACGCCTGGTTTCCCTTGACATCGGTATTCTCCATCGTTAATGTTCCGGTGTTTGAAATACCGCCGCCATTCTTGCAATAGTTGCCTGAGATGACACAGTCCTTAAGCTCGCACTTGGCACCACTGCCTATATACAGGCCTCCTCCATAGTCGGCGCCACTGCCTGCTTCCTGATAGAGCAGGTTGTTCTGCGATATCGTCACACCGGTCAGCTTTGCTGTGACACCTCTGGTCAAAACGATTCCGCCACCGAGCGGGGCATTATTTAAGGTGATATTTCCGCCTGTCATGGTGAGCGCCGAGCCTGATTCGGAAACGCAGATACCTCCCCCCTGGTTAGCATTCCCACCGCAAATCTCACCGCTCTTATCCTTGCTGGAATCCTTGATCACAAGCTTTGAGCCGCCGTGAACCCAAATCACGCTTCCAACCTTATTTTTTGTGCCTAAGTCTCCGCCTTTCTTCCCGCCGGACAGATCCAGAGCATATCCGTTCAGGTCGATGGTATGCTCCTCTCCATCATTGATATTCAGCGTCTTTGAAAGCAGGATATTTCCATTGAGGGTGACGGTAGAATCCCAGCTCATCATGGCCAGAAGCACCTGCTCTGTGAGAACATGCCCCTTCTTATAAATCGTCTCAACAAAAAGATAATTCCCTTTTTTGTCCGGATTATCTTCGACTACAATTACATTATCATCTACAATATATCCGGCAGTTCCATCGTCCGAATCCTTGTAATTGTAGACCATCTTAGTGCCATCGAGACACAGCCCGTCGTATTTTGTATTGTCCATGCGGATCAGCGTCTTCTTTTTGACCATGTCGCCAACCTTGAGGTCTGCTCCATTGACTAATTTTTCAGTTTTTACTGTCGCCGCTTTGCTCTTGTCGGCAGCTGCTTTGTCCGCTTCGGCGGTGCTCTTCTCTGCCCCGGGGGCTCCGGCATCTGCCGCAGTGCCGCTACTCTCCTCAGTCACCTGGTCTCCCTGCTCCGCAGTGACCGGCTCTTCGGTGGCAGCCAGCGATACCGCCGGAACCGGATCAATCGCCATCCACACGCCCAGCGGCCCCTGTAAAAGGAAACAAGCTGCCATTATGAAAGCGAATACTCTCTTCATTTTTTGTTTCTTGAATAACTGCTTTGTTTTTTTTCGATTTATTTTTCTCATGGCAACCTCCTATCGTATATAATTCGTAGTTTCAGTACCATTTCTGTTCATTCGTATTATACCATATATAGCGTGACAAAAGGGTGACAAATTCGACTGGTTTTTTCTAAAAAAACTGCGCCCCGGAGCGCAGTTCTAAATCTATTAATCTTTATTTTTTATAGCATCGCTATTTTCATCTGCTTCTTTAATTCCTCAATCTCCTTTCGCAAACGGGAATTTTCTTCTTTCTCCTCTTTTAATTCTCTTTCATTACTCTGCAACTGCTCACTTTGATTCTGCAACTGCTCATCTTTGCTCTGCAACTGCTCATCTTTGTTCTGCAACTGCTCATCTTTGCTCTGCAACTGCTCATCTTTGCTCTGCAACTGCTCACTTTGATTTTGCAACTGCTCACTCAGACTCTTAATCTGTCTGTCCTTTTCCTCAAATTCTTCTTTAAACAAATCTAAGAATGCACCCATTCCCATCATCTCCTTCATCCAATCTTTATTTCGGTTAAGCAGCGATATTAAATCCAAGATAGACCGCACACGTCTTCTCCCCTGCTCTCATTTTATAATACACTTGACAATAAAAGCATTTGAAATTTCAGAATTCACACTTAATTATAATAGATTCATTCGACTTTTGATATACACTTTCATTCATTTCATGAAATGTCCTATGCTTTGAGGTTATTGTATCATTGCCCAAAGAACATTGCAAGGATTTCTTAAAAAACAACTGATTTTCTCGTCAAAAAGGGACAGCCTCCCGGCTGTCCCCCCTTTGTAACATTTTCAAGCTTTCTTCTTTCTTCTTCCCATAACCAGTGCCCCGAGAAAGGCTCCTATAATCAATCCGACACCACCACCCATGGCCAGCGAACTACCTGAAAAAATGGAACCGGTTGCAGCCGGATTATTTGCCCCTTCTGCTCCGGTCAACTGCTCTACTGTCTTTTTCTCATTTTTGAAAAATACCTTGATGGAAGGCGGGTTGTCGCGGAACAGATAGTGCTTGTTGTTCAAGTTGGTGGCCGCCTTGCCGCCGAACTCATGGATGCCTGTGCTATAGCCGTCCGGGACCTTGCCATCCCCCCTCTGGTAAACGAGTGAGTCTGCCAGAATCGGCGCGCCATACTCGTACTTGACCGCATAGAGCGCGAGCCACTGTGTGCCGATATCACCATTCAAGTCGGTCCTGTCTCCCATGGTTTCGTAGTTCTCTTTGGTGATTTTGCTGTCCCCGGCAGTTCGGTTACAGGTTACTGCCTGATAATACGCCGTCTGGTTCTTCACCATGATTTCCTCGCCCTTTTCGTTAAAAACTGTAATATCAGCCTTGTCTACCATGAACTTTGGAATCGGTGTATAGTCAGTTTTGTAAAAAGCGCTGATATCCAGTAAGGTCATGACCGTAGATGCTATTGTCATGATAACTGTCAGCACAGCAAATCCCACAGAGAGATACTGGCTGAATTTGCTTGGTGCGTTTATCGCCACGTCTTTACCACTTTTTGCCGCATTTTCTATCTGTTGTGCCCTTTCAGACAAAGCTTCAGATATCTGTGAATATTTATCAGCCTTGAAAATGCCTCCTGCAGCAGACATTTTACCAAAAGCAACGCTTGATGCTTCACGCAGGGCTTCCGCATTGTTCCATATATGCGCATACCCCCGAACCACCTTAGGAATCGTAGACATCATGCACTGTCTGACCACATTTACCGCTATGGTGGCACCCAAACAGCCCACAGTTGCAGACCAGAATACAATCTGCAGCGTACCCGGCACATAAGATTCCGAAGACAGTTGTGATTCTGCCGCCTTTGCCCTTAATGCATCACTTGTAAGGGCTACTCCCCCCTTGTCGTAGATTTCCCGGTTCACGCCTTCGTAGACAGAAGTCGTTTCCACTTTTTCTACATCTTCCGTAACATCCCTGTAGGTTTTTTTATCTGCCAACGCAATGGAGAATAAATCTTCAAACGACAGGAAATCCAGTCCCGCAATCTGCCCCGAAGTCAGGGCAGCCACAATCGGATAAAGCTGCCTGATTTCCTTGTCTCCCGATAGTTCATCAACATCTTGGCTGAAGAAATCCCACAGTGTCCCATCTTTATAATCAACTGTCTTTAGATATCCGCATACACCCACCACCTGCATCTGTATCATCTGCCTGGTGTTTTCGGTGCTGGCGTCTACATATTCATCTACTTCTTCATCAGAAGCTTCCAGTAGGTCAATGTCCTTTACATCCTCTACCATATCAGAGACATCTTCCAGATTGTCTTCCAACTCCTCAGCCATATCTTCGTAGTCTGACACATTCTTTTGAAAGCCCTCCCATTTTTTTAACAATCCGGACGCGGTGTCATAATAACGCTGATCCAGTGCTGCCATCACATCCGCTTTTGAGGAAAGACTGCTGTCCTCTTCCTGCACCTGTTCCACAAGGTCGTCCAGGGTAGTTGAGACAAATCTGTCCACCCAGGAATTCTTTGCCGTGTCTGTTGCCTTAGCGAGCAATGTTTCCATGATAATGGTTGCCTTTCCATTGGCCTGCATCAGCATAGTCAGAATATCGGCATGATTTTTCTTTTCTTCGTCTGAAAGTTTATTGTATTCTGCATCTCCCAGCTCGTACTTAGTCTTATTTAAAAGCAGATCTCCTATCGGCTGACCACCAGTGTCATCATCTGTCAGTCTGTTGAGCATTCTCCTCATGTAGTCTGCCCGGATATGGTTCAGGGATGACTTCGACTTTTTATAGTTTTCACGATACTCATCCAGGGTTGCGATGAACCGGTCAACAAAAGGTTTGATCTGCGATTCCATCTGTTGATCCATGAGGATATTATAATCTTCAACGGAATATCCGCCTTTCATATTCATCAC
>CAMVIN010000168.1 GCA_947167565.1 uncultured Clostridia bacterium | reverse complement strand
GTGAATCTGAGTATGATAAGGTATATGAGGAAAAAGTTGCTTTTCATGACGACATGAAGAGAAAGCAGGAAGAAGAACTGAAAAAATACGGAGAAATTCGTAATTATTAGAATGGCGTCAGGCGCGCAGAAATGAGGTATAGTATGAAAACAAAAGTGAATCTGAAGAAAGTACTGGCAGTCGTATTGATGCTGACACTGGCAGTCGGGATGCTGCCGGTGAATGCACAGGCAAAGACAAAGGGTTACAAGTTTAAGTACAAAAAAGTCACGGTTTATATGGATGGCCCTGCCAAAAAGCTGATTAAGAAGGCCGGCAAACCAAAGAGCAAGAAGGTAGCAAAGAGCTGTATTAGTAAGAGTGGAAAGGATTATACCTACAAATACAAAGATTTTATTTTGTACACGTATACCAAGACCGCCAAGGGAGCACAGTATATCAGCGGCATTACTTTTTTGACTTCAAAGGTGTCTACCAAAGAGGGAATTCATATCGGAAGTACATTTGCTGATGCAAAGAAAAAGTATGGTTCCGGAACAGATAATTTCGGAGTACGTACTTACAAAAAAGGTAAATCCAGACTTCAACTTGAAATTACAGACGATGAAGTGACAAATATTCGTTATAGTTTAAAGTCGTAAGACGAAAGGGAGGAAGATGAGAAATTCAGTAAAAAATTCGATAAGAAACCAATTTATGGCAGGGCTGTTTTTAATGACAGCTCTTTCCCTGTTTTATATGAATGGTACTATGGTACAGGCGAAGACGGTAAATGGAAAGATTTCAGCAAAGACAGTTAAGGTCGGTAAACGAATTACCGTATCGTCAAAGACAGGCGGTGCCACGTTTTCGAGCAGTAATTCCGTCATTGCTTCTGTGGACTCGACAGGTGCCGTGACAGGAAAGAAAGCGGGTACTGTGAAAATTTCTGTGAAAAAAAAGGGGTATAAGACAAAGACTTTTCGCATAAAAGTGAAAAAGAGTGCCGGAAAGCCGGCGGCGCTTCCGGTGACATTCTCTGAGATTTCTGCTTCAAAACCGGATTTTTATACAGGGAGAATGAGGATTAAGAACTGGTCAAAAAAGGGAGCGATTAAGAAGATTGTCTACACATATGAGGTGGAGTGGGTCAGCAATTCAAGTTGTATTTCGGAAGTTCCAACTGCTACACCTACACCGACACAAACACCCGTTGGAGACGCCAAAAGTGCTTCCGGCAGTGCCGTAAGTGATGAGACGACGCAGGTGACACCGTCGCCTTCTGCAACACCTGCAAATAGCAGCTCGAATAGTTTTACAACGCATACGGAAAATGTGACATTTTCCTGGAACACGATTGTTGCTCCCGGAAAGACAGCCCCAACGATAGCAAGCCGTTATAATGATATGGGAAATCGAGTTCATTCCTACAAACTGATAAAAATAGAATTATATACAGGCAAAGCGCTCTATGTGTATGATGCTATTAAAGATACTTACACGCTGAAATGGGGAACAAAGGATATTACAGCGCCGAAGTTCAGCGGCCTGTTAAAGAAAAAGAGCGTATCAGGCGATAACGGCGATGCATACCGGACATATTATTCAGATAAAAAGAATCAGTACAATTTTAAACAGTTTGTCCGGGCCAAAGATGACCGCGACAGCAAAGTTAAGATTGCGGTAAACACGGATAAAATTAATTGGAAAAAAACAGGAAAATACAAAATCTATTACACGGCGAAGGATTCTTCCGGAAACAAGACGACTACATGGGCATATGTACAGGTGATTGTTCCGGGTACAGCGGAGTCTGCGGCCGACCAGGTACTCCGCTCAATTACAAAGAGTGGTTGGAGCGATGAGAGGAAAGCGCGGGCAATTTACCGATATGTCAAAGGGCATCTTGCTTATGTACACAACGCTGCCCATGTACAATGGAGAGCGGCTGCGCTAAAGGCTCTCAGATACCAGACCGGTGATTGTTATACGTATTATGCGACATGTCGATTGTTGTTGACGAGAGCCGGAATTCCGAATGTCATGATCCGGCGATATCCTGTTCCGGGAGGGCAAAGGCATTTTTGGAACTTGACATATGTAAGTGGAGGGTGGTATCATTTGGATACAACGCCTCGTCGTCGGGATGCCAGATTCTGTCTCTGGACGGATGCCCAGCTGCATTCGTATTCGAGCGGATACACCTTTCGGTTCCATGCGTCATGGTATCCGGCGAGAGCGAAAAAGCGAATAGCATAAACATTTTGATTAGGCAGATTTGATACAGGTAATTGAGAAGAAAGTAGAGATTTGTTGAGAAGAGAGATGTTAGAAGAGATGGATGAGATGGAAAAGGAAGAATTAGAAGTAGTTTCGGGAAAAGGGAAGATTGTTATTATCGTTGTTGGGATTATCCTTGCGGCATTAGCTGTGTTTTTGATTTCTTTCTGTATGTATTATCGCAATCGCTGGTATATGGGGACGACGATTGCCGGAGTAGAGGTATCCGGAAAGACAATGGAAGAGTCAAAGAAAGATGTGTTAGAGCAGTTTAAGGGATATAGTCTGGTGATAAAGGGACGAGATGATAAGACTGTGACAATCACGGACACCGATATCAACCTGGAAGTGAATGTTGGTGAGGATTGGGATGAGACATTTTCCAGCCAGCATGAGGACTCCTTTGTTCCGCTCGCCAAATCGGATTCCTATGAGTCAGCACTTCAGGTTACTTATGATGAAAATGCGTTGACAAAGTTGTTAGAGGAATCTGTGTTAATCAAAGGAAGCGGGGATTCTCCGGTTGTAAAGCCGGTCTCAGCAAAAGTTGTTTTTGATAAGAAAAAGAATTTTTATGTGTGTAAACAGGAGGTTCAGGGAAACCATCTGAAAAAGGATTTTTTGTTGAATGCAGTAAAAGAATCTCTTGAACAATGCGAGTCAGAGCTTTCACTTGACAACAATCCGGCCTATGCACAAATCTATGATACACCGAAGGTAACCTCAGAGGATCAGGCTTTGAAGGAAGAGGTGACGAAACGCAACAAGGTGATTCTTCGCTTTGTCACTTGGAATATGACCAAAGGTGTAAAGGAAAAACTGACTCCTAAGACCATAGCGGGATTTATTTCATATAAGAATGGGAAAGTTAAATATAAAAATAAGGCCATTGAAAAGTGGGTAAAGAAATTTTGTGGCAAATATGAGACTGTGACAAAAACTCGTACATTCAAATCCCATACGGGAAAGAAAGTCAAAGTGAATCCGGGTGATTATGGCTGGCAGATGGATTATGAGAAGACACTCACTCAGGTAAAAAAAGCACTCAAAAAGAAGATTGACTCCAAATATATTAATGCCTATATTAAGGAGCAGAGTGCTGCCAACAAAAAGGCAATCACACTTCTCCGCACTCCGACATGGCTGAATAAAGGCTATCAATGGAACAGCAAAAAGCCATCGGAAGATTGGGACACAAAGAATTTTGTTGAGGTCTCTCTTGCCGAGCAGAAGGTTTATGTGATAAGAAATGGCAAAGTAAAATTCAGTTGCCGCTGTATTTCCGGACTTCCTGTGCCGGGACGTCAGACGAGAACCGGAGCTTTTTACCTCAAAGAACATCTGCCGTCTCACACAATGGTCGGTGCAGATTATCGGACTTTTGTACACTGGTGGGTTCGCATTACATGGACCGGAACAGGATTTCATCCGGCAACGTGGCAGCCATGGGGAAGCTGGTCGCCAACCCTTTATCGTTCTCGTGGTTCACATGGCTGCATCAACCTTGCGCCATCCGATGCGGTGACAATCTATAATTTGACAAAATATTATGAAATGGTATTTATACATTAAGGAATTAAGATGATTAAACATGTGATTTTTGATATTGGTATGGTGCTGATTAACTGGCACCCTGTACTGGGAAATGTATTTGATGCCGGGACTGCAGCTGTTGTGGAGCAAGCTATATTTGGCTCCGGGCTGTGGGACTGGCTGGATCATGGAATTGAAGATGATGAGATAGTATTTGAGAAGATGGTTGCCCGGGCACCGGAGTACGAGGAGCAGATTCGGTATGTCCTGAACCATCTTTCTCTTGTGTCGGAACAGTTTGACTATGCGAAACCGTGGATTGAGGAATGCAAAGAGCATGGATACCATGTGTATTATTTATCCAATTATTCCCGTCATCTTCGTAAGATGGAACCGGGGTTGACCGATTTTGTATCACGGATGGATGGCGGTATCTTTTCTTCCGATGTAAAATTAATGAAGCCTGATCCTGAGATTTATGACCTGCTTTGTAAAACATATCGGTTAAAACCACAAGAGTGCCTGTTCATTGATGACCGACAGAGCAATGTTGACGCGGCTGTTCATTGCGGCATGAGGGCCGTGCGCTTCGAAGGTTACGAGAATAGTTATCGAAAGATTATGGAAATGTTGTATTAAAATGTCAGTTATAAATGACAAAAATTCTCTTTTTTGTTGTTTGTCGGTTGCAAATGTACCTGTGGTGACAAGGAGAAATTATTATGGTTATAATCGCAAAAACATTGAAATGCACATATTTTTGCGATATAATGTCGGAAAAATTGGAACAGGTGAAATTGATTTTATCGCAACCAGACAAAACGAAAAGGTTTATGTTCAGGTAACACAGGAGATAAATTCTGAAAAAACTGAAAAACGCGAATATGAACGCCTACTTGCAATACGCGACAATTATCCAAAGTATGTACTGACGGCAAGTGATTTTGCAGGAGGAAATTATGAGGGGATAAAAACTATGCATATTGCAGAGTTTTTGTTAAATAGTAATTTGTAAATATGAAGAAGAGTCATACTCGTCGGAATATGGCTCTTTTTTAAGAATTTTTATTCTCTTTTATAATTGCAACAAGTTCGGATACATTGGCAATTTCCCGTTCAGATAGACCGGACACATCAATGGTTCTTTTATTTTCATTGTCGGTGTTGCCGGAAATTAAGTAATCACAGGTAACACCGTAGAGACGCGAAAGTTTTAATAATGTAAGATAACTGGGATGTCTGTCCTCAACTTCATAGGCAGAAATCATGGAAATAGACACTCCAACTAATTCAGACACCTGTTTTAATGTCAGTTGTCTGGTTATTCTCAAAGTTTTCAATCGTTCGCCCATTTGAATATAGTCCATTCGTTCATCTCCCTTATAATATTAGTCTATAAATTATTCTTCCTGTTGTGGCATAAGTAATTCCTATATTGGAGGAAAAAGTTATTGAAATAGTGGAAAAATGATGATAAAATGAATTGGATGGTTGGATAAATGAAAATAATGGAAAAAATTTTGAATATGCTCTATGATAGAATCTTTAAAAATTACATATGAAAGGGGAACATAGTTATGGTGGTAAATGGAAAATGTGTATTGAGAAAAACTATATCTTTATTATTATGTTTATTCATGTTTGTAAGTGTTATTCCTCAAAGAGAGGTATTGGCAGACACAAATAAAACAAACCTGTTTGAAATTGTAGAAACAACAGAAGGTATACTTGATGATACTGTTACAGCAAAAAAAATCAAATTACTAGATGAAGATATGGAAACTAGGTTAGGTCCCGATTTTATTTTAGCAAAAGAAGATTTATCTGAAAATTCATATAAAGTCTATGTGATTTGTTCTAAAGGTGTACTATATTCAACTATCGTAAATGGAAATCCGGAAAGTTGGGAATATGATGTTGACTATGAAAAAATTGGCGATAGAACATGCTACGATTCAGAAACTTTGACAGATAGTATGTATCTAATTAATTACGGCAGGGATGAAAATAATTATGTTGAATGGGATTTATTTAATGTTACACAAGGGAATTATTATGATTATAACGTAAAAACAAAAGGGTGGGATGGTTCCTTTGGAATTCATAAAAGTTTTGAGTATATTACAGGAGAAAAAGTACGCTTTGGGGGTGGAACCGGCATATATAAAGAAAAATTAATAGGTATTGAGGCAAACGACTCGGAATCTACAAAATATTTAAACAGAAACGGAAAATTGCTATATGAAGGTGTCAAAGATGACTATAGTTGTTTTGACTATTTCTTCAATAGCAATACGTCAACATACTGTGTTTATGAGGGAAGTACTGATTATGATAGCGGTGCTGCTTGGAATTCAAAGATATGTATGCTTGCTTCTGATAAAAAAGTAATCAAAGATTTTAATAATCTTAAATGTGAAGGTAGCTTTCCTTTTTATGAAGAGGATATTTATGGAAAGAATTATCATCCGGTTAAATTGTCCGATGGATTGTATGAATTGGATATGGTAACTGGTGATATGACAAAATATAATGTTAATATTGATATGGCTAAGCATTATCGTGTATGCAACAGTAATGGTAATGGTTTTATATTGAGTGTT
>CAMVIN010000167.1 GCA_947167565.1 uncultured Clostridia bacterium | reverse complement strand
TCTCTTATATGCAATCGTCTCCGCGCTACCATTGTTTTTATCTACAAAATCCCATGAATCAGAATCTGCCTTTGAATCATTTGCTCGCATGGCAATTCCCATTGCCCCCTCATTCAATTCACTTCCCACCAAGGACGTATCTTCTGAATTAAACAAATAAGTATTCGTATCCAAGTCAAGCAGATAATAGACTGAATTTTCAAGACCCTCAATCTTATTCTCATTTAATTGATCTACCAAAGGCTGAGTATATGAACCACACCCGGTCAAACCAATCATTTTACCGGAATCATCGCGAATCGGATAGTATACAACCATCAGCATGGCATCTGCAGTTGCCGCCTTCCGAATCCCCACATTCAGCACAGAGTCTGCTCCCACCTTATCTAACTGGTCAATCAACTGCTTTCTCTGTTCTACATCATCCCGGAGATAAACACCGACACCGCCATCATTGGAATGAGCAAACATCTTGGTATCCATATCCGCCGCAAAAATACCTTCATATCTGTCCGGATATACTTTTTCTTTTACTTGCTTCAAAAAGTCTGTAGCGATTTGGTCTGCAATCGGGTTGTAATGGTCATCCCCCTGCTTAATCACGCCTGTCTTCTGCTGAAGTGCAGTTTGGAATATGCCTGACTGTCCAAATGTAATAACCGACTTTTCGACACCTTTTATGTACTCTTCTGTCAAACTCACCCGGGAAGCAGCCGCCTCTACCATTCTGTTCTTGGCCGTCTGCGCAGTGGTGTTATACACCTGATTCGAGACACTTACCTGCAAAATCCCCAAGCCAATCACAAGTACAGCAAAGATTGCCAACGCTATCTTAGTACTTAGTTTTTTCATACCTTCACCCTCCTCATAATACGATGTTACATGAACTATTTTACTCTTGATTTATAATTCTGTCAAACCTTTCTTTTGTTAAAAAAAACATGACACAAACTATAATTATATCATGCTTGCAACTTCTCCCTGCACATGATATAATGAGTTTTTGTGTAAAGAAAACGATATAGTTACCGTGTCGCTTAGGCACAGAAATGAGGAAAATGATGAAAACCAAAAGAGAGGACATACGAAACATAGCAATTATTGCCCATGTTGACCATGGAAAGACCACTTTAGTAGATGAATTACTTAAGCAGAGTGGTGTATTCCGCGAAAATCAGGAAGTGGCAGAACGCGTCATGGATTCCAATGATATTGAGCGCGAGCGAGGGATTACCATTTTATCCAAGAACACAGCCATCTCCTATAACGGAGTAAAAATTAATATTATTGACACGCCCGGACATGCGGATTTTGGCGGCGAGGTAGAGCGCGTATTAAAAATGGTAAACGGTGTTATTCTTGTAGTGGACGCTTTTGAAGGCGCTATGCCACAGACAAAATTTGTTTTAAAAAAAGCACTGGAGCTCTCTCTTCCTGTCGTTGTCTGCGTCAATAAAATTGACCGTCCGGAAGCAAGACCAGATGAGGTTGTAGACGAGATTCTGGAGTTGTTCATCGATTTGGATGCCGACGAAGAACAATTGGACTGCCCATTTATCTTTGCATCCGCAAAAGACGGCATTGCCATGACAGATATGGACAACGAGGGCAAAGATATGAAGCCTCTGTTCGATGCTATTCTTGATTATATTCCAGCACCGGAAGGTGACCCGGACGCTGACACACAAGTCTTAATCAGCACCATTGATTATAATGAATATGTTGGCCGAATCGGAATCGGAAAAGTGGACAACGGAACGATTTCTGTCGGTCAGGAAGCGGTCATCGTCAATCATCATGATCCGGATAAATTTGAAAAAGTAAAAATCTCCAAACTCTATGAATTTGAGGGATTAAACCGTGTGGAAGTTGAATCCGCCGGAATCGGTTCTATCGTGGCAATTTCCGGCATTTCCGACATCCACATCGGTGATACTCTGTGCGGACCGGAAAATCCACAGGCAATTCCGTTCCAGAAAATATCCGAACCCACTATCGCCATGCACTTTATGGTAAATGACAGCCCGCTCGCCGGTCAGGAAGGGAAATATGTCACCTCCCGCCATCTGCGCGACCGTCTTTACCGCATGCTCAACACTGATGTCTCTCTTCGAGTGGAAGATACAGAAACCACAGAGGCATACAAGGTTTCCGGACGCGGG
Source organism: uncultured Clostridia bacterium (assembly GCA_947167565.1). Taxonomy (GTDB): domain Bacteria; phylum Bacillota; class Clostridia; order Lachnospirales; family Lachnospiraceae; genus Eubacterium_F. The sequence goes on along the minus strand of CAMVIN010000167.1, from coordinate 4,250 downwards.
GAACTTCACCTGTCCGTCCTCATTGAAAACATGCGCCGCGAAGGCTATGAGTTCGCAGTCAGCAAGGCAGAGGTTCTCTACAAAGAAGATGAAAACGGCAAAAAATTAGAGCCAATGGAGCGGGCACTTGTTGATGTGCCGGATGAATTTACCGGAAGCGTCATCGACCGCCTAAGCCAGCGAAAGGGCGAGCTGCAAAATATGACGCCTCTCAATGCAGGTACAACCAGACTGGAATTTCTTATTCCGTCCCGCGGACTGATTGGATACCGTGGAGAATTCATGACAGATACCAAAGGAAATGGCGTCATCAATACCGAATTTGTTGATTATGGTCCTTACAAAGGCGATATTCCCTACCGTAAACAGGGTTCCCTGATTGCCTTTGAGGCAGGCGAGACAATCACTTATGGCCTGTTTAACGCCCAGGAACGCGGCGTTCTCTTTGTCGGACCGGGCGAGAAAGTATACGGCGGCATGATTGTCGGCGAACACGCAAAGTCCGATGATATCGAAGTGAATGTGTGCAAGAAAAAGAACCTGACCAACACCCGTTCTTCCGGCGCAGACGAGGCACTCCGCCTGACACCGCCGAGAGAGCTGAGTCTGGAACAGGCCCTTGACTATATTGATACGGACGAGCTGCTTGAGGTGACTCCCGAAAATTTGCGTATCCGCAAAAAAATTCTTGACGGTACCGAGCGCTACCGTGCCCGCCGGAATGCAGCTAACGCAGAAAAGAGTTCAAATAATTAATATATATTTGAGGACAAAAGAGGGAAGAATTATTTCTTCCCTCCAAATCCCTCTACTTCATTTTTTAATATATCGTGATATTTCTCATCAATTTTCTTCCTGTCGCGCTCCCTGTCCTCTTCCCTGATTTTATAAGTCGGCACAAGATCAGCAACAAGCTCTTTCATATTATCTGTCTCTCCATATGCCTCATCATACAGGCGGTTTAACTGCTCAAGGAATTTCTCACCGTCAAACACAAGCGGCCGTCCAATATGAATCAGAGAATTTTCCGTCTCCTGAAGCCCCTCTTCATCCATCAGCATTTCCTCATATAACTTTTCTCCCGGGCGAAGTCCGGTGTACTCAATCTTAATATCCTTGTCCGGCACATATCCGGATAGTTTAATCAGTTTTCTTGCCAGGTCATCGATTTTAACCGGATCTCCCATGTCAAGCACAAAAATTTCGCCGCCCTTCGCCAGTACACCCGCCTGAATCACAAGCGATACTGCCTCTGGAATTGTCATGAAATAGCGAATGATTCTCTTATCTGTAACAGTGACCGGCCCCCCCTCTTCAATCTGCTTTTTAAAGAGAGGAATCACACTGCCGTTACTCCCCAGAACATTCCCAAAACGGACAGCGACAAAATCGGTTGCAGAGTGCTGATTGAGTTCCTGAACAATCATCTCACACACCCGCTTGGACGCTCCCATGATATTGGTCGGATTCACCGCCTTATCAGTAGATATCAGTACAAATTTCTTTGTTCCGTATTTATCAGCCGCCAATGCCGTCTTATAGGTTCCAAAAATATTATTTTTTACTGCCTCATTCGGACTATCCTCCATAAGAGGAACATGCTTGTGTGCCGCTGCATGGTAAACAATATCCGGACGATAATCGGCAAACACTTTGTCCACGCGGCTCGTATTTCTCACAGAACCAATCAGCACTTCTATATGAAGCGACGGATAGGTGCGAATCAATTCCTGCTGAATTTCATAGGCATTATTTTCATATATATCAAAAATAATCAACATTTTCGGATTATTCGCCGCAATCTGACGACACAGCTCACTTCCGATGGAACCGCCGCCACCGGTGACAAGAACTACTTTATTTCTCACATAGTTAATGACGGAATCCAAATTAATCTTAACCGGTTCTCTTCCCAATAAATCCTCAATTTCAACCGGACGAATCTTCTCCACAGCCGCCTCACCGTTGACAAACTGATATACGCCGGGCATAATTTTCAATTCCGCCTGTGTCTGCTGGCAAATTTCAAGAATCGCACTAATCTCTTTTTTAGGCGCACTTGGCATCGCCACAATTATTTCATTGACCCCCTGCTCCTCTGCTACAGGCACAATCATGTCCCGGCCGCCAAGAACTTTAATCCCTTGTATGTAAGTCCCATGTTTTCTCTTGTCATCATCAATAATACCACAAATATGGCTATCCAGATTGTCGCTCATTTTCAATTCCCGAATCACAATGTTGCAGGCTTCGCCGCCCCCGATAATGAGGGTTGTTCTCATGCCGAGTCCGTGATGACCGGACTTGTAAAGCATCCTTACAATCCGGTAGGAAAATCTCACTACAAGTGTTGCCACAAACAACAGCAACACATAAAAAATGAAGTAGGAACGCGGCATTTTCCGATATGTTCCAAAAATTGTCAAAAAATGTATAATGCCGGAAATACCGCTTGCCAGCGCAATATTTATGACTTCATTGATACCGGCATATCTCCAAAGACTGTTATACAAGTGAAACAAAAAGAATATAATCAGTGTCATTACCGTATTAAATACCATGGTCTCCTGAAGTGTTCCCACATAACCAATCGGATAATCCGCCGTTATTCCGCTCTTTAAAAACCGCGAAAGATTCAAGTCATATCTCATAAGAAGCGCCAAAAAAGAGCACACATTAATGCAGATAATATCCCACACAACAAGCAAAACACGATACAATAGAGATAGTTTTCCGTTTTCTATATATTTTCTCACTTTTTTTGAATGCTCTGCCATACTATGCAGTCCTCCCCTATTTCTTCCTGAATTTTCTCAGAAATCCAGTTAATAACTCTTTCTCATACTCATTGAAAATAAAAAACCAGCCAAGTACCAAAAAGAGAATTCCATAGATAATACATTGTACACCAAGACTACCCCACTGTGCAACCCTTTTTGTTCCCACATGTTCCCATATCGGAAGCAGATGAAGCCCGCAACCGAGAAGCGCAATTGGTATGAGAGCTGACAGAATTTTTCCTACCTCTCTCCAATATCCCGGAATATCCAGACCAATTTTCTTATAATAAAACCAATTCATGGTGAGAATCTGACCAAGGCAAGTAGCAAGTCCGGTCGCACATGCCGCGCCAAAGCCACCGAATTTCAGAGCCAGCGGAATACTCAAAACAACATTAAACAGCGCAATAAAAAAATAAATAACCGAACGGAATCTGTGCTTATTCATTGCGCGCAGCACTGAAATACCAAGATTCTGCGACAGCGGAATAATCCCCGGCAAAATGACTACCAACGCAATCTTATAGGCAGCGATTTCTTCACTTCCCACCCAGAGACAGATAAATGTCCTGCCAAACACGATAAAACCGCTCATCAAAAAACCGAGCAGAATAAACTGCACTCTACCAATTCGCTTAAACAAGGCCGAGACTTCTCCCATCTCTTCCCCGTTTGTGACCATCCTTGTAATTTTCGGTAGAAACACTCCACTGATGGAGGTTGAAAACTGCTCAAAATAGGATGAAAACTGAACCCCCACCGTATAAGTTGTCACCATCGCCGAACTACAAAGCGCTCCGAGAATAAACTTATCCGTGTTGGCATATAACTGATCTATTACAATATTTAAAAAAATAAAAAAAGAAAATAAAAATATTTCTTTCAATAGTTCTCTGTCAAATCCCTGAAACCGAAATTTTATGTTATATTTTTGGGTAGCATACACTGCTGTATACATTTTCAGTCCTATGGATACAACAGTTGTGATTACCGCCATCGCAATATTTTTGTATCCGAAACATAATGCTACAAGAATTCCGCCATATGTCAAAACAAAGGAAACAATATTGACCATTTTCAAGAAAAAAAAGCCCTCGTTTGCATTCGTAATCGATGCGTAGACACCAAGCGGAAATGACACTACCAGATTGATGAGCAGAATGCGAAAAATAATCTGCAGCGTCGCCGCTTCATCCGCAGTAAAGCCTTTCTTAAAAATGTCAGTCAGAAAAAAAGACAGAATCCCCCCTGCAATCAAGGCGGTCAACGCTATCACAGAATAAAAAATAAGAAACATGCCATTGAGCCGCTCTTCTCCCTCTCTGTCCTTTTCCGCCTTATATTTTGCCACATAGCGAATCATCGTCTGGTTAAATCCCAAGTCAAGAATTGCCAGAAATGAGATTGCTGAGGAGGCAACCGTATACACTCCATACTCGGATTTTCCAAGCCATTTTAACAAAAGCGGCG
>CAMVIN010000166.1 GCA_947167565.1 uncultured Clostridia bacterium | reverse complement strand
TCCTGTGAAACTGCTGTAGCTTCAACATTTCCAGCCGAATCATACGCATAGATATGAGTTCGATAAAGACCTCTCTCTCCTTTATGGTCCGTTATTTTTACATTATATGTATATACATTGCCGTTGGCAGTACCCTCTCCCCATATAATGTCATCTTGATCATTATTCAATGTCCATGTTGGAAATTTTACAGAAGTTACTTTAACATTATCTGTGACCGTACACTGAACTGTATAACCGGAACTTGTTCGATTGAGTATTTTAACATCCTTAATAACCGGTTTAGCAGAATCTTTGGAAATATTTACCGTTGTGCTTCCAAGCAAAGGATTATGATTTCCACTTCCCACGTTTATCGCATAAATATATACCGGTTGTGAGCCTGAAAGCCTTGTGTAAATATCATCTGAAAACCCATGATAATTCCCGCATCCATAGACATTATTCACATCTGTTCTGAGTTTATTGGCTGAAATCACATGACACTCTGCTCCAGAACCGGCCGGTCCACCAATATACACATGAATCGACAGTGCGGTGGATGTAGCGTCTTTGTCAAATGACCACCCATAAACATTAATGCACCCCACACCTCCGGAAACCCTGTCAACGCATCCCTGCGGAAGATTTACCACAACAGGAGACGCAAAATTCGGTCGAAGCACTCCCCAGTATGGATTAGTGAAACCTTTATAACTCCATCTCGTAATTTTTTCTACATATTGTCCCGACACATTCTGATGATAAGTAGAATAGTCCGACTCATAAATTCCAACATGCCCATAACTATTGTTAGGACTTGCGCCATAAATTAAAATGTCACCCCTTTGCGGAACCGCCCCTTGTATACGCTGCCATCCGGCCGGGCATGCATTTGCAGCATAATCTTTGCCATTTCCTGCGACCGGCGAGACTCCCAAATATGCGTAATATGCTTTAATCAAATCAACACATTGCGCACCATACACACCATCATAATCAATGGACCTGCCAACTTGGGAATTCACCCACGCAATTGCTTCATCTACTGTTCTTGATGTTGCGCCAGCTTCCATACTAATTAACAGCGACATAAAACACATAATGATAAAAAATCCCATTCTCGAAATTATTTTCATAAGCACGGCCTCCTTTATTTGTACTCTTTTTATTCATATTACCATATTCGGGTACAAATTTTTTTCCGTTTTTTTCAGTATAAAATCATACTGCTAATTTTTTCACGGCGTACTTACTGAAAATCTTTTTCTTCCCTTTTTTCTTGTATGTTCTCACTTTAAACCTGAGTTTCACTTTGCTCACGTTAAGTTTTAGTTTGAATTTACCTTTATATTTTTTGATACGGTTATTTTTAAGTTTTATCTTCTTATATTTCCCCTTCCCCTTTTTTACATAGATTTCCACAAAACTCCCCTTGTATTTTTTTAATTTTATCAAGCAGAATCTAATTTTGCCAATTTTTCCTTTGGATATTTTGATTTTAGGAGCGGCCATTCTATTGTCAGTCTTTTGAGCAGAACTTCCCTTCTTATTCTCATTAGGAGAAGTAGTCGGTGCAACTGTTGGGGTTTGTGCCGGAGTCAAAATTGTGACCGTCTTGAATGTTGGTGTCGGTGTTGATGTTGATGTTGATGTTGATGTTGGTGTACCTGCTGGCGTACCTGCTGGCGTACCTGTTGGCGTCGGAGCCGGTGTTGGTGTAGGAGTTATACTTGGTGTAGGAGCTGCACTCTCTGTCGGGGATACCGGCTCTTCTTCACTTTTAATCGTGGCATAAAGTGTTTTTACCGCAGAATCATAATAGCCTTCCCCACCAACCGCTTTGTAATATACAATATATGTTCCGGCATCTTTGGCTGATGGAATTTCTTCACTGTACGAACCTTTTTCGCCGGTCAGACTATATACTAAGGTTCCATTTTCTGCTTCACCCGGGGTAATAAGTGCATGATCATCACCATCACATACCAGATTCGGTATTACAGATGGAAATTCAATAATAGTTGCCGTCATATCAGGCGTTTTATAAGTCAGGTAACCGGGACTCGATTTCCCCTCATCCACATGTGCATAAGCGTGCGTTGTCTTTTTTTCGTTTTTACATTCAGTCACCCCCATGGTAGTTCCCTGTTCTCCCACAAGGTTACTACAATCATAAAACATATTAGTACTTTCTTCAACTTTACTGACATCCCATTTATCACTCACATATATGGTCACTAATTCCTCACAAGCACAAAACATTTCCTGCATATTCGTCACATTCGATGTGTCAAAAGAAGTAACATCAACAGATTCTAATGCCCTGCACCCAAAAAACATTTGCTGCATATCCGTCACATTGGATGTGTCAAAAGAGGTAACATCAACAGATTCTAATGCCTCACATCCACAAAACATAAACTGCATATCCGTCACATTGGATGTATCAAAAGATGAAGCATCAAGTGATTTTAATGTGTCGCATCCAAAAAATATATGTCCCATCCTCTCCACATTCGAAGTATCAAAAGAAGTAACATCAAGTGATTTTAATGCCCTACATTCCAAAAACATATAATCCATATAAACAAGTTTCTGTGTACAAAAGAAACTCAAATCTAATTGTTCAATACTTGAACAATAGGCAAACATATACTGCATATTCGTCACATTCGAAGTATCAAAAGAAGTAATATCAAGTGATTTTAAGGCCCTGCATTCCATAAACATATAATCCATATGAACAAGTTTCTGTGTGCAAAAGGAACTCAAATCTAATTGCTTAATACTTGAACAATAGGCAAACATATAGTGCATATTCGTCACATTCGAAGTATCAAACATTGACACATTTAATTGCTTAATATTAGAACAACCATAAAACATAAATCCCATATCTGTGGCATTGGAAGTATCAAACGCAGACAAATCTAATTGTTCAATATTCGAGCAACCGAAACACATAGAATGGAAGTCTTTAACCTCGGAGGTATCAAAATCCCTCCCAAAATCTATTTCAGAAAGTTCGCTACAGTTGCCAAACATACTTCCCATATTTGTAACAAAACATGTCCTAAAATTAATTAATGATAATTTTTCCAACGATAAACAGTTAAAAAACATATTAGACATGTCAGTCACATTCGATGTATTAAAAGAACTCAAATCAAGCGCTTTTAAACTTCTACAATCATAAAACATACCCGCCATATTTGTGACCTTAGATGTATCAAAATTGTCCAGTCCTCTAATTTCCGTGAGATAAGTCATCCCACGGAAAAAATATGCAAGTATTTGGGGACATTCTGGTATTCCGTGCTTAATATCAACAATTATTACATCCTCTTTATCAAACTCACTGCTCGGGTTTGGGAAAAAATCATAAATTACATTCGAATCGTTAGTTGTGAGAAACTCAAAGTGTTCATTTATCGTTAAAATACCTGTCTCGGTATCAAAAGTCCAGCCTGATTGTTCAGCACTTTCCACAGAATTGTCATAAATAATCTGCGCTTCTGCTTTTTTGGTAGACAAATAGCCCGGGTTCCACCTTTGATCAATATGAGCGCATGAAATACCCGTCACATTTAATTCACTATACTTTGTCCCCCGTCCTCCTTCAAGTCTATTACAACCAGCGAACATAGCATCCCCCTTCTTACTTGTAACATCCCATGTAGATTTTCTGACATATATAGTTGTAAGATTATTCGCCCCCATAAACAACCCAGACATATCTGTTACTTTCACAATATCTAAAGATGTCAAGTCCAAAATTTCCAGTTTTTTGCAATTCATAAACATAAATGCCATGGATTCTGTTTCTGATGTGTTAATATTTTCTAATCCAATAATTTCTGATAAATTACTCATGTTCTTAAACATTCCATCCAAAATAGTCGGATTATCAACAATCGGTTCCGGAATAGAAACACGCAAGACATCTTGTCTAAAATCAAAATCTCCAAAAGCAACCTCAAAAAAATCTTTTTCTTGAGTTGTCCCAAACATTAAACTATCTTTATCAGGAAACACAAAATTGCTCTTTAATGTCAACACTCCCGTCTCTGTGTCAAATGTCCAGCCTGATTCTTCAATACTCTCTACGGTCGTGTCATACAAAACCTCAGCGCTGACCATTTTGACCGGAGAAATCACAATTGAAAAGAAATTAAACACAAATGACAAAATAAGAACCTTCGACAATACTCTTCTTGCCATATTATCTCTGAAACATACTTTCTCCATCTTTCCCCGCCTCACTCATCTAATGTTCACATCATAATTTCTTCAGTCTTACAATTGTGTTTCTTTGCCATATCCACTTTATCATAACTTATCCCAACCGACTCATAGACATACCATATTTTAGCATATTCATAAAAGGAATAAAACCCCAAAATTAAAACTACTGCTGTTCATATGCACTTATTTGATTCCATTTCGCAAAAAAATCCTGTCCCGACGCTTACCGACAGAAACAGGATTTTAAATTCATTCTTTTTCTTATAATTTATGAACTTTTGCCTTTTTTCTAAAGAATGCTATACCATAGCACATAATCTGCTCATAATCCTTGAGACCTTGCGCATACTTCTCTCTGACAATCTGCTTTATTGCTGTATCGCAATCTTTATCCATTTCAGATTCTTTATTGGATTTCTTAGCTTCAATAATAATTGCACGTCGCTTTTTTTTGTCTTTGAGCAAAATATCCGGCCTTCCAAGACCTTTTTCTTTATTAGAATCCACACTATATCCTCTTCCAACAAAAATACCAGTGAGAAATGCATGGTAGTAATCCTCATGATAATCATTATAACTAATTGTGTCCCACAAAAGTTCAGATATAATCTCAGTTGCTTTTGCTTCATCGCTACACCACAAGGAATCAATCAGTTCATTAATAGTTTGTGTATTTAAAGATTCACCAAAATAACTAACTACAGTATCTTCGAATATTGAAGTTATTTCTTTATTAGGAATCTTAAGTGATACTATCTCACCCTCTTCATCAGGATTTGCTTTCGTGATATACCCTGTCATCAAGAGAACACTCCATAGATTATCCTCTGAGGAATGTAGTGTATCGTATGTTAAATCATCTGATATCGCTTGCCGGATAGTCCCACCATTTAAAAGAGTCTCGAACTTATCCGCAACATCAAAATCTGTACGTCTTACAAAAGAAAGTAATATCCCGTTATGACTGGTATTTTTCCAATAATTCTTGGGCTTAGACGTCCTTTTATATTTTAAAACAGAAATATGATTGATTACATCCCAAGGGCAGTATACATAGGAATTTCCAAAAACATAACCGTCATACCACTCTTTAATCTCTTCTGCGGCCTCTCTTCTATCTGCCGCTGCCAGCATAGTTTCAACCTCATCCTCTGAAAATCCGAAATATCTGCTAAATCTTTCATCAAGCACAGAATATGAGGCAAAATTATTGGTGCCTGTAAAAATACTTTCTTTGGCAATCCGAAGACATCCCGTAATCACGGCAAATCGAAGGAACTCATTATCTTTAAGGGCAGTACTCATAATCCCCTTTATAACATCAAGCATCCTGGAATAGTACCCGTTCTCTACAGTATCCTTTTCACTCGCCTTTGCAAGCGGTACATCATACTCATCAATTAGGAGAATAACCTTTTTCCCATAGACCGCATTCATCATTCGCATAATTGTCTTTAGTGAATTCTGAATATCCGCTTCTGTTCCTGTCTGGGCCTGTAATCTGTTGAAAACTTCAACATCATACAAATTTACCCTTTTCTCTAAACCAATATCGGAAATCCCTTTACATACATCCGCTATAACATTCTTAATTTTGGCATAAGCCACATCAAACTCATCAGCTTCTGCATCCTTGAATGAAATAAACAGCACCGGATACTGATTCATCCAGCCCTTACAGAAATCTCTATGCTCAGTTATGGAAAGTCCTTCGAAAAGGCTCACGCTATTCTTCCGTATGCTGAAAAAATTCTCCATCATACTCATCATAAGTGTCTTACCAAACCTTCTCGGTCTGGTAAAAAGTGTCACTTTATTTTTCGTATCATTAACAAGTTCATATATGATTTCAGTTTTATCTACATAATATGCATTTTCTTCACGAAGGACTGCAAAATCTGCTTCTCCAACACTAACTGTAAAAGCCATATACGCAAGCCTCCTTTCACCCCCAAAACTTTTGCATTACGCAAACATGACTTATTACCAAAATACTATCATAACCCCAACATAATTTCAACAGCAACCATTTACTTATTTTCAATATATACAACAAACGAGCCGGAAACATCTCACTGATATTTCCGACCCATATGAAACAAATTATCATATCAATGTATTATATTCTTTTCCGTTTTTTTCATTTTTGCACACATAAAAACCGGCCAATCTCATATCAATGAAATCAGCCGGTTCTTTTCCATGCTCTGTA
>CAMVIN010000165.1 GCA_947167565.1 uncultured Clostridia bacterium | reverse complement strand
TTTACCGGATATATGAAAAAGGTATCGGAGCGGAAAGATGGAGAGGATATTTATCTGACAATGAAAATTCCCAATGTTGAGATACGAAGTATATACAAGAATCAAATTAGAGATTGGTTTGAAAAGCAGGTCAAGAAAACAGACCGTGGAATACTTTACAAAGCAGTATTAGAGGGCGATACAGATGGGATAGAAGATTATGTAAGCGGTCTGCTTGAAAAAAGTATAAGCACGTTTGATAGTGACGAGGCTTTCTATCACGGTTTTTATCTGTCGCTGCTTTACGGTGTTCCAAATTACACACCCCAATCTAACAGAGAGGAAGGCGATGGTAGACCGGATATCGTTCTCTACCCTGACCGACCGAGAGACCCGGCAATTATTTTTGAGATAAAGACGAGAAAAAAATTTAATGAGATGGAGGACGGTCTTGAGGAAGCCTATCAGCAGATTCGTGACAAGAGATACGAGGAAGGGATTCTGGATGACGGATATCTCGGAGCAGTGTCTTATGGAATCTGTTTTTGTAAGAAAAGTTGTATAGTGGGGAAATATAACAAATAATATTCAAGTAGAGAGTATGTATGGTATAAAACCGGATGAATTTCACTGTTGTGAAATGACCGGTTTTATTTTTGGGTCAAAATGAAAAAACGGAAAAAAATTAGAAATAGTGTTGTGTTATCATGATAAAATGTGAAAAAACTGTGAAATCATGGAAGATGTGAGTTGTGACAGAAAGGGTACTGGTGCTACTGATTTTTTCGTGTATAGTTAATTTTGTACTGCTAAATCAGTGCATACCGCTACTAAGAATAAAAATACCTCATGTTTTCTAAATTAAAGGTACAGCCATGCTGTGCAGAAAGGCAGGTTGAAAATGAAAAGAAAAAAGAGTAGAAAATGGATATCATTAAGCGTTATTCTATCGCTGGTGGTAAGTCTGTTAAGTGGAATAGGAGCAGTGGCAATTCCGTCACAGGCGGCCGGATACGGTCTCAGCAATCCACGTACCAGTGCCGGTGTGAGGACATGGGACTGTGTGTGGTTTGGTAACTACTGGCAGAATGACACAAACGGAGACGGAACTGCCAATCAAAGCGACAAAAAACAGCCAATTAAGTGGAGGGTATTATCCGTAAACGGAGATGATGCCTTTCTTCTCGCTGACCAGTGTCTGGACTGTCAGCAATTTAATGAGGAATGGGTGGATGTAACATGGGAAACCTGTACGCTCCGCACATGGCTGAATCAGGATTTTTACAGTGCAGCATTTAGCAGTGCCGAGCAGAGTGCGGTAAAGACAACCGCAGTCGTAAATGAAGATAATCCGTATAATGATTATAGAGAGGGTGGAAATAATACGACAGATAAGGTATATCTGTTATCTCTTTCCGAAATCGAAAACGCTATCTATGGATTTTTACCAGATAGCACAGAAGGTAATATAACCAGATATTCTAAATCTACCGAGTATGCCAAGAATCAGGGGGCTTATGTTAGTACCAGCACGGATTACGCAGGTAATTCGAGCTGGTGGCTGCGGTCGCCGGGCATGGGTGCTAATCGTGTATACTTTGTCGACTGTGATGGCTACGCCTTCCACGCTGGTGACAATGTCGACTGCGATGCTATTGGGGTTCGGCCTGCTTTGCATCTTAATCTATCCTCTTCTCAGTGGAGTTATGCCGGCACAGTGAGTGCGGATGGGACGGTGAGTGAGACGGGTGCGGAGCCATCAAATGATAGTCAAAGCACATCAAATAATTCTCATAATGATTATGTGGGAAAAAGTGATACCAACAACAGTGATTTTAAGATTGGCTCAAAGGTCGAATTTAACATTCCGGCGGATGTGCCGATTATCGGTGGTGGAAAGTGCAGTCTTGATTTTGATGACATTCCGGTCCAGTTTAACAGGGAGGGAAATACCTTTCAGTTGGGAATTGGGGTAAAAGATTTAAAAAATTTAAAAAAAGACGGTTGGTTTACCTTTAAGAAATTTGTAGAGACACAAAAGGAGGATTATCGAAAAGGAATTAATTCACTTCTTGCGTCTAAATTTGGGACAGCTACGATGGGAATGAGCGTGAAGCCTAAAATCAATTGTTACGGATATGTAGAAGGAACGATAACCTCCGATGGGGTACAGTCTGTCGGCGGTAAGATGATGATTGAGATTAAGGTCAAGGCATCGCAAGAGTGGCAGACGACAGTTGTAGTCGTTCCGGTCGTCATTAAGGCAAGTGGCGAAGTGGGAGTAAAAGGGACTGTTTCCGTTGGTTTTGACTTTTCAAAGTCCAGCGTTTATCTGAATGGAAAACTGGATTTGACATTGCCTAAAATCAAACTTTCTGCAGGTGTTGGAGTTGCGTATATAGCAGACGTGTCTGTCTATGGCTCTGCAGAGAACAAAATTTCCATCTCATCTGATCAAGGTGTATCTGCATCACTCACGGGTGAACTGGGTGTGAGTGCGAAAGCATTCTGCTTTTCCTATGAAAAAGCGCTGTTAAAGGGAACATGGAATTATTATACAGGAACATCAAAACTAAAGAATGCACCTTATATCATCAATAGTAGTGGTGCAGAAAATGAGGATGAATGGGAAATAGATGATACTCATACATCCGGTTGGAATTCGAGTACGGTGAGTATGGAAAACAGAGAGAATCAGACTGTGACCACTACTATCCTGCAAAATAATACATACAGTGAGGCTTCGCCCAAACTTCTTCAGACCGATAACGGGACGAAAGTTCTGACTTATATTACGGCCATTAATGGAAGGACACAGGGGAATCAGTATGCACTTGTATATTCGGTCTATGATGAGGAAAGCAGAAAATGGTCAGAGCCCAAAGTAGTAGATGGGGATGAGACGGCAGATTTCTATCCGGATGCGGCGGTCAAAGGGAATGAGGTCTACTTTACATGGTGCAATCTCAAAGAGAAGATATCGCCTTCGGAACTGGGAGAAAAGACACCGAATGATATTGCTTCTCTGTCGGAAATCAAAGTGGCTAAACTGGATGTCACGTCTGGTACCGTTTTGTCGAGAACCGTTACGAACAATTCCTGCCTTGATATTCTGCCGGTTGTAGAGGTTTTAAAAAATAATACTTACCTTGGATACTGCGAGAACCGGGACAGTGACTTTTTACAGATGACAGGGGAAAATAATCTTCATCTTGGTACATTGGATTCTACGCTTTCTTACAACGAGTTAAAGTCTGTAGATGTAGATGAACCGGTGAAAGATCTTGCAGTCGGGGAACTGGAAAATAAAGTACAGTTGGGATATGCTGAGAATGACGGCAACTTAAGCCGTATTTGTCTGCTTGATGCTGACAGTGAAGTGAAGACTGTTGAATACACACAAGAGCAGGTATCTGGCCTTTCTTTTGCAGAGATTGGCGGCGAACAGTCTTTGTTGTGGATGGCTCAAAATGAGGATGACAGTAAACTCAACCGGGTGATATCTGCTGACGGTTCTGCCAGTAGTTTTCTCAGTGATATCGGTCTGAACGGCGATTATTGTGTAGTGAATGAAGAGGGCAGAGACATCATCCTGTGTGCTGAGAATGCAGGAGAAGATGGTGGAAAAATTACCGGATATATCTGGGATGAAGATGTTAGTGACCGTATTGACTTCATGCAGACAAAAGGAAACGCTCTTGCTCTGACAGCAGTAAAGGGTAATGATAATTACTTGATTTCCTATCTGGATTCTGTTGCTGATATCGGTGAAAATAGTGTGGACACGCAGACAAATTTATGCGCGGCTGTTGTCAGCAATAAGGAAATTGATGCGATTAATAATGTAGATTATTTGGAAGAAGAGTTTGTCTCTGGTGCAGAGACCACGATTTCTGTCGAGGTCAAAAATGATGGATTTGCACAGACAGAAGGCGGAACATATGTCGCTGTGTTTCTTGATGGTTCGGAAGTGGGAAGACAGGCACTCACAACTCTTTCACCGGGAGAAACAGAGAAAATTGAAGTCAATCTTGATTTGCCGGATAATATTAAAAAATTATCGGATTTTTGTGTAAAGATTGTAAAAGATGAAATAGAGCAGGACAGTTATGTGACAAAAGTAGGTTCGCCGGATTTAAGTATAGAAGTCAGCAAAAATGGAAATACGGCGAATGTAATTATTCAGAATGAGAGTTCATTTGAGACAGATGCAGTTCTTGAAATATACGATACAGATGAAGAGGGTAATTTACTTGACACCATTAATCTGGGAACGCTGGATGCGGAGAATAGTGTCACTCAGGAGATTTCGCTTGAGCAGTATCAGGAGAATGGAATAGAGAGCCTGATGTTTGTTGCAAAATCCGCAGAGACAGAACTTTTTACCTGTAACAATACTATTTCCGTTTATATCGGAGAGAATGAATTGAAAACATTAAATTATATTCAGGCATCAAAGGATAAAACGGCTTATCTGATTGGTGATAAACTGACATTGAATGATTTGTATGTAGAAGCTGTGTATACAGACGATACCAGTCAATTAATTACTACTTATAAAACAAATGCAGACAGTATCAATATGTCTGTTGCAGGAGAAAAGATATTGACTGTCGAATATGAGGAAGTAGGAGAAAAGAGAACCGTTTCCATCCCTATTTATGTCAAAGCCGGCAGTACAACTGCTACAGGTGGGAATTCTACTATAAAAAATACAACTACCGGAACAACGGGAAAAACTACAACCCAAAAGAGTACAGTCAAAAAGCCAGCGAAAGTCAAATCGCTTAAAGTAAAAAACAAGAAAAAGAAAAAAGCGGTTTTGACTTTCAAGAAAGTTTCCGGCGCAAAAGGTTATCAGATTCAGTACGCTCTCAACAAGAAATTTACCAAAGGGAAAAAGAGCAAATTTACCAAGAAAGCCAAATATACAGTCAAAAAATTAAAAAAGAAAAAGACCTATTATTTCCGTGTCAGAGCATATAAGATTGTCAATGGAACTAAGAAGTATGGAAAATGGAGTGCAGTGAAAAAACTCAAAATCAAAAAATGATTTTGAGTTCGAAAATTAAGAAGTGATTTTGAAAACCGGACATACAGGGAAGGAATATAATCTGTATGTCCGGTTTGTTATTTATTTTCCTGATAAAACTTCGTCAATCGCTTTAGCTGCAGCTTTTCCGGCTCCCATAGCAAGGATTACGGTTGCAGCTCCTGTCACGGCATCACCACCGGCGTAAACATTTTCGCGGGTAGTAAGTCCGGACTCGTCCTTCGTAATCAGACAGCCGCGGTTGTTTGCCTCGAGTCCCGGTGTGGTGGAACGAATGAGTGGGTTCGGGCTGGTTCCGATTGCCATGATGACACAGTCCACATCCAGTGTGAATTCGCTGCCTTTTTTCTCAATCGGGCGACGGCGTCCGCTCTCATCCGGCTCGCCGAGTTCCATCTCGATACAGGTCATACCGCTGACCAGTCCCTCCTCATTGCCGAGGATTTCAATCGGATTATTCAGTGTCTTAAAGATAATGCCTTCTTCTTCGGCATGTTCTACTTCTTCTTTACGGGCAGGAAGCTCTTCCATGCCACGACGGTAAACGATGTACACATTTTCTGCGCCGAGACGCTTTGCGCTTCTTGCAGCGTCCATCGCTACGTTACCACCGCCGACAACAGCGACATTCTTTGCGTGCTGAATCGGAGTCTTGCTTCCGTCCTGATAAGCCTTCATCAGATTAATACGAGTGAGGAATTCGTTTGCAGAATAAACGCCTTTCAAACTCTCGCCCGGAATATTCATAAATCTCGGAAGTCCGGCACCGGAGCCGACGAAAATTGCCTCATTGCCCATCTCAAAGATTTCATCAATCGTGAGGACTTTACCGATGACCATATTGGTCTGGATATCAACGCCGATTGCTTTCAAGTTATCAATTTCTTTCTGTACAATTGCCTTTGGAAGACGGAATTCCGGAATTCCATAGACAAGTACGCCGCCGGCAAGGTGAAGTGCCTCGAAAATTGTCACTTCATAGCCGAGTTTTGCCAAATCACCGGCAACCGTCAGACCACTTGGGCCGGCACCGATAACAGCAACCTTGTGTCCGTTAGACTCAGGTTTTACAGGAGCTTCCGTGGAATGTTCTCTGTGGTAGTCTGCAACAAAGCGCTCCAGACGACCGATGCCGACCGGCTCACCCTTGATGCCGCGCACACATTTGCCTTCACACTGATTTTCCTGTGGGCACACACGACCGCAGACTGCCGGAAGAGAGGTGGACTCAGAGAGAATCTCGAATGCTCCCTCAATATCTTCGTTGGCTACGCGCTCAATAAATGCCGGAATGCGAATTTGTACCGGGCAGGCACTGACGCAAGGCATGTTTTTACAGTTCAGACAACGGCGAGCTTCATTTACTGCCATATCGTAGGTGTAGCCAAGTGCTACCTCGTCAAAGTTTTTATTACGAACGTCCGGGTCCTGAACAGGCATCGGACATTTTTCCATCGCCATATTTTTTTCTGCCAT
>CAMVIN010000164.1 GCA_947167565.1 uncultured Clostridia bacterium | reverse complement strand
TGCCCTTTCATAATCTCGTATTCTTCGTCTGTTAACTTACCCGGTTTATTGAGCACCCAGTCGGGAATATGAATTTTCCCCACATCATGCAATGGGGCAGAACGCACTATGTCTGACATAAATTTGGAAGTTATTTTTTCTGCATAATATCCCTTTTTTTTCAATCCTTCCACAATAATTTTTACATATGCCGCTGTTTTCTGTATATGTGCTCCTGTGTCCGAGTCACGATTTTCAACCATATCCGCCATGGTAATAATCAATCCATCCTGCATCTTTGCTGTCGATTCCGATAACTTCTGTATACTTCTCAGCTGCTCTGCCTGATTCAAAGTCATTCTACATACAGATTTATATAATTTTTCAACTTCGTCCCCGGTATGAATTCTAATACTTCGCAATTTCTTGATATCTTCATTCAATGATTCCCGAGTCTCACCCCTATTAGAAAAACTATCCACACACTTTACAATTGAATTGACGGGAAAAACAATGTGATATTCTGTCAGCCAGATCACAAAAATACAAATCACGATAAAAAACCCTAAAAAAACAGATATGTTTTCTACAAGGAAACTGCGTTCCATCTGCCGAAGCTGTCCCATATCCACATCTGCTCCTATGTAACTGACACATATTCCCTCGGAATTGTATACCGGTTCATATGCCGTCAGCAGATACCCATACCGGTCGTCTGTAATAATGGGTTCGACTTCTTTTCCTGCCAAAAGTGCAGGAATGTAATCACCGAACCCCTCATCAAATGGAATAACCGTGCCGGTTTCTTCCCCCGGCACATCTTCTGTATCAACATCAAAGACAACATGACAACCGTCATCTTTTATCTTATATACATACAAATATTTAATATCCGTGGCACTGGATCGTATATTTTGCAAAAGTTTCTCTGTTTCACTGTAACCCTCTGCTGTGCCACCGGATTCCAAAAATTCATCAATACGATCTCCATCTAATATACTTGCAGCAACACTAATTGTCCCCTGCGCAATACGTGTGTGCTCTTTAATAATTGTTTTTCGATAGATTGCCAGACTGATAACTGTTCCTACAACAGCGACCGCTGCAAGAGAGATGCTAAGCACCAGCAAAATCTTTGACTTCAGTGACAACGAACGGACAAGTGTTCTGTCTGCCACAGTTGACTCTTCTTCGGAAATAGGTGCCTGCATCCAGACTTTGAACCCAAAGTAACCGTGGTATTTCTCCGGTATATATTTAACCGTAACCAACGCAATAAATACCGTGAGAAGTTTGTCCGGAAATTCTTTTATTATATTTGCAAAAAAATGCGCAATGGGAAGATTAAAATATCCGGTTGCATAAAGCATCCCACTCAACGATTTGCTATCAAAAGTCTGTTCCCCCATAAACCACGGAATCAATGTTGAAAGACCACCGCCAACTAATATCATCACTGCTATCAGCGCAAAAATCCCCCACGGTTTTTTCAACTTATTATGCCTCTCAAACCATGCCGTGAAAAAAGCAATCAAAACATTCAAAACGCCATAATATAAAGCAGATGGATTCATAATGCTTTTTATAATATTAGTCACAAATCCCACACATACACCCGGCAGATATCCTCCCAACGCAGCAACAATAACAGTCCCTACTGCATCCAGATAAAGCGGCAGTTCGAAATCAGAAACAACTGTGCTGAACAATAGATTAAGTACCACGCCGATAACGCAAAAAAGTAATGCAAAACAATTCTGTTTTTTTAACACTCTGTCTGCATTCGTTCCGTCCGTATATTTCTTCACTACTATGTTCCTCCATCCCAAATGGGAAAAAAACCTTATTATCTGCCTTCATTATATCATATGCCCCACCATAATTCTATCTTTTTTTACTTCAAAAGGCGACATTTCTGCCGCCTTTTGATTGGAGTGATTATCTCATCATTTCTAATTAGTTTTTAACGATGCCTTCATCCATGTAGTCACCGGTCCAATAGAAAGTTTGAGAGCTATTATAAAAACAAAAATTAGTACGAATCCTATCATTACTTTTTTTAACGACTGCCAGTTCTTTTCTCTCTTCTGTGGTTCTTCTGCTGTTGCCCCCCTGACTCCCAGAACAATGCAGAAAGCCACACCAAAAACGCCTACAATCGCAAGTAACGGGGTAGCAAAAGAATCAACCAGCTCTACAATCGGGAATGTTGCAGCACTTAAGTCTCCCCCCGATAACTTCTTCTCCTTTCCGGCAGCAAAGACAATACTGCCACAAGAGAGTATGAAAGTAAATGCCGCACACACGAACATAATCATACATCTGACGACCGTTCTCTCATTGAATTCCTTCCGCAAGGCACTCACCGTGTTAACGATTTGAACTTTCATTCTTCTTCTCCTTACTTACACCCACAAATCTATCGTGCATCTCTTGACTGATACACAAATGTATTCTAACATAACATGCGTAACAAAAGCGCAACAAAATTAAATATTTTTAGGAATCCGAACAATTACCTTTGTTCCTTCCTTTGTCTGTAAAAATTCCATTTTACCATCACACATTAGTTTTAATCTCATTCTGACATTTTCCATGCCAACACTTTTATGTTTTTTTTGGGTCGCCATTTGATTTTCCAAACCGCTCCCATCATCTGAGACGCTTATGGTAATATAACTCTTTTCTTCCCTTGTCTGAATCTCAATCTTCCCGCCTCCGGTTCCCATTCCCACCCCGTACTGAACAGCGTTTTCCACCAGCGGCTGAATAGTGAGTGCCGGCAGAAAAAAATTCGTCACTTTAAAATCCTTGCGAACTTCGAATTTCCTTGCCGGATTTATCATAGCAAGTTTAACAAACATATCCACATGCTCCATCTCTTTATCAAACGATATCATCCCTTCATTTGTCAAAGATTCAAAATTCTTTCTAAGGTATCCGGAAAAATTGTAAATAGCTTCTTTTACCTCCAGCGCATCCTCATCACAGAGCAATGCAATCTGCTGCAAAGAATTGTAAATAAAATGGGGATGTATCTGTTCCATGAGGAGAGACACCTTGCTCGCCGAAAGTTCCACCTGCTTATTTAATAATTCTCTCTCCATGTCCGACTGAAAGCCAAAAAAGATAATCAAACACATAATTGTGAGTCCTGCCCCCATTAGATCAAGTCCCGGTACTGCCATTCCAAGCAGGGCGGCCGTTATCGGAAAGCTGGCTCCAAGAATAAATCCGATGCTGGCTCGAACATCCTTTGATGAAAAAAACAACATCACAATTACTATCACATACTGCAAAAAAAACGCCAGCCACTCAAATATTCCCTTTAAATCAGCCATCGACAAAATCACTACCAAGAGCCCTATCAATCCGTGAAGCAGCGTCCATAACACGCCATCCTTTCCTGCCCCTGCCTCAATCTCAGTCTCAATAAAATAAAGACAAAAGAAAACGGCAAATAACGCATAAAAAATATGGGCACGAATCACACTTGATTCAGAACTCACAGCAAAAAAAATTGCCCTATTTTGTGATGCAAGTTCCGAAATCAATCCCCCCATAACAAAGCACACAGATATAATAAACCACCCCATTCGTCTACTGTGATTTTTAATCTGTATGACAGACATAATGACAATCATAACCAAAAGGATGGCCACAATACGAAATACTGTATTAATTATTGGAATAATTTCCGGCTGGTATTCTGATAGTTCAAACATTTTTTTCTCCGTCACATGTGATTATATGCATATAGGTAATAAGACTGACAGACTTTTCTTGCCTGCTTATAAATTACCATTCCAACAACTGTATTGCAAAACATAAAAGCCAAAGAAACAAACAGAAATGTTCTTCCCCAAAAAACAAAGGCAATTCCACTGATTAACAAAACAAGAATTCGTACCATCTGAAAAATCACCCATACTTTTTTTACTTTACGGACAAAAATGCCCTGCTGTTCGTCTGACATCTTATTTAAAAAATCAATCATACCATTCAGAACAAAAAATATTCCCAGTGCCAAACAACAAACCGGCAAAATTGCCGCCACACAATAAAACACACGAACGACAAGACTTCCGCCTGAAATCTGGTCCACCCGGGCAATCAGCTGTAGCAGCATTCTGACAATTAAATGAAATAAAAAAGACATCCATGCCGGGTGAAACCATTCTGTGCTATCATTCAATCGATACAAACATAACAGCACTGCCAGCACGGATACATAATTCAAAAAAATAGCAACTGATAAAAACTGACGAACCCAAATAGTACTAATCTCCAAAACAAACATCAAAACAAACAAAGAAAAAACCGCCACCGGAAGAAGACGCAACGAGCGAAAATCTAACTTATTCCCCATTTCATCCCTCACTTTCCTCAACCATCAAACGCACCCGGCTTCCTTCTAAGTTCCCCCATAGTCATCTCTGCCCACGAATACTGCATCATATATTCTCCAAAAAAGCTGTTGACAGCATAACTGTCCCCTCGCATATAATCAAAATAATCGCAGTCAATCTTATCACAGTCTACTCCGTTGGCATTCCACCCTTTGATAAGCACCTTCCCTGCACCAACGCGCTCTAAATCTTCCCGCAGTTTTCCGAGAAAAACCCTTAACTGTGCCTTAAGCGAACGGTTTTGTTCTCTGTCCTCATATAAAATCCCGCACAATTCATTGCCAGAACAGAGAGCCCCTCTTCGATCAATTAAATATGCCAGAATTTCCTTACTCTTACTTCTCTGAAAACTAACTGGTTTTCCCTCACTGTCGAACACCTCAAAATTTCCAAAGCACTGTACCCGCAAAAGCCCGTTCTGCACTCTTTGTACCGGAAAGCGAAGGTTATCAAGTTCTCTTTCTAATGCCTCTTTTGTCACCGGCTTTAAGATAAAACCACTCGGATGAAGTTGGTATGACTGATAAGCAAACTTCTCATGTGCCGTAACAAAAATAATATTGGTGTTTTGTGAGAGTTTTTTAATTTCCGCTGAAAGTTCTAACCCCGATTTCCCCGGCATCTCAACATCCAGCCACGCTACATCCGGTTTTTTTTCCCTCACAAATTCGATTACTTTTGTCAAATCAGAAAACGCCCTGTGCTCCCCCTGCGGATCAATTTTCTTCATCAGTTTCACGATCTCAATCGATACTTCAATCTGGTCATCTACCGATATTGTAATCATTTTTACCCCCATTTGTACATATATACCTTTGTTCAGCCTTATCTAACTCATATTGTACTTACAATCTCAGCTTTTGTCAAATTCTTATCTGCCTATTTTACCAACTCAGCACCTCATGTCCCTCCTCTGTAACAAGTACCATGATCTCCCATTGTGCAGAAGGTTTGTGGTCTTTGGTATATACCTCCCAATCGTTCTTTGGATCCGTATATATATCAACTTTTCCCATATTAATCATCGGCTCAATCGTGAAAATCATTCCCGGTACCATGAGCATCTCCTGACCTCTCACCGAGTTATAACTCACCCAAGGCTCCTCGTGGAATTCAAACCCGACACCGTGACCGCCGATTTCACGAACAACAGTGTAACCGTTGGCATATGCATGATCATGTACGGCCTGCCCCATATCACCGAGAAACCCCCACGGTTTTACTTCTTCAAGTCCAAGTTCCATCGCCTCTTTGGTCACTCTCACAAGTCTTCGCTTCTCCTCACTGACATCTCCGATGCAGAACATGCGGGAGGAATCTGAAAAATATCCGTCAAGTATTGTAGAGCAGTCCACATTGATAATGTCACCGGATTTTAAAATTACTTTGTCCGAAGGAAATCCATGGCACACCTGGTCGTTGACCGAAGTACACACACTATAAGGATACCCTTCGTAATTGAGCGGTGCCGGAATTCCTCCCATATCTGTTGTCATGTCATACACAATTTTGTCGATCTCCGATGTCTTCATGCCCTCATGAATATTCTCTTCTATGTAGTCGAGGACTGCAATGTTAATTTTCGCACTCTCCTTGATTTTCTCAATATCCTCCGCATTTTTGATGATGTCGTGCTCCGGCACAATATGTCCAAGATTTGCAAAATGCTGGATTTTATCGTCGAAGTTCTGATGGCACACTTTGTATTTGCGCCCACTCCCACACCAGCAAGGGTCATTTCTTCCAATCTTAATAGCCATGTCCTGTCTATCTCCTTTATTCTAACTTTTTTGCGTAATATTTATTGTACCATTGAATCTCTTTTCTTGCAACCTGACTTTAACGAGTGTTTATTCCACATTTTTCAAAGCCTCATCCATCGGTACTTTTCTGATTTTATACATCTGCATAAGAGCCACAACAAGGTAGGAGACCACAGCCAGGAGAAATGCCTCAAGATAAGTTGATGTCCGTATCTCAAACGGCAGCCACCCGCTGTAGTTTTTCATAAACACGACAAATACCTTTCGAAGCAACTCTGTCACTCCAAAAAAACTAATCAGTACAGATAAAATCACAACCCATGACGTTGCAATAAGATACAAACTCCCGATTTCTTTATCCTGATA
>CAMVIN010000163.1 GCA_947167565.1 uncultured Clostridia bacterium | reverse complement strand
CGGGAAAGTCAGGAAATCCACTGTTGTTCAGACGGGTTTTTGGTCGTTTTACGCCCCAAAAAACACGTTCCATTTATAATTCTCTCACCCATTGGCATATTAAAAAGAATGCTATCGTATCGGATATTGTTTGCCCGAAGAAAAGAAACTGTCATATCCCTATATTGTGTGTTATACTTCATTTTAGATACCTCTCTGTTTAATAAGATTTTTACTAACCGTGCAAAGTCAGTAATCTTATTTTACACTGAGGTATTTTTTATCAACTTCTTTCTTGTGAACTTCCTATATTTAAATTATACAGGAAGCTCCATTTTACTATACCATTATACACTTTTCAATCAATTAATTGTGCACTTTTCCACCTTCTAAATCACAAAAGTCTATTGTCCTACACCAGTGACGGTGGCACGCTCGCTTTCACAAAAATGCCATCCTCCCGGTATTCTTCTTTTTCCAGTTTCCCGTACTGCCGAACCTTTTGCAGATACCCCGCATCCGCATAGGGAATCACCTTCTCTATGTGAACAAATCCCGCATTTAGATAGCGCTCAATTTCCTCAAGCATAAGGTCGAGTCCCTGCGAGTGTTTCGCGGAAATCTGAACAAATCCATCGCTTTTCAAATCTTTTAAGGAATCTTTTTCGCCCTCATCCACACAGTCAATTTTATTGAACACCGTCAGCACCGGCTTATCCACAACCCCCAGTTCCTTTAATGTATCATAGACGACTTCCATCTGCCTTTCATACTCCGTATTAGACGCATCCACAACATGAAGAATTAAATCTGCATATTTTGCCTCCTCCAGCGTGGAGCGAAATGCCTTAATCAACTGATGAGGAAGCTTACTGATAAAACCAACCGTATCTGTGAACAGAATTTTCTGCCCATTTTCCAGCTCCAGTGCTCTCGTTGTCGGATCCAATGTAGCAAAAAGTTTATCCTCCTCCAACACGCTCGCCTCGGTCAATGTATTTAACAGGGTGGATTTTCCTGCATTCGTATAGCCCACAATCGCTACTGTCGGCGTCTGGCTAAGACTTCTCTGTCTTCTCATCGTATCCCGGCTCTGCACAACATCTTTTAACTGACGATTCAGAGTCGCAATTCTCTCTTTAATCAGACGACGATCCATCTCCAGCTTTTTCTCTCCGGGTCCTCTCGTTCCAATACCACCTCCAAGACGTGACAGCACCTTCCCAAGCCCGATAAGTCTGGATGAGCGGTAGCGGAGCTGCGCCAGTTCCACCTGCAATTTTCCCTCACTCGTTCTCGCATGTGCCGCAAAAATATCAAGAATTAAAACTGTCCGGTCAATCACACGACACTCCAGTTCATCTTGTAAATTCGTAATCTGTGCCGGAGAAAGTTCATCATCACACACAACCGTATCCGCACTCAGACGCACAACCATCTCCCGCAGTTCATCCATTTTCCCCTTGCCGATATAGGTTCCCGGATGAAAAGCCTCTCTCTTTTGCACCAGTCTTCCTACCGTCTCAGCACCGGCTGTCTCCGCCAGTTCTTCAAGTTCATCCAGAGAGTACTCCACACTTTCCGTCAGCTCCACTGCCAACAGAATAACCCGCTCCTTTTCAACCGCTGTCTCATAAGTCTCCGCCATGTCCGCGCTCCTTCTCTGCCATAACCCTCAACGTAATTTCTCCTGTACGAAGAGTCTGAATTTTTCCATTTTCTTTTTTAACAATCAGTCCGCCATCTTGATCCACATCTACTGCTGTCCCATATTCCCAAACCGGTTTCCCCTCCCGATTTACTTTTCCCGTAAAACGAATCTCTTTTCCAAGGACATTAGACCATCTCTTATAATCTTCCATGAAAGTCCTCTTTACAAGACCATCATACAACTCATACAATTCATTCAAAACAGCAGCCACCAGAGCGTTGCGCGTCACAGCAGTATTCTTATCGTCCAGAACCGCCCCCGCAATCTCTCTTATTTCCTCCGGGAAACCACCTTTGGGTTCTCTGAAATTTATCCCGATTCCAACAATAACGCTCCCTATTCTTCCACTCTCAAAATCTGAAATTGCCTCAGTCAGAATTCCACAGATTTTCTTTCCCCGAAGATACACATCATTGACCCACTTAATCTCCGGTTCCTCCCCTAAAACAACCCTTATTGCCCGGCAGATTGCTACCGAAGCAGCTGTTGTAACCAACACAGCATTCTCCGCTCTCTCCCTGTCCGGATGAAATAATACACTCATATAAATGCCGGTTTCTGCAGGAGAAAGAAACTGTCGGCCTCTACGTCCTTTTCCCGCTGTCTGCTCCTCCGCCAAAACAACCATACCATCCCTGGCACCCTCCAAATCCCGGCGCTTCACTTCCTGATTTGTAGAATCAATGCTTTTATAAACAAAAATATCCCTGTCCTGATTCTCCGGTCTCAAAAGGGGAGTAATTCCCTCCGCAGACAAGATATCATTCACTGGTTCCAGACGATATCCGCGATTATTTACTGCCTCAATCCGATACCCTTCATCTTCAAGCGCCTTAACCGCCTTCCACACTGCAGTTCTGCTTACTCCAAGCAAATCTGCAATTGCCTGCCCGGACAAATCTGTATCCCGGTTCATCTCCAGTAATTTCAACAGTTCATTTTTTACACTCATGCCTGTTCGCCTTTCATTCTCATAATCATCCCCGACTGCGCCTGTCCGCTGATTCTCATTCGAATTTTCTCTCCCGGATGAGGACAGCTCTCGACGGCTTCATACTCATTGTACATCTCTTCCACCCTCACAAGTTCATTCGTTCCATCTTTTTTCATGAGCTCTATCTCATCTCCGACACAGAACTTGTTTTTCTGCTCAAAGCAGATAAGTCCATCTTCCGTAATTTCTTCTACCCGCCCCAGATAACGATACTCCTGCACATAGGTATTACTGTCATAAATCTGCGTCTCATGGGAAGTAGGGCCAAAGAAAAATCCGGTCGTAAACTGACGGTAAGTGCACTTTGCAATTTCCGCTTGATAATAAGGAATTCTCTCTTTATATTTTTCAGGGCTCTCCAGATAATCGTCCACCGCCTGACGATATGTGCGCGCAACAACTGCCACATACAGTGCCGTCTTCATTCTCCCCTCAATTTTAAAACTATCAATTCCCGCCTCAATCAACTCAGGAACGTGTTCAATCATACAGAGATCTTTGGAATTAAAAATATAAGTCCCCCGCTCATTCTCTTCAATGGGAAGGTACTCTCCCGGTCGGCTCTCCTCCACAATATGGTATTTCCACCGGCAAGGATGAGTGCAAGCTCCAAGATTCGCATCTCTCCCCGTAAAATAGTGACTGAGAAGACATCTTCCGGAATAGGAAATGCACATAGCGCCGTGAACAAAAGTCTCGATTTCCAACTCATCCGGTATATTTTCCCGGATGTCTTTAATCTCCTTTAACGAGAGTTCTCTCGCTGTCACAACACGCGTCGCCCCCTGTTCCTGCCAGAAACGGAACGTCAGATAATTGACATTGTTTGCCTGCGTACTGATGTGGACATCTATCTCCGGGCACACGTTTTTCGCAATAGAAAACACACCGGGATCCGAAATGATCAGAGCATCCGGCTTGATTTCTTTTAATTCCTGAAAATATTTTTCAACACCTTTTAAATCTCTGTCATGCGCCGTAATATTAGCTGTGACATATACTTTTTTTCCACGTTCATGTGCAAAAGCAATTCCCTCTCTCATATCCTCTGCTGAAAAATTCTTTGCCTTCGCGCGAAGACCATACATCTCTCCGCCAATGTAAACTGCATCAGCGCCATAATAAATTGCTGTTTTTAACACTTCCAGACTGCTCGCCGGTGCAAGAACTTCCGGTTTTCTCATCATTCCATACCTCTCTTTGTACTAATCGTCATGCCATCTCCCACATCCAGACAAATCGTCTCTAATTCCGGATTTGTGGTAAGCGCCTCCAAATATTCCCTCATTCGCCCATGGATTGTCCGATCCCGTCTGGTAACTGCATAACGGGATTCCAACACATCTCCCTCGTGAAATATATTATCTGAGATTAAGACTCCGCCTATTGCGAGTAATTTCATCACATCCTGCAAAAAATTCAAATATTGCCCCTTGGCGGCATCCATAAAAATAAAGTCAAATGATTTTTTCTCTGTAACCAACTGCTTTAAAACTTCTGATGCATCTCCCTCCAAAAGAGTAATTTTCCCCTCTTGATCATAAGCAGAAAAATTCTCTTTGGCCGTCATAATTCTCCCCTGCACCTTTTCAATCGTTGTAAGATTTCCATCCTTCGGAAGTAACTCTTTCATAAAAAGTGCAGAATACCCGATGGCAGTTCCCACCTCAAGCACCCGCAAAGGGCGTTTTACCCGAATCAGGTAGCGCAGAACATCCCTTGTTCCACGGCGAATAATCGGCACTTCCTCCTCTTTCGCTCTCTTCTCTAATTCCTGAATATAAATAGGAGGTTCTTCCCGAAACAACTCCAGAAAAACCTCCATCCGTTCTCTGTCCATTTATGAGCCTCCGTATATCTCGTCCATAATCTCTGCATATGTCATACTGGTATTAAGCGTAAACGAACCACTCTTCAATGCGCCCCGGTTACGCTTTTCCAACTTCATCCTTGTATAAAAGGAAAACTTATTCCGTATCAGACCCTTCTCAAGCAACCGTCCTGCAACACAAAATTCTGACTGCCCATCGGTAATCTCAAACGTTTTGTCTTCTCCCGGCGGAAGCTGAACTGAATTATCCCCCAACACATCGTAAGCAAAATCATGCCCATAATGAATGATTTGAACACAGCCAAACAGAACAATCCCATAAAAAACCAGATTCAACATCACAATCAGAATTGTCCGCATTGTCTGTAGCATATCAGACCTCCATAATAATCGGCAAAATCATAGGATTTCTCTTAATCTTCTTCCACAAATAATCATTCAGAGAATCTTTAATCTCTGTCTTCATGCGTCCCCAATCGGTAATCCCCCTGTCATACAGACGGTCGAGCGCAATGCTCACAACTTCGCGGCACTCATCCATAAGGTTCTCCGATTCACGCACGTAGACAAACCCACGGGAAACAATATCCGGACCTGCCAGAATCATGTTTGAGCCCTTCTCCAATGTGAGAACAACAACCAGTAATCCATTCTCTGACAAGTGCTGTCGGTCGCGGATAACAATATTGCCAACGTCTCCAATACCAAGTCCATCGACCATGATGCCCTGCGCCTGAACCTTTCCAACCACTTTTGCACTGTCCGGTTTCAATTCAAGAACATCGCCTGACTGAAGAATCTGTATATTTTCTTTTGGAATCCCCATTGTCTGAGCAACCTTGCTCTGGCCGAGAAGGTGCTGATACTCTCCATGTACCGGAATTGCAAACTTCGGTTTCACAAGAGAATAAATTAATTTGACTTCTTCCTCACAGGCATGTCCCGAAACATGGGTATCCTGAATAATAACCTTCGCTCCCTTAAAGGACAGTTCATTAATCACCTTCGATACTGACTTTTCATTGCCCGGAATCGGCCGGGAACTGAAAATCACTACATCCCCCGGTTTAATCGTAATCTTGCGGTGAATACTTGCTGCAATTCGTGAAAGTGCAGCCATTGCCTCACCCTGACTTCCCGTAGTAATCAGAACAATCTGATCATCTGTATAATTTTTCATATCCTCCAGAGAAATCAACATATTGTCAGGGATCTGAATATACCCCAACTCAATCGCCGTATTAACAATATTGACCATACTGCGCCCTTCAATGACAACTTTCCGATTCTGTTTTTTAGCGGAATTAATAATCTGCTGTACACGGTCTACATTGGATGCGAATGTTGCCACAATAATTCTGCTTTTCGGATTATCCTCAAAAATAGAATCAAATGTCTTTCCTACCGTTCTCTCTGACATCGTAAAGCCCGGCTTCAACACATTGGTACTGTCGCACATCAATGCCAGCACACCTTTCTTACCCAGTTCTCCGAATCTGGCAAGATCAATCGCCTCACCGTAAATCGGTGTGTAGTCTACCTTAAAATCTCCCGTGTGTACAATAATACCTGCCTGTGTATAGATTGCAAGTGCCGCTGAATCTGCAATACTGTGATTTGTGCGGATAAATTCAATACGAAAATCGCCAAGATTGATATACTGACCATAAGTCACTACTTTTCGTTTTACAAAATTCAAAAGATTATGTTCTTTTAACTTGTTCTCAATAATTGCCATCGTAAGTCTGGTAGCATAAATCGGCACATTCAAGCGCTGTAATACATACGGCAGTGAACCGATATGATCCTCATGGCCATGCGTAATCACAAATCCCTTTACTTTATCTCTTCGGTCTTCCAGATACGTAATATCCGGAATCACCAAGTCTACACCCAGCATATCATCTTCCGGAAATGCCAGACCACAATCTACTACAATAATACTTGTCTCTGTCTCGAAAGCAGTGATATTCATTCCAATCTGCTCAAGACCACCCAAAGGAATAATCTTTAATTTTTCATAACGTTTTTGTTTTTCTGCTTCACTAATTA
>CAMVIN010000162.1 GCA_947167565.1 uncultured Clostridia bacterium | reverse complement strand
ATGTGAGTTTGCCGGAGTGACCTACGGGGCAGAGTACAAAAATGATGTGTCGATCCGCGTGATTACCGACCACATTCGTTCTGTGACCTTTATGGTTTCTGATGGTATCACCCCGTCGAATGAGGGAAGAGGGTATGTACTTCGGCGTCTGCTGCGCCGTGCGGCAAGACACGGAAGACTGCTCGGCATCAAAGGGGAGTTTCTCTCTGAACTCAGCAAGACAGTGATTGCAGAATCACACACCGGTTATCCGGAACTTGCGGAGCGTCAGGATTATATTTTGAAATTGATTACAGTAGAAGAACAGAATTTTAACAAGACAATTGACCAGGGACTTTCTATTCTGAATGATATGATGAATGAACTGGAGAAGAGCGGTTCTAAAACATTATCCGGTGATGACACATTCAAGTTATATGATACGTATGGATTTCCGATGGATCTCACAATAGAGATTCTTGAGGAGAGGGGCTTGTCTGTCGATGAAGAGGGCTTCCACAAGGCAATGAATCACCAGAGGGAGACAGCGAGAGCAGCGAGAGAGACAACCAATTATATGGGAGCAGATGTGACGATTTATCAGTCGATTGACGCTTCGGTTGAGAGCAAATTCGTGGGGTATGACAGACTTACACACGAGTCTGAGATTACCGTTCTCACGACCAATGACGCAATTGTGGATGAACTGGTTGCCGGACAAGAGGGAACAATTCTTGTCGAGGAGACTCCGATGTACGCCACGATGGGTGGACAGGTTGCTGATACCGGTGTGATTACGACGGCGGGCGGAAAGTTTGTTGTTGAGGATGTCATCAAATTACAGGGGACGAAGATTGGTCATGTCGGCAAGATGGTCGAGGGAATCATCAAAAAAGGTGAGATGGCGACACTTACTGTTGATGAGGAGAGAAGAACTCTTACAGCGAACAACCACAGTGCAACACATCTGATGCAGAAGGCACTGCAGATGGTTCTCGGCAATCATGTTTCTCAGAAAGGTTCTCTCGTTGACAGAGATCACTTGCGCTTTGACTTTACTCATTTTTCACCGATGACTCCGGAGGAAATTGAGAAGGTAGAGGAGATTGTCAATCAGAAGATTCAGGAGAGCATCGATGTACTGACCCGCGAGATGCCGATTGATGAGGCAAAGAAGCTCGGGGCGATGGCACTGTTTGGAGAAAAATATGGCGACGTTGTGCGAGTAGTCAGTATGTCGGATTTCAGCGTGGAACTGTGTGGGGGAACTCATGTGGGGAATACAGGACAGATTTCTGCTTTTAAGATTATTTCTGAGAGCGGTGTGGCAGCAGGTGTGCGTCGTATTGAGGCACTGACCGGTGCAGGATTGATGGCTTACTATGCAAAAGAGGAAAAAGAATTACAGGAGGCTGCAAAACTGCTCAAGGCGACACCGGAGGAAGTTCCGGCAAAGATTAGTGCTCTTCAGAGTGAATTGAAAGCGCTGCAAAAGGAAAATGATAAATTAAAGGCTAAAATCGCCAAAGATGCTGCCGGAGATGTGACGAGCGAGGCAGAGGATGTGAATGGCATTAAGATTCTTGCTAAGCAGTTTACCGATGTAGATATGAATGGCATGCGTGATTTGGGTGATGATACGAAAAATAAACTCGGTGAGGCATTTATTCTCTTTGCCTGTGAGGCAAATGGAAAGGCAAACCTCATTGCAATGGCGACAGATGGCGCTATTAAGAAGGGGGCTCATGCGGGCAATCTCATTAAAGAGGTGGCTGCTGTTGTCGGCGGTGGCGGTGGCGGTCGTCCGAATATGGCTCAGGCGGGCGGAAAGAACCCGGCGGCAATTCCGGAGGCGCTTGAGAAGGCTGTCGAGATTATGAAGGGACAGTTAGGATAGAAGAATCTATGAAATATGATTATGCTGGATGGCATATTTGCGAACAACATTGTAGATGGAATGAAATTTTATTTTATCCTCTGCGCGACAAGCCACCCAGTAGGTTGCATGGGCATCTTCGGGAAGCTTTGCGCTCAGTACTTTTTCCATTATAGATGAAGAAAAGAAAATGGCAAAAGAATTGGTAGTTTATTTTTCAGTATATGGCACGGCAAAGATCGTGGCAGAGGAAATTGCAAAACAAACTGGAGCAGATATTAAAGAGATTGTACCGGAAGTACCCTATGACAGTACCAGGGATCACTACAATGCATTGGCAAGGCTTGCAGTATTAGGGGATTTAGGCGGTTTTGTCAACATATAATTTGCATATTTTTATTTTTCGGGCAGTGCCAAATTATGGTACTGCCTTATTTTTTGGAGGTGTATGTATTGAAAAAAGATTTAACGAAAGAGCAGATAGAAGATATCCGTGAGAGAGTAAAGTTGGGACTGAATGTACTCCGCAGTAACGTTATTGGGCATCAGATTATTCTTAATGAGATAAGAGACAGACTTATGCCTCTCGGTGTTGAATTATCTGATGAACGGATTATGGAAATGTCAGAAAGGGACTTCATGGATCTGATAGATTATCAGGCAGGATTAAGACAGAGAAAGCTTATTAGCTATCGGGTTCGTAGGGGATATAATTGAGATAAAAATTCCTTGTTATAACAACCGGATTTTGATATAATAAAACCATACTTATTCGGGACGGCGGTTCTGAAGCAAAGTATAAAATGGAGTTAAGGCGAAAGCCGGGATAAGATGATTGAAGCGGATGAAGATGGTGATTCAGATAATGTAATTGAGGTTATTCCTACGGAAGATTTGATGCCTTAAAAGCTACAGTAAACAAAGAGGCTGCAAAAAAATATTTTTCAGCTTTGGCGGGCAAAGATTTGCCTATGTTTAAGGTGAATAATAGCGTGAACTCATTTTTGGTGGATTTTATCATTTCAGGTGGAAAAGACATAGAAGAACCGGAAAACCAAGATTAAAATTTGGTAATGAGATCATAATCAAATCTTAAATAGAAAAGCAATGCGTAAATGGAGGAAAAATGATAAAAGAGAAGTACGAGGGGAGACTTAGCACAAAAGAAATAGATACTATATCCGAAAAAATTTCGGATTGGAGTAAAAAAGATAAATCAATCAGTAGTGAATATATTCGACTGAGGCTTTCTATAGAGGAGGCTTTGATATCCATATATGAAAAGAATGATAAAAACGATATTGATGTTAGTGTTCAGCTGATAAATAAGTTTAATACAACCGCGATAGTAGTCAGTTACGGTGGTGTTCCACATAATCCATTTTCGGAAGAAGAAAGCAAATCTGATGAATGGACTTATCAGATGCTTGAAAAATTGGGACAAAAGGCTATCTATCAGATAAAACATAATACAAACAGACTAAGTTCTATTCTTCCCAAAAAACCGCTCAGTTCTGAAGTGCTTATAGTAATTGCCATAGTGCCTGCTATTATTTTTGGATTAGCCGGGCGTTATATACCCGGGAATATCAAGTCAAATATCCTGACTTTCGGGCTGAATATTGTAACTGAGGCATTTATGCGTCTTCTGGGTGTATTCAGCGGTCTGATCATATTTTTGGCACTTATCAACGGTATGTGCGGCATGGGGAGCGTTTCAGATTTTTCAAAACTTGGAAAAAAGATCATTCAAAGATATCTTGCATTATCTTTTACAGGAGGTTGCATATTAACTGCCATAACATCTCTATTTTATAGATTTAAATGGGGTGGAAGTGTTAAGAAAAGTGAGGTATACAGACAGGTAAAGGAGATTATTATCTCTCTTTTTCCCGGAAATCCTATAGAACCATTTTTAAATGCAGATATGCTTCAGATTATTTTTTTGGCATTGTTTATGGGAGGATTGATTCTTATATTGGGCGAACGCGTCTCTTTGATCAGAAATTTTTTGAAACAGATAAATGACCTTGTATCCGAAGGTGTGTCCTCTGTTTGTAAATTTCTGCCCTTTTATATATTTGCCTCATTTCTCTCTATGTTTTGGAGTCTGGGGGTTGATTCGATTAAAACCTTATGGAAACCTGTCGTGGCTGCAGTAATAACCGGCATGGTGATACCTGCAATAAAGCTTGTTCGTATATATATCAGATATCATATGTCACCTATAGTGATGATACGAGGCTTGAGCAAAACAGTACTTATAGGTTTTACATCGGCATCATCCATTATAGCATTTCCAACTGTAAAAGAAGATTTGAATAAGAATTTTGGAATAGATAGAGGTTTTATCGATTTTTCCTATCCGGTGGGTTTGAATTTGTATACATCGGTATATAGTTTAGTATATATAGTGACTGTTTTTTATCTTGCAGAGATTTCCAATACAAAAGTTTCTGTATTATGGTTTGTCCTGGCATGGCTTTTCTGTGTCATATTTACCGTTGCAACACCAAATGTATCAGGAGGACCGCTTATTTGCGTCGGAGTGATAATGAGCAATTTAAACATCGCACAAAATGGCATAGCGCTGGCAAGTACATTGGTGATTTTATTTGATTTTTACTTTACCGGAATAAGGGTGTTATGCCATGGCTTAGATATATATATACAGGCACAAAAGTTCAATAAGATACAATATAAAGGCAGAAAAATGTGTTGAGAAAAAATTTCTTCATAGCCAATATCTCTTCAATCGAATAATCTGGATGTTTTACGTTGTTACTATTCACACTAAATGAATCATGAGATTATACAACGGCGAAGCCTGAAAATACAAGGCTTCGCCACTTTTATGCTGACATAGGTATAAATATTTTATTAAATATACATCTGCATAGATGGGGGTTACTTAGTGTGTCCGAAATGTTATAATCTAATCAGGAGGAAAACTCCTGATTATTTTTTGTATTCATACGTTGATTGTAAATTCGCACAAACTCAGGTAGTGTGAATAGTAACATCATGCCATCACGGAGGTGTTAAGTTTTTTCGAGATTATGCCGATACAAAATTTGGGAGTATATGCTCTGAGGGTAAGGAGGGTTTCTGCGACAAGAGGATTACGCCTGATTGATGACGATTTCATGAATGCCTGTTTTGACGGATTTACTGATGGTGCAGAACTTCTGATTAGGATCATCCTGAACAAGCCGAACATCCGTGTAAAGAGCGTGAAGACACAGAGGCGGATGAAGAACCTGCTCGGCAGAGATATTTGTCTGGACATTGATGCACATTTGCTTCAACCGGGAGAAGATTTCAGTGAATTGCCGGAAACCTTTGTGATCTTCATTACAGAGAATGATGTGTTTGGAAAGGGTAAACCTCTATATCGTGTTGAGAGAAAGATAGAAGAAACGAATGAGCCATTCGATGATGGTGAGCATACCGTCTATGTGAACGGTGCGGACAAGGATGCATCCACGGAGCTGGGAAAACTGATGCATGATTTCTTCTGTACAGATCCGGACGATATGAACTACAAGGAATTAGCTGATAAGGTTCGTTATTTCAAGGAAGACGAGAAGGGAGTGGCGACCATGTGTAAGGTTATGGAAGAT
The DNA here is from genome assembly GCA_947167565.1 of uncultured Clostridia bacterium. Lineage (GTDB taxonomy): Bacteria > Bacillota > Clostridia > Lachnospirales > Lachnospiraceae > Eubacterium_F. The sequence goes on along the minus strand of CAMVIN010000162.1, from coordinate 1,098 downwards.
ATGAGGAATGAATCTGCAAAAAAAGCAGATGAGCAAAGATTGATTACTGATATAAAAAATGTTATGGAGTCTTTTGGTGTCTCTGTTGAAAAGGCGATGGAATCGCTTAAAATACCTGAAACATTGTGGGGGATGTATGCCGGACTCGTAGGAAAGAAACCACAGTACTTGAACGGGTGGATTTATTGCAAAAGCAATAAATCCACACCCTGTCAGGTCAGGCGGTTTCTTTTGAAATGATAATAATGCACATGCAAACATGATACCAAGGAACTGTTACAATTATACTGCTGAACGTAATTAGCTGCCGTTTTAAAATAGTCGAATTCAATGAAATTACGTTCAGCTTCTAACGCATAGTGTTCTTGTAACGCAGTACCTGTCTGCCCTGCCAGCGGCAGGCTGGCGACAGGCAGGTAGCTGCTAACAAGAACATCTAAGTCGGCGTTGTCGGCAGGCAAAATCGTTAACAAGTATAATTTATGAACAGTTCCTAAGGAAGAAATAGTAAGGTAGTGGATTATATGAGCGGAAATAGAAACGAATCAAAGAATAACAGTGTCATGAGGACAGACTGTAAGATTGCCGGCCCATTGCTTGCAGTTTTCTCGGGTGTGCTGTTTTTATTGTATTTCTCCTGCTGGACAAGCCCTGTAATGAAAGGCTCTTATGGTTATGATTCTGCTTTGTTTTCCATGATCGGCAGAGCTATTGTAAACGGAAAAGTCATGTACAGGGACTATTTTGATATAAAAGGTCCTGTGTTTTTTTTCTGGGAGGCGCTGGGGCAGTTCATCTGCACCGGCAGGATAGGCATCAACATCCTCCAGCTGATCTGTATTACAGCCGCGACACTGATGCTGTACAGGATATGTAAGATGTATGGACTTACAGGATGGCAGACGGTCTTTGTGTTCTTCTCCGTATATTATGTCTATGCAACCACACTTTGGGGCGGCAACAGTGTTGAAGAGTTCTGCCTTCCGTTGAATTTTGCCTGCATGTATTATGGCCTCAGGTATTTAAAAGGCATAAAAAGGGATCTTAATATTTCCTTCTTTTTCGGGCTCTGCTTTGGAGTGATGGCTTTGTCAAAGG
>CAMVIN010000161.1 GCA_947167565.1 uncultured Clostridia bacterium | reverse complement strand
TGTTATGTTTGCTATTCCGGGACAGACCAAAGAGAGTTATGAGTATACGTTGTCAGCTGTGGCAGAGAGAGAACCGGAGCATATCTCTTCCTATAGTCTTATTGTAGAGGAAAGAACTCCGTTTTTTGAAAAATATGCGGATAATCCTCCGGTAGATGATGACACAGACCGCTTTATGTATGAGCGCACGAAAGAGTTTCTTGCAGAAAATGGATATGAGCGATATGAGATATCGAATTATGCACAAAAAGGAAAAGAGTGTCAGCACAATTTAAAATATTGGCGTAGAGAGGATTATCTGGGGCTCGGTCTGGGAGCAGCCTCATTCATGAATCATGAGAGGTTTTCAAATGTGAGGTCCATGAAACAATATATTGACCGGATTACGGAACAGTCATTTCCGGTGGATGAAACCTCCATAGAAAAACTGAGTACAGCGGACGAGAGAGCTGAGTTTATGTTCCTTGGACTCCGTTGTATGGAAGGGGTATCTATGGAAGAATTTAAGCGTTGTTTCGGTGAGGAGATGATGGTATGCTATAAAGAGGAGATTACCTCATGTATAGAACAGGGATTGCTTGAGCGAGAGGGATACCGGATTGACTTCTCGGGGAATTGATGTGAGCAATCGTGTGTTTTCTCTTTTTTTATGATAAGGAAGTGCATACGTTGTGAAAAGGAAACATTTGAAAATGACAAAATATTTAAAAATCATACTGGTAAGCGTACTTGTTGATGTCTTCTTTGCTTTGGCGTTCCGAGTGAGAGTTGTCAGTGATTTTTATGTAGAACATATCTTTCATTTTGCGGCGGATATTTACGGTCGTATGACCGGTGTGTTTCCTTTTTCGGTGGGGGAGGTTTTTATTACACTGGCAGTACTTGTGCTTTTGACAGAATTGATACTGACAGGTCTCTTTTGTTTTTTTAAGAAGAAACCGAAATTTCTTCTTTTTTATAAGGGATATTCTAAGAGTCTGTTGGTTGTTGCGCTTTTGGTTGTCTGGCTTATGATTATGAATTGTTCGGCACTTTTTCGAACATCCCGAATGAATGTGAATGGCAATCAAGGGAAAAAATATGGGATAGAGCAAGTGCGAATTCTCAGAAATTTTCTTGCAGAAAAATGCAATGATTTATCTGGGAAAGTGAAGCGGGATGAGTATGGAAATGTAAAATCCAATGGTGATATTCAGGCAGAGGCAAAAGTAGCCCTGAGAAATCTGGCCTCTGAATTTCCAAGACTTGCCGGGTTTTATCCAAATCCGAAAGCAATGTTAGGATCGTATATGATGTATCAGTCCGGATATGACGGCGTATATTTTCCGTTTACTATGGAGGCTAACTATAACCGATATATCAGTGACAGCCGTCTTCCCCATGTTATCTGCCATGAACTGGCTCACTTAAAAGGCTATATTTATGAAGATGAGGCGGATTATATTGCCTACCGTGCCTGTGTTGACAGCAAGAATGAACAGTTAAAATATGCGGGATATTTGGCCGTTTTGGGCTATATAGAAAATGATTATTGTGCGTTGACAGATGGTAAATTAGAGGGCGATATAGAAATACTGGATGTTGTGTGGAAGGATGCCTGTAGTTATACGGATCAGATGAGAGAGCAGTTAGAAAAAAAAGAATCGGTCATTTCAACAGAAACAGTAGAAACAATGGGGGAAGAATTTACGGACACTTATATGGATTATTATGAATCAACGCCCAACTATGATGAAGTAACAAAATTGTTGTTGGCATATTATGATGGAATTCTATATTGATGGAGGTTAAAGAGACTGTGAGAAAAGTTCAAAAAAAGGTAGAGGATTGTGTTAAACAGATTCAAGAGAAGACAGATTTTATTCCGAGAGTAGCTTTGATTCTCGGAAGTGGTCTGGGTGCATTGGCAGATGAAATTCAGGCAGAGGCTATTGTAAATTATGAAGAAATTGAGGGGTTTCCTATATCAACGGTAGCGGGACATAAAGGACGTTTTGTGTTTGGAAAAATTGGAAATACACCAGTTGTTATTATGCAGGGAAGAGTGCACTATTATGAAGGGTATCCAATGAGTGATGTTGTTCTTCCGACAAGGGTAATGAAATGTTTAGGGGCAGATGTTTTGTTTCTTACAAATGCCGCCGGTGGAATTAGTAACCGATTATCGGCGGGAGATTTGATGGTGATAGAAGATCAAATTAGTTCATTTGTTCCGTCTCCTTTAATTGGTGAAAACATAGAGGAGTGGGGTGTTCGATTCCCCTCGATGGACACGATTTATGATAAAGAATTAAAGCAGATCATTTTCAATACTGCAAATGAATTTGATATTCCGGTCAAGCAGGGGGTATATGTGCAGACGACCGGACCGAATTATGAATCACCGACGGAAGTGAAAATGTTTTCTATGCTGGGCGCTCACGCGGTTGGAATGAGTACGGCGGTGGACGCGATTGCGGCAAAACATATGGGGATGCGTGTGTGCGGTATTTCCTGTATTACGAATATGGCTGGAGGAACGAGTGAGACGCCGCTCAGCCATGAAGAAGTCAGTGCAGTGGCAGATCAGACGGCGCCGCAATTTAAGAAACTGGTGACGGAAGCGATAGGTAGAATGTAGGAGAAATTTGATCACGGAATCCCCTCAAACATCTCCGGACTCACTTGATATATGCAGAATCGCTCCCTGCGGTCGCGACGGATTTCCTCGCTGGCGGCGATTTCATCCACAAGAGAGAAAATTGTGTGCCGCTCCATATAGTAGATGACATCATCTTCCGGATAGTATAAGAGTACAGTCAGCACACGGGGGTTTTTCTGCCACGAGAGAAGAATCTGGTTGATGACCGGGCGAAAGATGGAAATAGAAAAAGGATTAAAAAAATAAAATACAGTATCTGCGACAGAGACTTCATAATCTTGTGCTTTTTTGCAAAGGAAAGAAATGTTGTCTCTGTTTCCGTTATAGGATTGCAAATTTTTTAGTGCTCGCTCATAATATTCAGAATTTGCCTCAATACCTACTGTACGTATGGCGAAGCGCTTTTCTATATAAAAATTCAGCCGACCCAGTCCACAACCATAATCCACTAAAACATCCTCCGAATTTGGAATGAAGGCGTCAAAAACCGCATCTAATACATCATAGGAGGTTGGCTCGTAGCGGTGGAAGTCGAAAGTATCCTTGCCATCAGTCTGTATTTCTTCTGTCTGTATAGATAAATCGAAATCGTTCATGGTGCGCTCCTTTCGTTTGTAAACGATTATTCAAAATTCTCCAGTTCGTCTGCCAGTTGTTCCCATTCCTCCATTGCCTCATTTAGAGCAGTTTCCTTTTGTTCCCGTGATTTACTAAGTTCTGCAAGTTTGTGGGCATTTGTGGCATTTTCCGGAAGAGAGAATTCTTCGTCCAGTGCAGCGATTTCTGCTTCCAGTGTTTCAATCAACTGTTCCACCTTATTGTATTGGGTTTCTATTTTTCTTCGCTTGGCAGCCTCGGCTTTCTGCGCCTGCCAGTCTGATTTAGTATCCGTTTTTTGCGAACTCCGGTCGCTGCCGGATTCGCAATTTGTGAAGGCAGAAGAGCTTACGGAGGAGGCTGACTTTTTCTCGTGGTTCAAATGTATTTGCTCCATGGTCTCTTTTTTCTCCAGATAATAGGAATAGTCCCCGGCATAGGAGAGAAGCGTGTGCCCGGTCAAATCCAAAATTCGAGTCGCTGTTTTGTTGATAAAATAGCGGTCATGGGAAACGTAGAGAACAGTGCCGCTATAATTATTGATTGCTGTTTCCAAAATCTCCTTTGAAGTGATGTCAAGGTGAGTCGTTGGCTCGTCCAGAAGAAGAAAATTTGCCTTGGACAGCATGAGTTTTGCGAGTGACACACGCCCTTTTTCTCCACCGCTGAGCAGATGTACAGGTTTAAATACATCATCCCCTGTAAAGAGAAACGCAGCAAGTACATTTCGAATCTGTGTGTGATTCAAAGTGGGATAGTCATCCTGAATCTCTTCAAAGATTGTTTTGTTTTCGTGAAGTACCTGGTGTTCCTGATCATAGTAACCAACTTCAACATTGGTACCAAGTAGTATTTCACCCTCATCAAGTGACTCCATTTCGCAAATCATTTTTAGAAGAGTTGTTTTGCCGGTTCCGTTTTGTCCAATAATAGCAACTTTTTCTCCACGCTTGATTTCCAGGTGGATTCCATTGAATAAATGATTAGAACCAAAAGACTTTGCAAGGTTATCTGCTGTCAGGACATCATTTCCGCTAATCATATTTGGTGTTAGTTCAAAGGAAATTGTTTTTTCATATTCCACCGGTTTTTCAAGTCGTTCGATTTTGTTCAACATTTTTTCTCTGCTCTCTGCCCGCTTAATGGATTTTTCACGGTTAAAGGAGCGAAGCTTTTCGATGACAGCCTCCTGGTGTTTAATCTGTTGCTGCTGGTTGTAGTATTGATGAATCAAAGTTTCGCGGAGAGCTTCTTTTTTCTTGGAATAATCGCTGTAATTTCCAAGAAAAGTAGTTATTTTTCCGCGGTCAAGTTCTACGACTTTTCCTACAATCCGATCAAGAAAATAGCGGTCATGTGAGACAATGAGAACACTTCCTTTATAAGACGAGAGATAATTTTCCAGCCAGCGAATCGAGTCGAGGTCAAGATGGTTAGTTGGCTCATCCAGAAGAAGAAGTCCCGGCTCCGTCAGAAGAAGTTTGCCGAGTGCGACTCGGGTTTTCTGTCCTCCGGAAAGGTGGTTTATGACCTGATGCATAGCATCGCCACCAAAGCCAAGTCCGTTGATAACTCCGAGTACTTGACTTTTGTAGGCGTAGCCGTCACTTGATTCGAAGGTAGTCTGAAGACGGTGATATCGATTCAAAAGATGTTCGAGTTCTTCTCCTTCAGTGACAGACATTTGTTCTTCTAATTCGCGAATCTCTCTGTCTAAAGCAATAATATCTGATTTGACAGCGAGAAGTTCTTCATAAATCGTATTATCGGACTGGTAGTTCTGCTGCTGTGGCAAATAACCGAGAGTTGTGTCCTTTGCACGAATAATTTCGCCGGAATCGGGTGTCAGTTCACCGACAATTATCCGTAAAAGTGTTGTCTTACCGGCACCGTTAATTCCTACAAGTGCCACCCGTTCCTGCTCATTTATGTGAAATGTTGCATCCGATAAAATGGGCTCTTCTGCAAAAGAGTGTGTTATGTGACTGCATGCTATTATCATGGTTGTTCCTCCAAGTTTGTATTCAGATCTGCTTTATTCACTGTATTCTTCCCAGCAAGGCCAACAGGTTCCTTTTTTGATGGCCTCACGAATTCCTTTGTAAAAATTCACTTTGTGATGGATATGAGTAAGTCCTTTTTGTAATTCTTCAATATTTTTTTTGATTGTCTCTTCATGTGTACTGACCAGATTAACAATATCTTCAATATTTTCGGATAAGTTTTTTTCATACGAAAAAAACTCACGAATTTTCTGAAGTGGCATCCCAGTCTGTTTAAAACAACAGATTGCATCCATTCTTTGAATATGTTCATCTGTATAAATTCTCTGATTTTTTTTATTGTGGATAACATTTTCCAGCAGCCCCAGTTCTTCATAATAGCGAAGAGTAGAAGCCGGAATATTATATCGTTCTGATAGTTGCCGGATAGTATATTGAAACATTTTGAAATTCCCCCTTGACTTAAAGTATACTTTAAGAGGTATACTTTGTAAAGAAGTAATTAGAGACATTTTGATTGGTTAAAGGAATGGAGGTATATCAAATGAAGTATCGCAATGTAGGAAAAGCAGGAATTAAGGTGAGTGAAATTTCACTTGGAAGTTGGATGACAAATCTGGCGGGAAGCAGTGAGCAGGATATCGCAGAGGAGACCGTTCGCCTTGCTTATGATAAGGGAATCAATTTTTTTGATTGTGCAGATGCGTACAGTGGCGGTGAAGCAGAGCGTTTTCTCGGGAGAATTTTGAAGGATTACCCTCGCAGTTCTTATGTGGTTTCCAGTAAAGTGTTCTTTCCGACCGGACCGTCAGCCAATGAATGGGGATTGTCGAGAAAACATATTATGGAGAATATTGACCGCTCATTAAAAAATCTTGGCATGGATTACATTGATTTGTACTACTGCCACAGATTTGATCCGACTACACCGATGGAGGAGACACTTCGCGCACTCAGCGACCTGGTTACACAGGGAAAGATTCTTTATTATGGTGTGAGCGAGGAATGGGGAGCTGCCCGCATTCAGAAGGCGCAGGCGATAATAGAAAAATATAACCTTCATCCCCTTACGACCTTACAGCCACAGTATAATATGATGGATCGCTATATCGAACATGAAATTATGGATGTCTGTGAAGAATACGGAATTGGAATCACACCGTTCTCACCGCTTGCACAGGGACTTTTAACCGGTAAATACAAAAAAGGACAGCCCTATCCGGAGGGGTCAAGAGCTACGCATCAGGCAGATAAACAAGTCAACCAGCTTTTGACTGATGAAAATCTTGACAAGGTAGAAAAACTCTCTAAGATTGCGGAATCTCTTGGTGTGACTATGCCGATAGTTGCCTTTGCTTGGATTCACAGGAAAGATATTGTCAGCAGGGTCA
>CAMVIN010000160.1 GCA_947167565.1 uncultured Clostridia bacterium | reverse complement strand
TATTAAAAATGCCATTGAGACGAAGAATGATTCGATTAAAGCATATGTTGTAAATAAGGGCATGAAAGAGATTGAACTTCACCTTGGAAATCTAACGGATGATGAGAGAGAGATTATTCTCAAAGGATGCCTGATCAACTACAATAAAAAGAATTAAAGGACTTTTAAATTAGTACTGTTTAAAAAAGTCACTGGCACTTGTGCCAGTGATTTTTTTTGTAAAATAATATATAATATCTGTGGTGGATTTTTACCAATTCTATAACATGTGAGGAGGATTCAATATGAAAAAAATAATGGCGAGAATGGCAGCGATTGTTATGATAATTTCCCTTATATTGCCGTCGGCAAACATAGCAAAAGGGGATTCTATGATTGTATTACTTCCGTCAGCGGGAAATACAACCGGTAATGTCAATAATACGGTTTCTTCAGATAAAATCGTAAATTCGGTAAAAGTCGGTTGTACTTATAACAATGTTCCTTATCATCCTATGCCGGGGATGAAGGTTAATCAACTATCAATTTGTAACGGCTCTGATACCAAAAAAGTGGTGAGCAATGGTCAAGTCGCAAATGGAAATCATTACAGATGGTTTGATGTGACCGGTGAAACAGCAATAGAAATTAGCCGACAGGATACGTTTCAGGAAAATCATAGTTATACATTGGTTTATTGTTTCACTACAGTGGAAGGATATGAGTTTTCTGTAAAGGACGGTAAAACTGCAGTTACTGCTGAATACGTAGAAGATAATAATTGTACTATTACCGTGACTGAAACTAACGGATTTGATTTGAGAAGAGCGATTACTGTTAACATTAATTTTCCAAAGTGTGAGACAAAAATTTTGAATCAGGCGACTATCTGTAGTCAAAAACCGGAAAAAGATGTCACATTGAATTCCTATTTTCACTGGGCAGGAAAGTCTTCTTCTGATAATAATGATAGTTCAGATTATATTAACAATATTTATTCCTGCTTTACGAAAGATGGAATTTCTGTAGAAGAGGATGACCCGATTACTTATGGCAATTATACGGCAATGATGTCAGTTGTGGCTGAACCTTGGACAAAATTTGCAAGTGATATTAAGTTTGTTAAGAGGAATTACGCAGTAGAGATAAAGCATCAAAAGCAATATTATACTTATCTGGAAAATGAAGATGTGGATGCTGAGACAGTCTTTGTGAATAGTGATCACTCCGCTGCGCTGATTAAATATGAATTTTCAATACCTTGTGAGCACAATTACAGCAGCACATGGTCGAGTGATTACACCGGACACTGGAAGGAGTGTTCCATCTGTGGTGAGCGAAAAGATGAGGCTGAGCATACATTTGGCCAGGGAACAACAGAGAATGGGAAAACAACATATGAATGTACCACTTGTGGATTCAAAAAATCTGTGGGACATGATAAGAATGGGTATTATTATTCCGTAAAAGGCAATGAGGTTGAGGTTTATGCTTATCAGGGAACAGAAACGCAGGTGAATGTTCCGGAAGAATTTGATGGCAAAAAAGTGACAAGAATCGGGGAGTATTGTTTCTCTAACTATGAGAACAAGACATCCATTATAAAGGTTACACTTCCGAATACAATTACCAGTATTGGAAAGGGAGCTTTTAACGGAATGTCTGCCCTGACCTCTGTCAATGTTCCGGACGGGGTGACAAAGATTGCAAAAGAGACATTTCTTGGATGCTCTGCTCTAAAAAAAGTAGAACTGCCGAGAGGAATCACAAGTATTGGTGAGACAGCTTTTCAGAATACAGGTATAACAGAAATACTGATTCCATGCGGAGTAAAGACAATAGAGAGTAACGCATTCAATTCCTGTAAAAATCTTGAACGTGTGCTGATTCCGGATAGTGTAGATACGATAGGAACAGCGGCGTTTATCGGATGTGTGAAATTAAAAGAAGCTGTTGTTGGAAATGGTATCAAGAATATTCCGCAGACATTGTTTGATGGCTGCACAGCATTGACAAAAATTACGCTTCCTAAGGGATTGACTTCTATGGCAAGATATGCGTTCCCGAATAGCATTACAAAAGTGAATTACCGGGGAACGGAAGACGAGTTTACCGCTCTTGTGAATTCCTCCAATCAAACAGATTATGGATTTTTGCTGACAGATGCGGTCACAAAAATATATGATTATGCTGAGGTTATTGATATTGGACAGCACACGATGAAAACATTGGATGCGGTCGCTCCGACCTGTATGTCAGAGGGCTATACACCTCATATATGTACCAGATGCGGCTATACGACATTATCAGACACTAAACCGGTGATTGCACACGATTTTGAGACGAAAACAATAGCGGCAACCTGTACAGAAAGCGGGTATACCGAACATACCTGCAAGAATTGTCAGTACACTTATGTATCGGAGGTGAAAGAGGCGGCCGGTCATAATTACAAAGAGAGTGTGACGGCGGCAACATTGGAGAAAGATGGAGTGATTGAGACAAAATGTACAAAGTGTGGTGATGTCAAATCAAAAATCACGATTTCACATCCGAGTGCATTTCGTCTTAGCAAGACGACTTATACCTACAATGGAAAAGTAAACAAGCCGGCAGTAACCGTTACCGGTGCGGACAAGAAAACGATTTCTTCAAATGCTTACACGGTAAGTTACAGCGCAAATAAAAATGTGGGAACGGCAAAAGTCGCAATCACTTTTAAGGGAAATTACAGAGGAACCAAGAATTTGACATTTACAATCAATCCGAAGGGAACAAAACTTTCAAAATTGACAACAAAGAGTAAGTCAATCAAAGTAAAATGGAAAAAGAATACCAAGCAGACTTCCGGTTATCAAATTCAGTACAGCACTTCCAAAAACTTTAAAAAGACAAAGAAAACGGTGACTGTATCGAAGAATAAGACAACCAAGACCAATATTAAAAAGTTAAAGAAGAAAAAATATTACGTCCGCATTCGAACCTTTAAAAAAGTAAGTGGAAAGAAATATTATTCTGCCTGGTCAAAAGCGAAAAATATCAAAGTAAAATAAATGTTTTACTCTCGCAGAGTAGTCACAATCAGTTTGTTTTCAATGACGGCGGCCAGCAATTCATGCTTGTTCTGGAACCCACCCTTTTCCATAATCTGGTCGAGGTTCCAGCGCACGCCGTTTTTGGAAATATTGAGGTCAGTGGCGATTTCATCATACGTCATTCCCTTGACAAAACGACGCAGAATATCAAACTGTCTCGGTGAGATTTCTGAGGAGAACATATCCTTTAGTTCCACGCTGGGAGAGGAATCCGGAAAAATGTGTTCGCCCTCCATTGTGCGAAGAATGACATCAAGCAGGTCAGTTTCACTGTGATCCTTGTACCACAAGCTGTCTGCGGCACCGGATCTTGCCCGTGCGAGAATATCAGGGTCAATAAGTGAAGTTACAAGAATTACCTTTATATCCGGGGATTTTTTTTTCAGGCGTTCCCCCACGGAGAGACCGGAGTGATTGTGAAGAGTCTGTACATCCATGAGAACCAGTTCCACCTGTCGCCTGTTCAATGACTGTTCCATTTCTATAGCGTCGCGAAAAGTGGCAAGTAGCGTAAAATGTTCATCATTTGAAATCATCTGGACGAGATGATTCTGCATAAATAAGTTATCTTCTACTATAATTGTTTTTATCATATGATACCTCCTCATCAGGTTATGTTTTGTCAGTAGTTTCTGATGTACTATACAGTGTCAAAGTGAGAACAAACTCCGGCCGGGTACAGATTGCCATCTCACCACTGGATTGTTCGATTTTTTTTCTGAGTGTGGACAGGCCGCCGCCTTCCACTATATCATTTTGTGGAAGAATACCATCATTTGTAATCGTAACAGTGCAGATTTTTTCATGTTCCCTGACATGGACAAAAACGTGAGTTCCTCTTGCGTGTTTGGCACAGTTAGTCACACATTCGCCCACGGCATCTGCGATGAGTGAGCAGAGGGAGATGTCATCCGGGAGAAAACCATCAAGCACACACTGAATATCCAATTTTTTTGCCATACGACACACCGAATTCCAGTCACTCTGGTGTGTGGGCGGTCTGTCCGAGAAGAAACTGACGGCGTTCCGCAGTTGCCGTAGTTGAGAATCTATGTTCTCGAAAGAGGACTTATCCATAATTTGCGATATTGTGAGGAGACTGGCTCCTATGTCGTTGTGAATTTTCATTTTCAAATTTAGCGTCTCCTGCTCCCGTATTCGTTCGGCGAGACGGTCATACATTAGTGATAATTCCGAATTGGCTTCGGCTATTTTTTGGTTCTCGCTGAGCAGCAATTGGTTTGTCTCATAGATTTCTGTTACATCCTGCACGATAATCCGGGTATATCCGCTCAATTCTGAATTTTCCAGACGGCTTGTATGAAATTGCCGGACAGTGCCGTCAGGAAATTTATATAGTTCCGAAGAATCTGTTAATTGCCGGACTCCCGTATCACCGTCCGGATGTTTCAGAATTCCCCATATATCTGTGAGTGTCTGGGGACAACTCCCAATCAGGGGAGTGAAAAGGTCTGTCATCTCATAATTTATTAGAACGATATTTCCTAAATAATCGGCAAAACAGATACCGAGAGGCAAATAATTTAGTGCCTGAGAGATAGAGCGGGGAAACAGAGTTTCTCTGCCTGTGCGATAAGTTTTTCGGAATCCGTCAGCTACATAAAGAAGCACGAGCGAAAGTATGGCAAAAAAAACGGAGAGCGGAATTGGAACCGGATATCGTATGATGCCGGTATCCGCGGCAGCTGTTATATAGGACAGAATAGTGAGCAGAATAAGAACCAGTAAAAAATCTGTCAGGCATGTTTTCCACTGCCCGGTGACACTGTGTTTGCACAAAAGAAGTGCGAGCACAGTGATTGTAACAACAAACAAAAGACCGGCGATTGCGCAGCACAGAGAGGGAGACAAGTCTGTGATAACCGTCATCTGTTCTCGCCTCCAATCATAGGAAGAATGAATTCAGTCCCGTCATCATCCTGTTCTATGTGCATGTCAGAGAAGATTTTTGACAAATGGTCCGTCTCACCCCGGTAGTCTGTAAGAATATTGATTCTAAGCACGTGATTGACAGAGCCGATGCGGACATTGACATAGCGGCAGGAGAAGAGAATGGACTCGATAATTTCTTCAAAAAAATCATAGGCGAGGGGGAGAAAAGAAGACGATACTATTTCCTCGTCCTCATGTATAAGAAATCCCCCTTGAATATGGGAACGCTTCAAGACATGAAAGGATTCCAGGAGAGCATGATCAAGCATTTTCAATGATACTGTTTCGTCCGTGTGTTCAGAGAGGATAAAATCTCTGCGTCGTTTGATATAAGTTCCCATTACCAGAATTTGATTGAGAAGTTTCTTTTTTTCTTTTTTGCCCAAAATGTGGGAATACTGTCCGGTGAGCAGATTGATTTTATCAATCTGCTTCTGCGTCTTCTTTTGGAGTAAATCATAAAGTCTATTCTGTTCCTCAACGATTTTATGTTCCTTTTCTTTATCATATTCATATTGAAGCAGGTCTTTTCTCTCTGACAGTTCTAAACGGCGTTCTTTTAGTGTCTGCTGAAGTGACAGCAGTTCAGAAAAATCTTCTGTCCAGATGGCGTACCCGCCATGAATTGCTTTACAGTGAAGATGTCTGCCGTCACGGGTGAATTCATGGTTTTCTTTTAGTGACAAAATAGTGTTTTCCGGTATTTCCGTGCAGTTGTAAGAGGAGTACCGGATAGGAAAATCCTTGTCTACAATCTGTATCGGCGTATCCGTCAGTGTATGAAATAAGTCTGAGTAGTGGGAATTGGAAGGAATCAGACCGCACTGGATACAACTCTCAAAAAAAGCTGTGGATACGAGACAGAAAAATACGGCGAAATCCCCCAGTTCTATTCGGATAAAGGGAAGATTGGAATTATATAGTACAAGATAGAGTACGGCAATGACAATGGGGAGCATCGGGAGAGCCAGAGACTTTTTTGTCCGGGCAATTCTTGATTTAGCCAGCATAATCAGAAAAGCAGCAAGAGAGTTGAGGAGTACCCAGGTGACAATCCCATAATATCCCACCTTGTGACTGCTGTCCAGTTCAGAAAAAACAATACTGTTCTGTGGAAAGGAAAACACCAGTTGATGAAAATCATTGGTCAGAACAAGTACAATAAAAACAGCAGTAAGAAAGGATAAAATCATGCTCCATCCGGGCAGCTGATAATCCCCCGGTCTGCCCAGACACAGGGAGGTAAAAAGCGCCAGCAGTGGAATGAGCAGGATGGGAATATAATAAAAGTACCAGAGATACCGGAGAAGGTCTACATCCAGAGCAAAGCGGTATTTAAACTCCCTCACGATAAGCCAGAATACCATGATGACTGCCACTGTGTGGAGAACCCTTTTGGTTTTGAGTTGCATGACGCGCTGACTGACAGAAATCCCCCAGAAAGAAAACAGACTGATATAGAGTAAAATTCGGATAAAATTAAATAATTTGCTAAAAAATGCGATATCTGTGCGGCGACCAAAAAGGTGCAGAAAAAAAGCGGCTATGATAAGGATGCCGACTATGAGAATTGTCTGTAAAAAGTGCGCATTTTTTTCTCGCAAATATCTCACCTCAGAAATCATATTGAACGTAACAGCTAAAAAAAATTAATAATATGATTATCTTATCATATTTCTATGGGAAAATCTATAGAAAGAGTATGGATATTGAACCCTTTGACATTTATTACATATTATTGTATAATAAATTTCTATCCATTTGTTTAAAATCTTGAAAAATATAA
>CAMVIN010000159.1 GCA_947167565.1 uncultured Clostridia bacterium | reverse complement strand
CTTGCACTCAGCCTCGGTCTTATACTCAGTACCTACATCCTCGCCCCTGTTTTCTCTTCCAATAAGCACCTTATCAAAAATAATATTATTTTCAGCATTACCATCACTTTCACTTGGAATTTCCGTTAATCCTGTCACAGGATTCGCAGTAGTATTATATTCTGCAAATTTGCCGTTTTCATAGTTCACCCTGTAAACTTTATAAGTGAACTCATCACATGCAAGAAATTGCTTTGTATCCTTTCCCGGAACGATTACAATCTTCTGCTTTTCCACACTAAAACTAGCCGTACCCGTTACATCTGCATAATTTGCACTGCCTGAAGCAGTAACCTCTAAGGTATAAGTACCGGCATCAAGTTCCTTAGCATAGTCATCCATCTGAGTTGCCGTCATACCAGAACCAGATTCCATCACAGTACCATCTTTTTTCACCGTGTACGTAAAGGTAGTATATTCGCCTGTAGGTACATCTATATCATTCGTATCATCTGTATCACCATCAACAAATTTTGGGGCAACACTAGCAGTGGTATACCCAGCGCCACCATATACCCAGTTAGTTTGCGAAACAACAAGCTTAGTGTTTACTGCCTTGTTAACTTTTGCCGTCTTATCTACGAATGTGAATGTATAATTCTTACGTGCCTCTTCGTTAAACAAGGCTGTGTCAGTTGCCACATATTCCACGAATTCACCACTTTCGTTCTCGTACCCAAAGTCGACATCAACTGTATCCCCAACCTTATTCTCATGAAGTTTTGCCACAAGCTTTCCACTCATTCCAGTGCTAAGAAGACTAGAAAAACCAGGATTAGTTTTTGTTCCGCTTACTGAAAAATCTCCATCTGCCAACGAAAAAGCAGTCCATGAATCCGCACCGTATGTGTATGTACTCTCAAGATCTTTATTGTAAGTTATTGTAAGATCATCTTTTACGATTCGATACCATCCCCAGCTTGTGCCGGTAACCTTGGTGGCATTTCCCTTACCTTCTTTCGGTTTAATCTCATAGTAATAATAATTAACTTTTTTGAAATCACCATCATTTGTAATAGATGTAAGATTATCCTTTGAGCCATCCGGTATAGCATCATCCGTTATTACTATTGTATCTGCTCCTTCATTGAGAGCATAAAATGTCACTTCATAATCCTCACCAAGTTTGATTTTGTTGGCATCTGTTAAATTTTCAAACTTGGCAGTGACATTAGGTTTTTGAACCCCTCCATTATAGACAAATGATTTGCTATCAGAGTTATAATCCGTTCCGGTAACAGTGACCACAGCATCCTTTATGTCAAGTGGAGTCCAGCTGTACTTTCCATCTACATATTTTTTAATTTCATAATTTGGATTTACTTCAATGGCATCATTATAGCCGTCCTTAGTCGTAACCTTGCCATCTGCACTTGTAGTCGGATCCACTACGGTAATAAAATCATCTACTGTATTACCAGTAATAACCGCATCATCCCCTACACGCCCCGGGTTTGCTTTAGCGTACACATATGTCGTCTGGTCATCCACGTAAGGATTGATAGAAAACTTCTTATCACCAGCCGTCACATTCTCGCCATATTTCTTTTCGATATCAGCAAAAACGACAACTACTTGCTTTTTTTTGACTTTAAAATTCTTTTCAATTTTCCTTTCATTGTAATTGTCTTTTTCTGCATTATCATCGAGTACGGCAATCAAAGTATATTCGCCAACCGGAAGTGAAGCCTTCTTATCGCTAGTCAGTTTCTCTTTACTAGAATCATCTGCGCCCTTCTTCTTGTAGTAATAGGTCGCTTCTATTTCCGGATTAGACGACAAATCTATATACGGGTTGATGCCGGATGTGGCGCCATAGGTATATTCATCTTCAACTCCGGTAAGACTACTGTCCGGAATATCCGTCGTTGAAATATCTATTTTTTTAATAGTAAATGTATCGTCGAGAGTTTTTGTCCCGGTATAATTGCCATTCCCAGCGACCACGATTTGATATCCTGTTTCATTGTGATCCTTCTGGCTCTCCGCGCCACCTACCGTAAAAGTATAATCAAAATCCTCCCCTTTTGTAAGATCAGTATCTCCGTCCTTAACTGTGACATTAGGCTTCTGATATTCATGGTTATAATCCTTCTCATTATTAGCCACATTGAAAGTAATATCATCCGAGTTTATATCTTTTGGCGCAATCATAAAATCCGCCTCATTACTTCCTTCGTAATTGGAATTATTTGTTGCTGTGGCAACCAGCGTATATGTACCTGCATTCTTTGCTTTTGCAACCACCTCGTCACCTTTTTTCAAGGAATAACTGACAGCAGAGCCAAGATCAACAACTTCCCCATTATATTTCCAGCTTTTTGTTATTGAGCTTTCCAAGTACTCCTTATCCTTATTATAGGTAACAGAAGTCGTTTCAAATGTAAGAGTACTAAGAGCACGTTTAACAACTTTCATTGGCAATTTCTTATTCGTGTCAGCATCCGAAAAGGTAATATCAAAATTAGGATCCGTTACTTCATAGGATACTAAATAATCGCCCACTGACTTATCCGGATCAAATCCATCAGAAGAATACACAACTACATCTGAACTTACATCAAAGCTGTCTCCCTTGGAATTTTTATAGGTAACATTTGCTTCAAAGTCGTCAGAATTCATTGTATCCAAATAAGCCTTTTCTACATTAGACTTAAGAGTTGCCGTGAGCGGCATTTTTTTGACCTCAAATTTCCCCTTTATCGTGGCAGCATTATAAGTTTCTGCGCTGTCCTCCGGGGCAGCCTTTCCGGTTTTATCCAGCCAGAAATAGTATTGTCCCGCGGGAGTTGTTTCTTTTGTTTTGATCTTAATTATTGCAACATTTGCATTTTTCGCTTCAAATGTCAAAGAATCAAACAACTCCGCCGTACTTTCACAGACAGTACCGTCATCCTCCTTTGTTGAAATTTTCACCTTTGAACCACCGTATTTCTCATTATCATACTCATTGATTGAGAAACCCAGAGTTGTTGCTGTGCCATATACAGCTTCTGTGTCCAATGTCACCAGATCATCAGAAGCAGCATATGCCACATCCGGCCGCCTGAATCCACCATAGCCCAGCGATGACAGAACTACAGCAAACGCCAGCACAACAGCCATTCCTTTCCTAAAAAATTTTCTTTCCTTCATAATAAAGCCCTCCGTTCTTTTTTTTACCAAAAAAACAATATCTCCCTAATAGGAAATATTGTCTTTTATCGGTCTTTTATTATTTTTTCCACAAAAAACGGTTGCAAAAATAAAGACAGTATTATCCTGCCTGCCTGCCCGCCTGCCTGCCTGCCTGCCTGCCTGCCTGCCTGCCTGATAAATTATAGATCAGTTCTTTCATCTTTACAACCCCTTTTATGAAATAAAGTATACTTCATTTTATCATATCAAGAGCAAAAAAGCAAATAATTTTAGAATTTTGTTTGTGTCAAGTAAACGTTGGCACTTTTTTCAGATTCCGTATTTCAGCAGTAAAGTTTCTGCTTGAAATACTGCTATCTGAAATAAGCCGGCGTTTCATCCGCATCGTTATCACGGTACAGTTCTGTGACTCCTGCACGCCCATTCCCCGGTATTCGATTCCTTCTTTCGGCTCCGGTATCTGTTTCCCCTGTTTCTGATACGGCAGAAGTCCTTCCCTGTTATTATTTAAATATTGATATAGTTCTCTTGCTTTTTTTGCTCTGGTATCTTTTTCGTCTGCACTGTCTCATCTCCATTCAGTATCCTCTGTTCAATTTCATCCGCATTATATTTTTTTCGGATCAGTGCTTCCCGTTTCTCGTGAAACTCCCGGCTTTTCTCCATTCCCGCCAGCATTGTCTTTCCTACCAGTGTGCTTCGATTCTTCTTACCGGCATCCCAGCCTTCATACATCGTGAACACTTTCATTTCCTGCTTCTTCCCTTTTTAATTTTATATCTTTTACCAATTAAAATTATACACTAACGGCAGCCGGAAGGGCTGAAAAGTTACTATTTTTTTCAATTATTCAAAGGTATATATGTTGAACACTCCTCCGGACCATATCCGATTTCCAGATATGCCCGGTCAACAAAATCCTCATCCATCAAATAGGCAAAATGATAGATTTTTTCTTCCCCCTTATCGAGGTGTTGAATCCAAAAACTGCTTCCTCCCACCGTCTCCCGGAAATAGCACGGCATAAGATCCATAAAAGCGTCCTCAATCCGGCTCGGTCTGTTATAATCACCATCATAGTAAACATGATAATATTCCCCGTCTCTTTTTTCAAGAAAACTAATTGACGGCAGACACATCTGATTTGTTTTCTTTTTCCCCTTTACTTTCATTGTGATGCTCACCCACTTTGGCTGAACTTCTTCTGTGCCTGTCACTTCCTTTACCGGTTTCCTGTCACCATCTCCGGTTTTCAGTTTCTCTCTCGTATATTTATATAATTTTCCTTTTCTGTCATATAGTTTTTTGGAAACATTCTCCCTGTCCATATATTTGCGCGAACCTTTTACCGAATCTGAGACAGAAACTTTTATGACCTGAAATTCCATGCCATCGTAATTCACCTTTTCCCCTTGCTTTACCACAGGAGCAACCGCCTTTTTTTTCGGCATTTCCACGTATTCTTCTGCCCTGTAACCTCCAAATTCCACACCTGACTCCACATAATCGTCCGCCTTTTCTTTCGACACCTCTTTTATTGAAATCTTTTTCGCAAGGGAGACCAGGCCCTTCTCGCCAAGTTTTTTCATTCCACAAAATTTCACAATATAATTGTACTCATCATAAAAAATATACAGTTCATTTACATAATCCAAATCCTCTTTGTCGTCATAACGCGTTCCCTGGATTGTACCGGCGGTCATGAACACCGCTCGATGATCATTGACCGTCATTTCTTTCCGGTTGACATTATCATACAAATTTACTGTCCTATCCTCTCCGCTCTCTACATAAATCAATTCATAGAAAAAATCTTTTCCCGCCGAGAAGCCATCCTTATGCCAATAACTGTACATCCCCTTTTCATACTCAGACTGCTCAGCCGGAACTTCCACCAATTCTCCGTTGTCGTTCTCAATTATCTCCGTATTTTTCTCCAATTTGTATTCTTTTCCGAAATCCGTCTCGACATGGACATATTTTCTTTCCTGCTCCTGATTCCCCGGGAGTTCGACTGACACCCGGAATGGATGGATTGTCTTTACCTCTGCTATTGTCTTTACCCCTGCATAGGTCACTGTCGGAATGGCAAGTGCCATCAAAAGACACGCCGCAACCACCCGCCACTCAGCCGGCATATTTCCCTTTGGCTTTTTGCTTTCTGCGTTCTTTATTATTTCATCATGAATTCTCTTTTTCGACTCCTCATCCAATTGAATTTTTTGATAAAAATCTTTAACTTTTTGATTCATTTCAACCTATCTCCTCTCTACTACTCAATCTCTTGTTTTAATTGTTGTCTCGCTTTTTGCAAGTAAGTGCGAACAGTTGACTCTGGCTTTCCGAGAATCCGGGCAATCTGTCTGCTGTTGTACCCCTCGTAATAGTACATATAAGTCACTGCTTTATATTTTTCAGGAAGTTTCATGACTAGTTCATAGAGTTCCGAATTTTCCGTTTTTTCCTCACTGGCCACCTCTCCTATCTCATCTAAATTTTTTCTTTTTCTCCACCACTGTTTCAAAATATCCTTGCAGTAATTTGAGGCGGTGACAATCACCCATGCCTTAATATGTTCTATGGAATCAAATTTTCGCTGCGTTGTGTAAAATCTATAAAATGTTTCCTGCATGGCGTCCTCCGCATCCATTTTATTTTTCATATACGTAAAACAGAGACGGTATATGTCGTCCGCATACAGTTCATAGATTTCATCAAAAACGGCTGCACTTTCCAGCAAGTTTCTCATCTCCTCTCCACGGTACCGTTTTGCCTTTCACTTATAATACGATTGACTGGTAAAAAGTGTCGAACTAATAAAAAAATGTGCAGCCGGAAGCCACGCACATTCTAAGTAGATCACAATATTTAATTTTACCGTCCTAAATAATCTACTGTCGATGCAAACCAATCCACTTCCCCAAAGCCAGTTAACACCTCTCTTTATTCCCCGAGTGGTCTTGGAAACTCCCACGCACTTATTCTCGTGCATTTTACGGTTTTCCGAAACTCATTTTCACCTCTATTTTTTGTAACATTTACTTGTTTTTCTATACCCTTTTTTCCAAATCTTCCCAAGAAGTAAATTTTTCATTTACGCCATACATCCCCGGACCAAATTCCCCCCGGTTCAAACCGTATCGCGCTTTCGGTCACAACCGACTCGTTAACACCTGCATAGGAATTGCTACTTTTGTCTGAGTGAAATCTGTATAAAACAACGATTTTTCGTCATTTTGCGATAAAAAGCAAACCAGACAACTCTACGATATAGAATCGCCTGGTTTATGATTTTTACATTTCCATGCTCACTTTTACCGCTGTCTCATTTGCTCCAATTCCTTACGCAATTTCAGAATCTCTGCATCTTTATTAGCAATTAACTTATCCTTCTCTTGTATCTGCTCGTTTTTCTCTTGTATCTGCTCGTTTATCTCCGCTAACTGTTTCTCTAATTGCCTAACCTCATATTTTATAGAACTTCTTACCGTTTCCATGACGTCTTCGTTTTCTATGATACTCACCATAAAGCACAACATCCTCTCCTCTCCGATCCGGTCCGCGCAGAACAAGCATCCACCGGATGCTTTGCGCCCTCTCGATCTGATAACATCATTATAACATTATTATATAGAAATTGGAACCCCGGATTTTCTTTTAGAAAATCTTTCATATCAGATGTTTTCTTTAT
>CAMVIN010000158.1 GCA_947167565.1 uncultured Clostridia bacterium | reverse complement strand
GTATAAGTCATCCTTGACAAGACATTCATTTTTACCTAAAATAAGTAAGTATAGTGAATGACAAGAATGTTAGGAGGACTTCAACATGGAGAAGAAGCCATATTATCTCACCACAGCGATTGCTTATACATCAGGCAAACCTCATATCGGAAATACGTATGAGATTGTGCTGGCCGATGCGATTGTGCGGTACAAGAGATTTCAGGGATATGATGTCCGATTCCAGACGGGAACGGATGAGCACGGACAGAAGATTGAGCTTAAGGCAGCAGAAGAGGGGATTTCGCCAAAAGAATTTGTGGACAAGGTATCCGCAGAGATTAAGCGAATCTGGGATATGATGAACACCTCTTATGATAAATTTATCCGTACGACGGATGAGGACCACGAGAAACAGATTCAGAAGATTTTCAAAAAATTATATGACAAGGGTGATATATACAAGGGATTTTATGAGGGGATGTACTGTACCCCTTGCGAGTCTTTCTTTACGGCGTCCCAGTTGGTGGACGGCAAGTGTCCTGACTGCGGAAGAGAGTGTCAGCCGGCTAAGGAAGAGGCGTATTTCCTCAAACTGAGCAAATATCAGGATCGTCTGATGAAGCATATTGAAGAGCATCCGGAATTTATTCAGCCGGAGTCCCGCAAAAATGAGATGATTAACAACTTCCTCAAGCCGGGGCTTCAGGATCTCTGTGTATCCCGCACCAGTTTTACATGGGGAATTCCGGTGGATTTTGATCCGGGCCATATCGTGTATGTATGGCTGGATGCCCTCAGCAACTATATCACCGGTCTCGGATATGATGCAGATGGAGACAACGGCGACCTCTACAACAAATTCTGGCCGGCAGACTTGCATTTGATTGGAAAAGATATTATCCGCTTCCACACGATTTACTGGCCGATTATTCTGATGGCGCTGGATGTGCCGCTGCCAAAGCAGGTGTTCGGACATCCGTGGCTTTTGCAGGGGGATGGCAAGATGAGTAAGTCCAAGGGTAACGTCATTTACGCGGATGATTTGGTAGAGCGTTTTGGCGTTGACGCAGTTCGTTACTTCGTATTGCATGAGATGCCGTTTGAAAATGACGGTGTGATTACGTGGGAACTCATGGTAGAGCGCATGAACTCTGAACTTGCCAATACTCTTGGTAATCTGGTAAACCGCACGATTTCCATGAGCAATAAATATTTTGACGGTGTGGTGGAAGACCGTGGCGTGGAAGATGCAGTAGACGCTGACTTAAAGGCAGTGGCCAATGCGACACCGGGCAAGGTGACAGAGAAGATGGATGCGCTGCGTGTGGCAGATGCAATATCAGAAATTTTCACGCTTTTTAAGAGATGTAACAAATATATTGATGAGACAGAGCCTTGGGTTCTCGCCAAAGATGAGGCAAAGAAAGACCGTCTGGCTACCGTTCTCTACAATCTCATCGAGGGAATCCGCATGGGAGCGATTCTTTTAGAGTCCTTTATGCCGCAGACTTCGGAGAAGATTTTGGCGCAGATTCATGCAGAGAAATGTAGTCTTGAGGAATTGACCTTTGGCGGTTATGTTTCCGGAACCAAGGTGACAGAGAAACCGGAGATTCTTTTTGCCCGCCTCGATGTGGAAGAGGTATTGAAAGAAGTTGAGTCCACGCTGGGAACCGGCACGGACAGTGATGCTTCAAACACGCAGGAGAGCGATGAAGAGGTCATTGATATCGAGGCAAAACCGGAGATTACGTTTGACGATTTCATGAAGATGCAGTTTCAGGTCGGCGAGATTATCGCCTGTGAGGAAGTGCCGAAATCCAAAAAGCTTCTCTGCAGCAAAGTGAAAGTCGGAAGCGAAGTAAAACAGATTGTATCCGGCATCAAAAAATACTACTCGGCAGAAGAGATGGTAGGCAAAAAGGTAATGGTGCTTGTCAATCTGAAGCCGGCGAAGCTGGCAGGAGTTTTGTCTGAGGGCATGCTTTTGTGCGCAGAAGATGCGGAGGGCAATCTCGCTCTGATGACACCGGAGAAGCCGATGCCGGCAGGAGCAGAAATCTGCTGATTGCGGAGTTCAAATTCTGCGGGGCTAAGAGGGAATTGTTATGGAACAAAAATTGATTTTCGACACACACAGTCACTACGATGACAAGAGATTTGATGAGGACAGGGATGAGTTGTTGAACAGTCTCCACGCTTGCGGTATTGGCTATGTGGTAAATGTCGGTGCAGATATGGAATCCAGTCGTGCTGCTCTGAGGTTATCAGAGCAGTATGATTTTGTTTATGCGGCGCTTGGCGTTCACCCGTCTGACACAGAGGGGCTGACAGAGGCGGATATGGACTGTCTCAGGGAGAACGCTTCACGTGAAAAGGTGGTGGCGATTGGTGAGATTGGCTTGGATTATTACTGGCCGGAGCCGTCGCCGGATATTCAGAAAAAATGGTTTGTACGACAGATCGAACTGGCGCAGGAAGTGGGGCTGCCGATTATTGTTCACAGCCGCGATGCGGCGGAGCAGACGATGAAGTTGATTCGGGAGACGAAAGCATATGAGTGCGGCGGTGTGATTCACTGTTATTCCTATTCGCCGGAGATGGCAAAGGAATATGTAAAGATGGGATTTTATATCGGAGTCGGCGGTGTTGTGACATTTAAAAACGGAAAGAAATTAAAGCAGACCGTAGAGCAGATTCCGTTAGAACGTATTGTGTTGGAGACGGACTGCCCGTATCTGTCTCCGGAGCCGAACCGGGGAAAGAGAAATGATTCGAGAAATTTGTGTTTCGTCGTGGATGAAGTTGCGCGGTTAAAGGGGATTTCCAAAGAGGAAGTGATTCGTGTGACGACGGAAAATGCGATGAAAATGTATCGACTATAAGAGGAGGGTGTCGTGGCAAAATTAGGAAATCCGCAGGAGACGATACAGGTTCTGCAAAAGCATGATTTTCATTTTCGAAAGAAATTCGGTCAGAATTTTTTGATTGATCCGCATGTGCTGGATAAAATTGTGGATGCGGCTGAGGTGACAGAGGATGATTTTGTGCTGGAAATCGGACCGGGAATCGGAACGATGACGCAGTATTTGTGCGAGCGCGCAAAAAAGGTGCTGGCAGTGGAGATTGATGATAAATTGATACCGATTTTGCAGGAAACACTGTCCGCCTATGACAACGTGGAAGTTATTCATGGAGACATTTTAAAACAGGACATTCAGGCGATTGCTGATCAGCATAATGATGGCAAGCCGATTAAGGTTGTGGCTAATCTTCCGTATTATATCACAACGCCAATTATTATGCAGTTATTAGAGAGCAGAGTGCCGCTTGCGAACGTGACCGTTATGGTGCAAAAGGAAGTGGCGGAGCGTATGCAGGCAAAGCCGGGAACAAAGGAGTATGGGGCGCTTTCGCTTGCTGTGCAGTATTATGCCAACCCATACCTTGCAGCCAATGTTCCACCGAATTGTTTTATGCCTCGCCCAAATGTGGGTAGTGCGGTGATTCGGCTTGACTGCCTGAAGAAAAATCCGATAGAGGTAAAAGATGAAAAATTAATGTTCCGCCTGATACGGGCATCGTTTAATCAGAGGCGAAAGACCTTGCAGAATGGAATCTGCAACAGCGGAGAACTGAATTTTAGCAAAGAGGAAGTTGCCCGTGCGCTTGAGGCATTGGGGCTTCCGGCGGCAATTCGAGGAGAAAAGTTGGGACTTGAGGAGTTTGCGAGGTTGTCCGATGAACTCATGAGAGGGTGAGCGGGGGAATATTTTTGACCTGACAATCATACAATGATACGAAAGATTCATTGAGGTGTCGGAATGAAAAAATTGCGAATTCTTATGTTGGGACTACTGATGCTCAGTATGTTTTCCGGCTGCCAGTCCGTTCAGAATGACAGCCAGAGAGGAAAGGACTGGGATTATACAGTAGTCCCGTCTGCGGATATCCCGGAGGATTTGGCCGGAGAAATCGAGCAGAAAAAGATTAATTCCTTTCAAATGACGTATGAGGATGGTATCTGGATGTACATTGCCATTGGGTATGGTGAGCAGGAGAGTGGCGGTTACAGCATACAGGTACAAGGGCTGTATGAAAAGGGCGAGGATTTGTGCGTAGAGACTACGCTTACCGGTCCGGCGGAGGACGATGTCCACAGCGACAAAACGAGTTATCCGTATCTTGTAATCAAGACAGAAAAGACGGATAAAAATGTTGTGTTCAGTCAGTAAGTGCCGGTTAAAAATACAGTCTTCTGTGATTTCGATACCGGTTTCTTCGGTACATGATTTCGTGAAACAGAACTACCTCGATGATATCTCGGAGAAGGGAAGAATCTCCGTTATATGAATCGGGGTATTTTTTTTTGAAATCGGTGTGTATGCCGGCGGCCATTAGCTGAAGGGCGGTTTTGTCAGGATAGGCATCAAACATCAGACTGCCCTCATATTCCATCTGGTCGCACTGTTCCTCCACAAACTCACTAATCTGCTGCGTGATTTTCGGGTATAAATATTTCAGATAGGAATTGTCCTGTTCCATTTCCCAGAGTTTTTCACTGCCTAAAACCGGTGACAGTGATGGGATGGCAGGTTTGTCAAAAGAAAAAGTAAAATCCGGATTATCGTATTGGCTCATTTTATTTCCTCGATTCTTTTTTGGTAATAATATATGAAAAGAAAAAAATTTGGTGTATATCTTGCACTTTTTGAGGTTTGATATTATCATAGAGTATGAGTCAGAGTTTGAAAAGGGTTCTGACTGTTCAGGTTAAATTATAGAATGGAGACCAACTATGGCAAAAAAAATATATAAAACCGTTGCGCTCATTTTGATTTTTGTAGGTGCGCTCTTTTTCTTTGCTATGCGCATGGAGACAGCGGTGAGCGATACAGGAACAGAGAGAGAACTGGGAAAAGAAACATTTCCCTATGTGCAGATTGAAACGCAGGGGGAAATAGTGGGAACACTGTATGGGTACAGTGCGCCGATGGAGGCGAATATTGTAAGAGAGTGCATGATTCCGTTAGCACAGGACAAGACAATGCTTGTTCTGTTGGGAGATGCGCCGTTATATTTGACATCTATATACTATGAGATCGTTGATAAAGAGAGCGGTGAGGTGTATGAGACAGGGGATTCCATTCCGCTGTCTGATAAGCAGTCTCAGGTAGAAATCAAATTCGATTACAACTTCGCGACCAGCACTGAATATATTGTAGATTTTGTGGGAAGCGCAAGTGATGGACGTAAGATACACTACTACTCGCGTCTCAAATACTATTTAGATAATTCTCATCTGGCAGAAAAACTTGCTTTTACAGAAAAATTTCATAAGGACACATTTGACAAGAGCAAATTAGAGCTACTGTCATCGTATTTGGAACCGAGTGATAAGAATCGGAACACGTCGCTGTCATCCGTGGATATTACATCGAGTGCGGAACTGGTGACATGGGGAAATCTTTCGCCAAAAGTTGTTTCCAAAGAATTAGTTACCGTCAAAGAATATAACATGGAGACGGCATGTATCCAGTACAATTATTTTGTTCAGGCAAATACAGATTCAGGAAAAGAAACTTATCACATCAAAGAATTTTATCGAGTGCGTTATGCCGGTGGACGCAACTATCTTCTGAATTATGATCGCACGATGGAGGCAGAATTTGATAAAAAACTTGCCAGTACGCAGTCCAGCCAGTTAAAATTGGGTATTACCAATAATTATGAGGGGAAAATGCTCAGCAATGAGGATGAAAATATATTATATTTTGAGCGTGGCGACAACCTGTACCGCTATGATATGAAAAAAAATGAAATCATGAGCATTTATTCTGTGTACAGTAAAGATGCGTCTGATATTTATCGCGCTTACAATGAGCATCAGATTCGGTTGCTCAAGGTTGACGAGAAAGATAATGTCTATTTTTGTGTATATGGTTATTTTTCGCGTGGTGCTTATGAGGGCGATGTAGCTGTCGTTCTCTACGAGTATACAGCAGATGGACAGTTGATTGAACTTGTCTATATGCCAAGCAGTACAACGTATCAGCAGTTAAAGGAAGATTTTCAGGACTACAGTTATGTCAGTGACCGCGGAATTTATTATTTTTCCGTGGCCAACACCGTGTACGCATACAATATTTACGGAAAGCGCATGGAAAAACTGGCAGAAAATACGAAAAGCAATTCCTTTATGACAATGACAAAAGCAAACTGCTATGTCTGGTCCTCTAATTTGAAGACAGGCTACGGAGAAAATATTGTGATTTACAATCTCGCAAAAGATGAGAGGGAGAGTGTTAACCAGCCGGATGAGGAAACGTATGTGAGACTGCTCGGTGTTATTGACGAAAATATTGTATACGGCTATGTGAGAAAGAGCGATGTTGGAGTGGGCGTCAACGGTTCTAAGGTGGTTCCGTGCCATGAACTCTACATTGCCAATACGAAGGGGGAAGAGGTAAAGAAATTTAGTTGGGAAGGAGAGTATGTACAGGGAATTCATGCCAATGGAAATGTGATCAATATAACGCTTTGTAAGAAAAATGCGAGTGGAAAATACGAGAAGACACGAGATGACAGTATTTCAAACCAGACGCAGAACTCATCGGAGAAGTTCCGATATGCATCTCGTGTTACGAGCAAGTCTTTGACCGAGTGGTATATTCAATTTCCGGTCAACTTTGAGATGGCGAAGGTTCCGGAGGAGGTAAGCGGACCGGCATCGCTGAAATCGACAGACCGCTTTGTTCGATTAGAGCAGCCTTCTATTGCCAAGTATTATGTGCTGGCAGTGGGACAGATTACCGGCTCTTATGAGAGCGGTGCCCAGGCAATACGGGAGGCGGACAAACAGATGGGAGTTGTTCTTTCCAGTGACCATCAGGTAGTATGGGAGCGAAGTGGAAGCTTTTTGCAAAACACTGTCGGCGGTTTGGAAATTCAGCGTCAAGAGGACGGAGTTTCCAACCTTGCGGCCTGTGA
>CAMVIN010000157.1 GCA_947167565.1 uncultured Clostridia bacterium | reverse complement strand
CGCAATAGAATAGTTTTTTCTTCTTTTTTACCATAGATATTCCTATCCCAACTGCCACTGTACAGACACCGTGCATCAATCCGGCACCAAAGCCGCGGATGACAGCCCATCCCAAATCGATGTTCTCTATATTTTGTGTCAGCATTATCATATTCTCTAAAATAGCAAACCCCAGTCCTACAGAAAAAGCAACCTGTGACAACGTTCTTCTGTTGTCTGAAAAGAAAAAAGCATAAAACAAAACAGGTAAAGCTTTGATAATCTCCTCCGTAATAGGCGATACTGTTGTACAAAAATACAACATATCCTTATTTAACACCTGATACAACAATCCATTTACCTCGGATATAAACAAACAGACCGTTGCACCTACCAGGATGTACCCGACAACAAGCCTTGCGCGCCTCTCTAAAAGAAAGAGAGACATGAGCATGGGAATCAAAAAGCATACAAATAAAATATAACTTATATTGTCCATTTGCCGGCACCTCCCTTTACAACCGGAATAATCATCAAAGCAATAAGACCAATTCCAATACATGACACAACATACAGCGGTCTGATATTCAGTACTGTGCCAATGCATTCAAACATCACAAGAAATGCGTATATCACTGCTAAAATATTGTACTTTCTCAGTGAACGGATAATCCCCAATTCCACATCATAGATTATAACATGCTTAAAATTGTAATACGAACAAGGCAAAATAAACAGTGTCAAAAGTCCTGCCGCAATGCGAATTTGTAGATTATCTGTCTTGAGTAAAAGAAAGACATATAGCAACGTTATTAAAACCGGAACAAGAAGAGCCTTTATCCGCGTCGCAAAAAAAGTCTTCGTCCCATCATCAACCAAACCGTCCATCTGTCCATAATTGGCGGACAAAAGGAACATAAAACTTCCCATTATTCCCAGAAGTCCCACATGAAACCCCTGATTCAATTCCCCCTGCGTGAACAAAAAAATCACAAAAAATAATCTCGCATACATCAGGCACCCGATTCCACACGTAATCATCTGCAAATAAAGAACCTTTTTTATCCTAAAAAAATGGTGCACTCCATAACACAAACCTGCCAGAGAGCAAATAAACATCCAAAAGTTCATAATTAAAACAAGCGACATAACAACCCTCATTTCTGTATCTCACATAATACTACTTACTATTGATATATACAGTCTTATTGTATCATATGCCGTCCTACAAGATGTCCATCAAAATGAATATTATTTATAAAAAAACAAGGAAATGATACACCAAATATATCTGTATCCATTTCCTTGCCATAATTTTCCTTCAATTAAGTTCAAACTTATTTTATGTTTTCTCTCCACGTTGCCGGCTTGAACTCACCTTTAATCGGGAGAAGTCTCTCATCGACATCAATCTGAAATACTGAGTTAAAGTTGTTCGTCGCAATCATCTGAGCGGCAAAACCGACAATAACAACCAATTCCCGGTCATCAAAAAACTTTCTCAGGCGCTCAAACAGTTCATCCGATACATTCGTCGGATCCTTAACAATCTGCTGACCCAGTTCGGAAAGAACCTCTTCTTTCTCTGTCTTTTCGAAGTGATTCGGGTCAATGCCCAATGCCTTTAAGTCGCTGATAAAAAACAACGAGCACAGCTGGCAGCTGTTTGTCGTGGATACAGAGTGAGCAAAGACGGTAGCTTCTCTCTCACTGATTACCTCAACCAGACGATTCCATGATGTATACCATGCCATAAATGCATCATAAGTAGCTGCATCCTGCAAAAGACCTTTTTTCATATTGGTAACTGCATTTCTTCCTGCCAGTTCTTCATAGCGTTCACGCTCTGCTCCTTTTGTCTCTTCCAATTCTAATAATTTAATTCTTGCCATGTTTTTATTCCACCTTTCTTTTCCTGCGGCAATTCACGACCGCATTTCAATACTCTTAATACACCTATATTATAGTATTCCTATATGAATAAAGTCAAATAGGTAATTTTAATGTCCGGTTATAACCTCAGCCTATAACTAAACATTCGCTCTTTTACTCGTACAGTCCCGCACTAAAATAGCGGTCCCCCCTGTCAGGAAAAACAGCGACAATTCGCTTTCCATCTACTTTAGCCGCAAGTTTTTTGGCAGCAGCAAGTGCTGCCCCGGAGGAGGTACCCGCCAGAATTCCCTCTTTTTGGGCAAGCTCTCTCGATGCGGCAAACGCCTCTTCATCGTTAATCTTAATTACCTCATCCACAAGAGAAATATCCATTGTCTCCGCAATAAAGTCATTGCCAATTCCCTCAATGTTATAGTCTGCATGTTCTCCGCCAACGATGGTGGAGCCGACCGGATCTGCAAGCACTGCCCGGATTGACGGGTTTTTCTCCTTTAAGTACCTTGCCACACCGGTAAATGTTCCGCCACTCCCCGCACCGAGAACAAGATAATCGATATCACCGTTCATATCCTGATAGATTTCCGGTCCTGTAGTCTCGTAATGTGCCTTAGGATTGCTCTGATTAGTAAATTGTCCGAGTGAAATAGAATTTTTGATTTCCTTTTTTAATTCCTCTGCTTTTGCCACAGCCCCCTGCATTCCAAGTTCCCGGGGCGTATTGATAATCTCTGCCCCCAGAGCTTTCATAAGCTGCTGTTTTTCGATTGAAAACTTTGTCGGCACAACAAATATAATCCGATACCCTTTATTCAGGGCGGCAAAAGCGATACCAAGTCCGGTATTTCCTGCCGTCCCCTCGATAATGGTGTATCCTTTTTTCAACAGTCCCTTTTTCTCGGCGTCCTCAATCATGTACTTTCCAACCCGGTCTTTCACACTTCCTGCCGGGTTCAGAAGTTCCATCTTTGCAAATATTTCAGACGAAAATTCTTTTCCGATTTGAGATAACTTTACAATCGGAGTATTTCCAATCATATCATGAAACGATTCATAATAAGCCATATCAGCCCCTCTTTTCTTATCTCTTCATTGCCTGTTCTAAATCTGCCTGCAATTCCTCTCCGTCCTCAATTCCCACGGAAAGACGAATCAGTCCATCTGTAATTCCCAC
Organism: uncultured Clostridia bacterium; assembly: GCA_947167565.1. Classification (GTDB taxonomy): domain Bacteria; phylum Bacillota; class Clostridia; order Lachnospirales; family Lachnospiraceae; genus Eubacterium_F. The sequence goes on along the minus strand of CAMVIN010000157.1, from coordinate 4,055 downwards.
TTTATCCCGAATCTCTTTCGGAATTGCCGCGTGTGTCATAGATGCCGGGTGGCACACAAGTGACTCCACACCACCGAGACTCTCAGCAAGGCTGATAATCTGCAATTTCTTAAAAAAGGTATTGACGTCATGCCCCTCTGTCAGTTCGAAGGAAATCATAGCACCGCCATTCTTGGCCTGTTTTTTGTTGATGTCATATCCCGGATGACTGGTAAGTCCCGGATAATAGACTTTTTTCACCTCACTGCTCGCCGCAAGAAACTCTGCGAGTTTCTCGGCATTGGCAACATGGCGGTCAAGGCGGACTCCCAGAGTCTTAATGCCACGAATCAGCAAAAAAGAATCAAATGGCTGAAGAACGCCACCTGTCGAGTTCTGGATAAAGGCAAGTTTATCTGCCAGTTCCTTATCGTTTACCACCACAAGTCCGGCAACCAGATCGCTGTGTCCTCCAAGATACTTTGTTGCACTATGGATGACAATATCCACTCCCAGTTCAATCGGTCTCTGCAAATAAGGAGTAAAAAATGTATTGTCTACAATCGATAGAATTCCCTTTTTCTTTGCCACATCCGCTACTGCTTTTATATCGGTAATGCCAAGCAGTGGATTGGTCGGTGTCTCAATGTAGACTGCCTTTACGGTCTCATCGATGGCTGCCTCCACGGCCTCCACATCTGTCGTATCTACCATTTTAAATCCAATGCCAAAGTGGTTAAAAACTTTATCCAGCACGCGGAATGTCCCGCCATATACATTGTCTGAAATTACGAGATTATCCCCCGTTTCAAAAAGGCTGAGTACAGCCGTAATTGCTGCCATGCCGGACGCAAAAGCAAATCCGTCCGTGCCGCTCTCCAAATCGGCAATCAATGCCTCCAACGCCGCGCGCGTCGGATTTCCCGTACGGGAATACTCCCAGCCCTTGTGTTTTCCCGGAATCTCCTGCTCATAGGTTGATGTCTGATAAATCGGTACATTGACCGCCCCTGTCTGTATATCTCCATAGATTCCGCCGTGAATCAATTTTGTATTTATTTTTGAATTACTCATCTTAGCCCTCCACTTTTACTTCCTGATAGAGGTTATTCGCAAATTCTTCCGGATCTCCCTCAAGATAGCCGATATCATGAAGCTTTTGCGCAAAATATTTCACATCGTCTGCGACATGGTATCCGGCAGCCTCTGCCTCCGCCTGTGTCGCTTTGTAGTCATAATCCTGAATCAGTGTCTTTGCAATCTCTTTATCCTCAACCTGCGAATAATTTCCCTCTACAATAATATTCAATGCTTCTTCCGGATTTTCATTAATCCACTTCTGTGCTTTCTGAACAGCGGCAAGAAGCGCCTTTATCTCATCCGGATTTTCGTTTAATACTTTTTCAGATGCATAGTAAAAACAACAGTATTTTCCGGCAAACGGCTCATCTTTAGCAATGTCAACGAGAACCTTTGCTTTTCCTGAATTTACAGCAATATCACCTAGCGGATCCCAGACCGCAGCCACATCGATCTCCCCTTCGTAGAGAGCCTCCAATTCAAGGTTTCCGTCGGAGTACGGAAGAAAACTGACCTCTTTGTCCTCCTGCTTTGCGGACACGCCGCCCTCTTCCAACCATACGCTCGCCACCTGAAAGGTTGTGCCACCGACCTCATCGACACCAATATTCTTTCCCTTCACATCTGCCGGAGATTTAATATCCGAGTCATTTCTCACAATCAGCTTAATACAGCCGAGATGCATGCCGGCGATGACTTTCATGTTAATCCCTTGTTCCGCCGAAGAAAAGAACTGAAAATCGCCGTTGACAAATGGTATATTTCCATTGTTCAGACCAATTTTTCTTGTCTCAAAATCTGCTGCTGTCAGATTGGCATCAATCCCCTCTTCTGCAAAAAAACCTTTTTCTTTTGCGATATAAATCGGTGCCCCACAAAGAGAACCATCCAGTGCCGGAATATCAATTTTTCCGTACTTAAAATCGCCGTCTGCCGCTCCCTCAGAAGCGCAACAATCCTTTTCTGTATCCGAATCTGATCCGGTGTCTGTTCTCTTGCTACAACCTGTTGTCAATGACAGAGCCAGCGCACTTACAAGTGCAATTGCCCCAAACCTTTTAAAAATATTTGTTTTTCTCATGATGGTTCCTCCTTAAATAGTATATTCCGGCATAGTCTGCTCACTTGCCAGATGGAATTTTTCTAACAACTTTTCCCTCATTTTTGTGAAATCACCGGAGTTTCTCTTTCTCGGATGATGCATTGAAACTTTAATAATTTCACTGATTTTTCCCGGCCTCGGTGTCATCACAATGATTCTGTCTGAGAGATAAATTGCCTCATCCACATCGTGGGTGACAAGAATCATCGTTGTTCCGGTCTTCTCGCGAATCTCCAGAATTTTATCCTGTAAATCCGCTCTTGTAAAAGAATCTAACGCCCCCATCGGCTCATCGAGAAGAAGAATCTCCGGGTCGTTAATCAATGCTCTCGCAATGGCAACTCTCTGCGCCATGCCACCGCTGATCTGATGTGGATATGCCTTCTCAAATCCTGTGAGTCCCGTCATCTCCAAATAATCCGGAATTCTTTTTTTCTCCTGCTTCAGTACGTGACGCGCCTTCAGTCCTGCGCCAATGTTTTTTTCGACCGTGAGCCACGGGAACAGACTTCCCTGCTGGAACACATAACCTCTTCTCGGATCCGGTCCCTTAATCTCATTTCCACGAAGAGTAAGCGTGCCAGTCTGCGGTGTGTCAAGCCCCGCTATCAATCGTAAAAGTGTCGTTTTCCCGCAGCCGGATGTACCAATAATAGAAATGAATTCCCCTTTTTCTATTTCCAGATTAACATCCGAAAGCGCCTGAACGGTCGAGTCCTCATCCTCATAAATCCGATTGACACCTTCTATTTTCAAAATTACTTCACTCATTTTACCACCCCTTTCTGCCACCGAAGAACTCTCGCCTCAATCAGACTTTGAATTTTCGTAATCAGGCTGAAAAGAATTGCCATGACAAGAATTGCTGCAAACACCTTATAATATGCACTCCATACTTTTGATGCGTTGATATAATAGCCAAGACCTCCCGGCTGTCCCATCATCTCTGCCATAACCAGAATCGTAAAGGCAAAGGCATTCGCCGTTGTGATTCCAGTGAAAATACTTGGCATTGCGTGCGGAATTGCTACATGAAATACCAAATATAACTGATTTCCTCCCAGCGTTCTCCCCGCCTCCATCATGGCCTTTGGCGTCGAGGCAACCCCCGCTGCCGTGAGTGTTGCCACCTGAAACCAGACTGAAATAACGATCAGGAACACAGCTGCTGAAAACGGCGTCGGAAGCAACGTAAGCGCAAAAGGCATCCACGCCACTGCCGGAATTACGCCGGCAATTTTCAGGACAGGCTCCACCCAATAGTGAACTTTAGGAAACCATCCAACCAGAACACCTGTGACAACGCCCACAACAGTGCCAGCCAAAAAACCAAACAGATACAGCCTTAGGGAGTACAACGTATTCTGTAAAATGAAATCCCCCTCCTGCACAAAAGCCTCCAAAATGCCTGCCGGTCCCGGAAAGAACGGCTGCGTAAATACCTGCGTCTTCGTCCCGAGTATATCCCAAAGAGCAAGTGCGATACCACAGGCAAAGCGAAATGGTGCCCGTTTCCTGTATTTTTCCTTTCTCTCCTCATCAAATCCACTAACAATTCCTGCGATGAGATATCCAGCCGCAAGAACGACGAGCAAAACAATATAAAAGTCATTTCCTGACATATTATAGTCGCCGACCGGATATTCTTTCAGTTCTGCGTCTGCCACCTGTGGAAAAATCAGATTCGCAGCCAGTGCCACAAGGAATCCTGCCACAGTAAATATGGTGATAAGAATATATTTTATCTTCTTATTCATCAAAAAACCCTCCAGACCGGACTCTATTTAAATGCCGTCTCAAACGCCTGTTTCAAATCTTCTATTAAATCTTCAGCATCCTCAAGTCCCAGTGATAGACGAATCGTCTCGTCATGAATATCTGCCGCCTCCTGAAG
>CAMVIN010000156.1 GCA_947167565.1 uncultured Clostridia bacterium | reverse complement strand
CGCCATTTGCCTCAACAATGCTCTTTGCCAGCGCGAGTCCGATTCCCACTCCCTCTTCTCGCTGTCCTGTCTTATGCACGCGGTAGAAGCGATTAAATATCTTCGGAAGTTCTTCTTTCGGAATTCCCTCGCCGCTATCCTCAACTGAAACGGTAACCGCCAGCGGTGTTTCCTCCATGCAAATTATAATTTCACTTTCCATCGGCGCATAGGCAATCGCGTTTTTTATCAGATTCGTATACGCCTCCTGCAGCCAGTCCGAATCGTGATTGAGGAGAACTTCCCCCTCTGAAATGGTGTCTTTCTTCACCACCAGACGAATCTCTTTCTCATCCGCTTTCATTTTCAGAGCATCTACGCTTTTTGAAATTGTTGCATCAAGGCTCTGCCTCCTAAAATCAAATTCGTACACCCCAGACTCCACCTGAGCCAATTTGAGCATACCTGTCACAAGCCAGCGCATCCGCTCAATCTGCTTTTCTGCCATCCTTACAACAGCCCGTTTTTCTTCATCAATCTCTCCGTTCTCCTGATTTATCTCCTCCGAAAAAATATCCACAAACACTTGAAGTGAGGCGAGCGGAGTTTTCATCTGATGGGAAATATCACTCATCAAATCCTTCAGATATTCCTGCTCCTTCCGCCTCTTATTCTCTCCGGTATTTACGACCTGAGCCACCTCCCAGATTCGCGCGTACAGTCTCCCCATCGCCCCCTCTTTCTGCATCGAATTATATTGCTCTTTCCACTGCTTCCATCGCTCTTCTCCCACATCTCCCCGCGAGGCGTGCTCCAAAATATCCGCGAGCATTTCCTCCGCCTCATCAATCTGACTATTTTTGCTCTTCCACATCACACAGATTTCCTCCCCCATTCATATCCCACACCGCGAATTGTCCTGATATAACTCTCTTTTCCGTCCTCATCTATTTTTTCCCGAAGCCTCCGTATATAGACGGAAAGTGTGTTGTCATCTACAAACGCCTCGTCCACTGACCACAGACTGTCAATCAACTGGTCTCTCGTCAAAATCTGCCCCTTATTTTTCATCAGTTCTCTCACCAACTTAAATTCGCTCGGCGTGAGAGGAATCTTTTTACCCTTTCGCAGAAGAGAAAAGTTTTTTTCATCAAGCACCAGATTGTCATCTGTCAGAGAACCATCCCGTTCTTTGTTACCCACATATAAATTTCCCGAGTACGAATTGTCCTCTCTCCGCTTTATTTTCCTTATATTCGCGCGGATTCTCGCAATCAGTTCCTTTGTTCGGAAGGGTTTGGTCACATAGTCATCTCCGCCCACTTCTAATCCGTGCACCACATTTCCCTCATCATCCAATGCCGTGAGAAAAATAACCGGAAGCATCGGGGCATTTTTGCGAATCCATGCACAAATTTCATACCCGTCCGCATCTGGCAGCATGACATCTAAGAGAACTAAATCAAATTTGCCCTTGTTTTCCACAAAAATATTCTTCGTGCTGGCAAAGTCACACGCACTGATCACTTCCATTCCCTCCGACTGCAGAGAATATTTTGTGCCCATGGCAAGCGCCATGTCATCTTCAATTAGTAGTATTATTTCGTTCATAAAAACTCCCTTCGTAAGTCGAAATGAATTCTTCTACTCCATATCTGTAGTAAAAAACCCTTGACTTTCAAAATTCGCATTGTTATAATGGCAAATGTTGAATTTAATAATCAAAAACGATGAACGACACATGTAGTGCTTTTGCACGTAAATCTGATTACGGTACACATACGGCAGATTTATAAAAAAAGCAGCATGTGTTTTATTTTTTGCATTGCGAAAATCAGTTCATCGAAACAGCGCAAAGAAAGAGAGGAATTTTTTATGCCAACGAATCAGTTACAAAGAATGTTATTCGCATTTCTAACCGTTGTCATCACTGTTCACGCCTATGTATTCTACAGTCTCTATGTAGTAAACGGCAACACACTTATGCAGGTGACAGGAGAGGCTTCTGTCCTTCAGGCAATCCATGCACAGGGCGGTGTGTATATGCTCGGACGCATGATGCCAATCTGGGCTGTTGTCCTCATTGAATTCTGCCTTGCCTACTCACTGGAAATCTTTGTTGGAAGCCCAAGTTCTTTTAAACTCGCCTGCAAAGTATTTAACCCAAAGAAAGATCACCCGATGTTGTTTGAGACGGCAATCATCTGCGCCACTGTCGGAATCATGTGTCCTGCTATGAGTTTTCTCGCCGCATTTTTATACTATCCGTATTATGAGGGATTCCATGTTCTGACACTGCTCGCCAACTGGCTCAAACTGGTTTGCTTTAACTTTCCGTTTGCGTTCTTCACCCAGTTGTTCTTTATCCAGCCGGCAGTACGCACATTGTTCAAGACTTTGATGAGTTTCGCCGCAAAATTTTCGCGTAAATCTTCTCCAGCTGCGCAAGAATAATTCCGGTCAACAGCGCAGACACAATTGTACCAATACCAACACTGCCAAAACTGAACAGTTTCAGGCGGCAGATGATAATAGCAAGCGCCACCATGCCGACGTCCGATACAATCTTGGCTCTCGGAAACGGAGTCCTGGTGGCGTCTGAAAATGCCTGCACAAATCCCTCCCCGGCGAGAGGCATAATATCAGCCGGAAGATAAAAAGAAATACCGATTGCCACCAAAATAACACTGACAACCAAAAGAATAAATCGAACAATAATATTCTCTGTCGATGGAAGATAGACCATCAATCCATTACAAAACGTCGTAAAATATCCAAATACAACTCCGACCGGAATCTGAAGAAGTAATTTGAGCCTGAATTTTTTGCGAAGCAAAAGAATCTGAAAAAGGACAAGAACACAGTGCATCACAAAAGTCGCCAACCCCATCTCCACTCCCCAGCAGAGCGTAAACGCATAGGGAAGCGAGCTGACCGGCGATACACCGAGGTCTGATTTGACCGAAATCGCAATTCCCAGTGTCATAATAAACAGTCCCAAAAAATATGCGACCAGACGACCGGATAATCTTCTTTTTCTTTTGTTCTCCATTTCCCCTCACCACCTTTCAGCGGATTTCAAAAATGCCCTCGTGCTCATCCAGAGGAAGTTGTTTCACATATATTTTCTCAATGGAAATATATGTCCCCTCCTGAATCATCTCAATCATTTTATCAATCTCTTCTTCTCTTCCCTGAACTTCCATGGACACCGTACCGTCCCACTCATTGTGCACCCAGCCGGTAAGTCTGAGTGCATTTGCCACATGAGAGGCGCGATATCGGAATCCGACGCCCTGAACCGAGCCAAAAAAAGTTATTCTTTTCCTGATCTTTTCTGTCATAGTTTCATCCCGTACTTTTCTAAATCAATCTTACCATCTACAACCTCAATGCCATCTGCCCGGAGCATAGCCGCCTGAACATCCTTGCCGCCAAACACAAATTCACTCGCCAGTTCTCCCTTTGCGTTCACGACCCGGTAACAGGGAACCCTGTCCGGATCTGTATTTTTGTGAAGCGCATTTCCTACCGCCCGACACATTTTTTTATTTCCGGCAAGTTCCGCCACCTGTGAATACGTCGCCACCCTGCCGCGCGGAATTTTTTTCACGGCCTCGTAAATCCGCTTTGTCGGACTGTCTGTAATCAAATCGTAACTCTCCGCAATCATCCGCTTGATGTCTTCCTCCGGGATTGATCCATCGAGAATAATCGTGTTCCAGTGCTCCTTGTTCTGGTGATAGCCCGGAACAACCGACGGATAGGTCTCACGCCAAAAATCCCGCCACTCGGTATCCACTTTCACATTCAGATTAATAAAACCATCTCTCTCATAAGTCCACAAAAATGCTTTTTTGCTCCCCTTTACCCGGACAAGCTGCCAGTTCTGGTCACCAAACGGCGCCTCCTGATATGTATTAGGAAAAGTGAGACCGTAGGCCAGCGCCTCTTCTCTTGTTCTCACACGAATCCCCCCTGTCAATCACGTTTTATAACGCTCCAGACTTCCACTAACCGTTCCAGACTCCACGCCGCATTGGCCGGACTGGTCGAGGGAAGTACCTCTGCAGATATATCAAGGTTTTTCTCATGATACTTTTTATACATTTTCCCCGATGTTTTTCCATTGCAGTAAACGGCCTGCACCTGAGAATTCTGAATAATTTTTCTCAGGTCTGTCGGCATGACATTCCGTATGCTGCTGTCACTCGAGCCCTTAATATCGCAACTGTAAATTACATCCCACGCCGCTATGTGATGGCGCAGCAAAAAACTCTTTTTCTCCTCTATTGTTCCCGGCACCGCATCCCCAAACACAGTTGCAGTCACTTTCCAGAACCTGTTCTGTGGGTGCCCGTAAAAAAATTTCTGCTCCCTTGATTTGACTGAAGGGAAACTTCCCAGAATCAATATCCGGGAATTCTCATCGTAGACCGGTTCAAAGGGATGTATGATATGCTGATAATCCATTGCCCACTTCCAATCCGGAGTAAAAAATCTCCGCTTATTGGTTATATTCTACCATAATATGGTCAGAAAGTCCAACAGTGATCTTGCCGTTTAAAAAGTCCTTGACTTATGGAAAATTTCGGGATAGACTAAAATCAAAAGTAACGTGAGGTGCATAGATTATGACAGTGAAAGAACTTCGCCAAACACATTCGATTCCAGAAAAGCAGTTACCACTGCGTCTCTGGTATATGTTTAGCGAAGAGGTATGCACAATTATCGATGTGGATGAAAAATGTGAACTTGTACAGATACACAACTTTACAGATAAGTTGCAATTTCGCGCTTTTGGTGTTGTAGAGCATCCAACTTTTGCTGACTATAAAGAGTTTTTGGAAAGCCGGTGTTTTCCCCGCAGCCGCGATAAAATGAAAATCATGCTTGATATCATGGGACTGCCTTTTTATGAGCCCATGCTGATTATAGAAAAGACAGAGGGAAGAATGGCAGAGGATGATTTTTGGATTCGGATTGAGAGGTAGAGAAACGAAGGGAGAAATTTATGGTTCAGTTGAGCAAAAAAAATATACAATTTACCAATAACCCTTCGTCAAAAGGTAATCAGCTGAAGTTTACAGATGGTCACATCTGGTACAAAACGGACTACACCGGATATGAGGGATTATCCGAATATGTAGTTTCTGAACTTTTGACCTATTCCAATCTCGAACCTTTAGAATTTGTCCGATACAGGACAGAAACCATCGTCTATGGCGAAAGCACTTTATTAGGCTGCAAAAGTCCTGATTTTTTACCCCATTCTAGTCAACTCATCACGTTAGAGCGTCTCTATAAAAAGGAGACCGGTGAGAGTCTCTATCAGACAATATGGAAGATTCCTGACAGAAAAAAAAGGGCTGCCACTCTCGTGAATTATATTCAGAACATTACGGGAATTGATAATTTCGGACTTTATCTCGCCAAATTACTCACGATTGATACTCTCTTTCTCAACGAGGACAGGCATTTTCACAATATTGCTGTCCTGATGGATTCCACGGAAAAATACTCGCTCTGTCCGATTTTCGACAATGGCGCCGCCCTGTTCTCAGATACGAAACTGGACTATCCAGTCGGACAAGACCTTACGTCTTATTATAAAAGGGCTCAGGCAAAGACCTTTTCACCTGACTTCGATGAACAGCTGGACATCATAGGAGAACTTTTTGGAAGGCCACTGCAGTTTCATCTTACAAAGGATGACGTGAGAGATATTTTATCGGCAGAGCCCTACTATCCGGATGAACTCAAGAAGCGTGTGGGAGATATTTTGTTTCATCAAATGAATCGTTACCCGTATTTGCTGAAATAACTGGAACTATATAAGCACCCTTAATAGGAGCATTTGCTCCGGAATGGAGATTTTCATGGAATATAATTTTACAAAATACATCAACGATGCCATCAAAAACACAGCCGCTCTTTTTAACAACGATTCCATCACGACGGCAAAGGATATGATTCCTGCCATGAACCCGGAGCGGACGAAAGATCTCACCAAATTTTTAGACCTTTCCTACAGCGGGGAAAAAGATGCCAAAATGGATGTATATTTTCCGGATGGCACTGTTCTGGATTCCGGAAAAGTGATTGCGCAGGAAGGCACAGCGCCACGACCTGTCTTTGTGGAAATTCACGGTGGGGCTTGGTATTTCGGTCAGAAAAGTTCCATTGAATTTGAACCGTTCCTGATTGGACTAGATAAGGGTTTTGTCTGCATCTCTTTAGAATACACCATGGCACCGGACGGACACTATCCTCTTCCTGTCGTACAAATCAGAAAAGCGATTGCCTTTATCAAGGCACATGCGTCTGAATGGAATATTGACGCAGAAAAGATTGCCCTGTGGGGCGGTTCTGCCGGTGCGCACTTAGCGGCACTCGCCACGTTCAGTTCTCAGACAAATTATCTGTCTGAGTATGTAAAACCGGATTCAGATTTTGTCAATACACTGATTCTCTGGTATGGCTGCTTTAACTACTTTATTGAAAAACCACTGGACGATTGGATTTACGCTAATTTTTTCGGAGAAGGATACCCTGCCGAAAAGTCGGCAGAACTCGTCCTCTCAAATCCGGGGGCTCACGTGACACCACATGTGCCATATACAATTCTTCAGCACGGTCTAAAAGACGGACTGGTGCCATATCAACAGTCCGTCTATCTCCATGATGTCATTAAAAATATCGCCGGCGAGGCCAAGGTCACACTCGACCTCGTGCCGGATTGTGACCACGCTGACCAGAAACTTTTTGCAAAAGATAATGTAGAAAAAATGTTTGAGAACATACCTTTTCACCCCTGAAAGCTCTCGGTATTGATGCGGTGCTCCAGCTGGCTGATCCCCTCATTTTTGTCCCACATCTCTTCGTCCTGTCTGCTCAGAATTTTCTCTGTAATACAATGTTTTCTGCGCTCTTCCGGCATCGCATAGTATTCCGCACGCTCATCCTTTGTCAGATTACTTACATATTCTTTTTCCGCTTCTTTCATCTTATCCATATGATTTATCCCTCCAAATAATCTGTTTATCATAGTATGTGTAGTTAGCGGATAAATATGCGCAAGTATTTAGGGCTTGCTGAATAATACATCCGTTTTTTCATACTGCTACCACAAGCAAGCCCCATG
>CAMVIN010000155.1 GCA_947167565.1 uncultured Clostridia bacterium | reverse complement strand
GTTGATTTCTTTAAATACCGTGAGGCGCAGAAGACAAAAGTTGATGCCACACTGGCAGATAAGGAGAATCAGGTGTATCCGGTGTGAGAAAGAATATCGGATAAAACACGAACAGTCAAAATTAAAGAATTTTTTATAAACTGTCGATAAATATGATAGAAGAACACAGGGAGGTGTTCTGGTGTAACTGTCGAAGATGAGCTCAAGGAGGGGGTCATATGGCAAATACATTGTATCATGTTTACGAAACGCAGCCGGTTCGTCCTGTCGGAACTGTTCCGCGTGTAAACAAATTTAAGAGACAGGAAGAGGATGATTCCAGAGATAACGCTTCGTTCACTGCTGCACTGGCAAGAGCGAAGACAAAAAAAACGGAAAATGAAACTGATACAAACCGGAAAAACGCAGATCCGCTCAGGGTTATTGCGGGGATGAGTCAGTACAACAGACAGGCTCGGGAAACGTTTTTTATTCTTATGAATCAGGCGGACTACCGGGCGTGATGATGTCGCAGTATGGCAGTGAAGTCGTACTGCGGCATTTTTTTGGGGGGCTATAATTCCCTAAAAGCAAAAATTTTCCCCTTGACAAACCAATCTATGTGCGATATACTACCACCTGTAAAGAAAAATACTTTACAGGTGGTTTTTATGGAAAGTGGAAAGAGTCAATCAGAGAGTTCCCTGTCAGAGTTGAATGAATTAGTGGAATATTCTTATCTGTATGATTTTTACGGTGCGCTGTTAAAAGAAAAACACAGACTAATTTTTGAGGACTATGTCCTAAATAATCTGTCGCTCGGCGAGATTGCCGGAGAGCATCAGATTACCAGACAGGGTGTCTATGATGCAGTGAGGCGTTGCAAAAGTTCACTTAGAGAGTATGAGGAAAAACTTCAACTGGTAAGTAAATTCCATTTGATTGAGGAAAAATTGCATCAGATTGAAGAAATTGCAAAAGAAGGAACGGCAGAGGATGCACAGCGCATTACAGAGTTAGCAGAAGAAATCTATGATGTGATTTAGAGAGGTAGAACAATGGCATTTGACAGTTTATCTGAAAAATTGCAGAACGTGTTCAAGGGTCTGAAGAGCAAGGGACGACTTACTGAGAGTGATGTGAAGGCGGCACTCAAAGAAGTAAAGATGGCTCTTTTAGAGGCAGATGTCAACTTCCGGGTTGTAAAGCAGTTTACGAAAGCAGTACAGGAGAAAGCAACAGGAGAAGATGTGCTGAATAGTCTTACTCCGGGACAGACTGTGATTAAGTATGTCAATGAAGAACTTGTCAGAATGATGGGGGAGACTACTGCTGAGATTGAGTTGAAGCAGGGGAATGAGATTACTGTCATTATGATGTGTGGTCTTCAAGGTGCTGGTAAGACGACGACAACTGCGAAGATTGCCGGCAAGTTAAAGCAGAAAGGAAGACGCCCTCTGCTTGTTGCCTGCGATGTCTATCGTCCGGCGGCGATTGAACAACTTCAGATTAATGGTGACAAACAGGAAGTTCCGGTGTTTTCTATGGGAACAAAACATAGTCCAGTTGATATTGCCAAGGCAGGACTGGAATATGCAAAGGCTAATGACAACAATGTTGTGATTCTTGATACGGCAGGACGGCTTCATGTAGATGAAGAGATGATGGAAGAATTGGCGAATATCAAGAAGAATATAGAAGTTCATCAGACTATATTGGTTGTGGATTCCATGACCGGTCAGGACGCAGTCAATGTGGCATCATCCTTTCATGAAAAACTTCATGTGGACGGTGTTGTGTTGACAAAATTAGATGGTGATACCCGTGGTGGTGCGGCGTTGTCGATTCGTGCGGTTACAGGGTGCCCTATTTATTATGTTGGCATGGGTGAGAAATTATCTGATTTGGAACAGTTTTATCCCGACCGTATGGCTTCTCGTATTCTTGGCATGGGAGATGTCCTGACGCTGATTGAAAAAGCAGAGGCAGAGATTGATGAGGAAAAAGCCGCAGAACTGGCAAAAAAGATGAAAAAGGCTGAATTTGACTTCAATGACTTTTTGGAGCAGATGCAGCAGATGAAGAAAATGGGAGGTCTCTCCAGTATTCTCAGTATGATGCCCGGTATGGGGTTGCCATCCGATTTGGAGATTGACGATGATGCACTCAAGGGTACAGAAGCTATTATCTATTCAATGACCATGGAGGAAAGGACGAACCCGGGAATTATCAATCCGTCCCGCAAGCGCCGCATTGCAAATGGAGCTGGGGTTGATATTAGTGAGGTCAATCGGCTTATTAAACAATTCGAGCAGAGCCGAAAGATGATGAAGCAGATGTCAGGGATGATGTCAGGTAAAGGTAGAAGAAAAGGTGGTTTTAAATTTCCGTTCGGAGGAATGGGAATGTAATCCCTTTTTGAATAAATACAGCACCGAAAGGTGCCGGACAGTTACTAAATGCAAAAAACAAGAAGGAGGTGAAAGACATGGCAGTAAAAATCAGATTAAAGAGATTAGGTCAGAAAAAGTCACCATTTTATAGAATTGTAGTAGCTGACGAGAGAGCTCCTCGTGATGGCAGAAACATTGATGAGATTGGTACTTATGATCCGAATCAGAAACCAAGCGCTATCAAAATCGATGAAGAGGCAGCTAAGAAATGGTTGTCAAACGGCGCTCAGCCTACAGATGTTGTAGCTCGTTTGTTTAAACAGGCAGGCATTGCAAAGTAGGAGATTGGAGTGGATTATGAAAGAGTTAGTAGAAGTAATCGCTAGTTCATTGGTGGACAATCCGGACGAAGTCGTTGTTACAATGACAGAGGACGACGAGCAGATTGTCTTGAATTTGACCGTTGCGCCTGATGATATGGGAAAAGTGATTGGTAAGCAGGGAAGAATTGCAAAAGCGATTCGCACTGTGGTCCGCGCTGCCGGTTCAAAAGGCAACAAGAAAATCATGGTTGATATTCAGTAAAATAAGCTCATGGCGAAATACCGTTACAGGCGTTTGGTCATGAGTTTTTATCTTTTAATGGAGGATGCTTTTGATGGAGGATATGTTGAGGATAGGTGTTGTCACGACAACACATGGAATACACGGCGAAGTAAAAGTGTTTCCTACAACAGATGATGTGAAACGATTTAAGAAATGTGATGAAGTGGTTTTGGTTGGGAAAAATAAAAAAATGGTGCTTCATGTAGAGAGTGCAAAATTTTTTAAAAATATAGTGATTGTTAAATTTAAGGAGTTTGACAATATTAATGATGTTGAGGGGTTTCGCAAATACGATTTGATGGTTACAAGAGAAAATGCTCTTCCGTTAAAAGAGGGAGAGTATTATCTGTGTGATGTCATTGGAGCAAAGGTAGAAAATGACGAGGATGGAACAGTAATTGGAGAAGTAATAGATGTAATAGAGACAGGAGCCAATAATGTGTTTTCTATAAGGACAGAGGAAGGAAAAGAAGTTCTGTTTCCGGTTATTCCTGACTGCATCAAAAAGGTAGATACCAAGCAAGGCGTAGTAGTAGCTCATATCATGAAAGGATTAATGGATTTGTGAAATATTATGTGATGACTCTTTTTCCGGAGATGATAGAACAGGGAATGAATACAAGTATACTCGGACGTGCGATTGAGTCTGGAATTATTGAACTTGAGATAAAAAACATACGGGATTATACACTGAATAAACATGGTAAAGTGGATGATTATCCATATGGAGGCGGGGCCGGAATGGTTATGGAGGCAGAGCCGGTCTATCGGTGTTATGAGGCAATTTGCAGTGAAACAGGGGAGATTCCGCCGGTTGTTTACCTGACCCCTCAGGGCAGAGTGTTTGAACAACAAATGGCAGAGACATTTGCAAAGCAGGATATCCTTGTGTTTCTGTGCGGACATTATGAGGGAATTGATGAGAGAGTATTAGAGGAAATTGTGACGTACTATGTTTCGATTGGTGACTATGTTTTGACAGGGGGAGAATTGCCGGCGATGGTCATGATGGATGCGATTGCCAGATTAGTGCCGGGAGTGCTAAATAATGAGGATTCTGCACAGACGGAAAGTTTTTCGGATGGACTTTTGGAATATCCGCAATACACCAGACCGTCAGAAATATTGGGGAGAAAGGTGCCGGAAGTGTTACTTAGTGGCCATCATACAAATATTCAAAAATGGCGGCAAGAGATGTCTATTCAGAGAACAAAAGAAAACCGTCCGGATTTGTATGATAAATGGCTTGATTTTTGTGAAAAAAAGCGGTATAATGAGGTATAATGCAATTTTTGGAAGAGTTTAGGGGGATGTATCATGGGGCGTAGTGCCAAAGTGGAGCGTAATACGAGGGAGACTCAGATTACAGTAGAACTTGATTTGGATGGAACCGGAAAATATGATATTAGCACAGGGATTGGCTTTTTCGACCATATGTTAGAGGGGTTTGCCCGTCATGGTTTGTTTGATATGAGAGTTGTTGCTAAAGGAGATACTCATGTTGATGCTCACCATACAGTGGAGGATACGGGAATTGTTATCGGTACTGCATTTGCACATGCGTTAGGAGACAAGAAGGGGATTTCGCGTTTTGGACACTTTATGTTACCGATGGATGATGCGCTTGTGTTGGCATCACTTGATATTTCCGGACGGATGTATCTTGATTTTAATGCCGATTTGAAAGCACAGAAACTTGGTATGATGGAAGTGGAAACGGTGCGCGAATTTTTTATGGGGCTTGCCGGCGGAGCGCAGATGAATTTACATATCAGGCAGATGGCAGGGCAGAATACCCATCATATTGTTGAAGCTATGTTCAAGGCTACTGCGAAAGCGTTGCGCATGGCATGTGCGATAGATGAGAGGATTGAGGGTGTCTTGTCCACGAAAGGCGTGCTATAAAATCTCGGAGGGATAGAAGAGAATGAGTTACAAAAAGATTATACCATTTATCAATGCAGAAAATGAGACAGAGGGAAGTTTGATTCAACTGGCTCAGAACTATTGTTTTTCTGGTGCTGATGAATTGTTTATTTATAATTACTCTAAGATTGAGAGAGAGCAGGAGGAGTTTCTTGCTGCGCTGAAGAAAATTGACAAATGCATTGACATTCCTTTTTTTGCCGGCTTATATGTCGGACGTTTTGAGGATGTCAAGAAAGCTTTTTATACCGGAGCCGGACGCGTGGTTATTAAGTATGAAATCAGTCCGGATGAGGGAGTGATCAAAGAAGCGGTTGGACGATTTGGCAGCGATAAGATTATGATAGAAATCGATGAAGAATTTCCATTTGACAAAGTTGCTTTTCCGGTAGACACCCTATTGCTCAAACATGTGGATACCGGAGAATTTTTGCAGAAAAAGATTGTAAATAGCGGTAAAAATGTTGTGATTAGAGACAGTTTGCTGCGCAATGATTTGGAGGATTTGCTTCGATTGGAGCGTGTGCAAGGGGTTTCTACTAATTATTATGAAAACAAAGATTTATTTAAAGTGAAAAACGCAATGAAAGCGTTGGGAATTCCGATGAATACCTTTGAATCATCCATGAGTTTTTCGGAATTCAAGACGGATGAGAATGGCCTGGTTCCTTGTATTGTTCAGGATTATAGAACAAATCAAGTGTTGATGCTGGCGTATATGAATGAAGAATCCTTTAACTTAACCTGCAGTACAGGAAGAATGACATATTATAGTCGAAGCCGGCAGGAATTATGGTGTAAAGGTGACACATCCGGACACTATCAGTATGTGATGGGATTATCCTTGGATTGTGATAATGACACATTGCTTGCAAAGGTTCATCAGATCGGTGCGGCGTGTCACACGGGCTCATATAGCTGCTTTTTTAAAGAACTGGCAAAGAAGGATTATATCGACACGAATCCACTCACAATACTGGAAGAGGATTTTGCTACGATTTTGAATCGAAAAGAGAATCCCAAAGAGGGATCTTATACTAATTATCTCTTCACGAAGGGGATTGATAAAATTTTGAAAAAATGCGGCGAAGAGGCTTCGGAAATTATAATTGCAGCGAAGAATCCGGACGCAGAAGAATTAAAGTATGAAATTGCTGATTTTTTGTATCACATGATGGTGCTCATGGCTGAATGTGGATTGACATGGGAAGATGTGACAAGAGAATTGGCGAATCGGAGGTGAGAAAATGACGATTGCACAGGCTATTTTGTACTACCTGATTCGATTGGTAATGTATACAGTCGTGGCAGGAGCGGGAATTGCTATTGGTATTAAACTTCGAAAGAAGAAAAATACACAGATTGAGCTGGGCGGTAAAGGGGAAAACTGACTGGCTTGCGTCACGAAAGGATATAAAATAAAGGAGAGGTTATATGGTTAGAGGGACCAGAAAGCGACTCGGCGATTTGCTGATTGATGCAGGTGTCATTACATCGGAACAACTTGTAGAGGCGTTACAGAAACAGAAGGCCTTGGGGCTTCGACTTGGAGAAACTCTGATTGAATTGAAGTTCACGAATGAAGAGGAAATTTTGGAAGCACTTCAT
The DNA here is from genome assembly GCA_947167565.1 of uncultured Clostridia bacterium. Classification (GTDB taxonomy): domain Bacteria; phylum Bacillota; class Clostridia; order Lachnospirales; family Lachnospiraceae; genus Eubacterium_F. Next base: position 646 of record CAMVIN010000155.1, on the reverse strand, counting down.
CGACAGATGGGATTTCCGATTGCTCATATTCGTGAGGCGAAGATTGCCCCTGAGGTAATCGCACTGATACCTGAGAAAATTGTTCGTAAACATAATGCGCTGCCGTTTGAGGTGGATGCGGAAAATCCGAATATTTTGCGAGTGGCGATGTCAGATCCGCTGGATATCATTGCGGTGGACGATCTTTCTATTTTTACGAACATGCAGATTGAGCCGATGGTTGCCGGACAAGAGGATATCAACTTTGGTGTTGAGAAATATTATGGTAACGATCAGGTTGCTAAAATGGCGGATGCCTACTCAAAAGAGCGTAGACAGCAGATGGCTTCCCGAGGAATAAAAGAGCAGGAAGAAGAGAAGTCGGATGTCGATGATGCACCAATTGTAATTCTTGTCAACAAAATTGTTGAGCAGGCAGTTAACGAGCGTACCAGTGATATTCATATTGAATCTATGGAAGACTGTGTCCGTGTCCGTTTTCGAATTGACGGAGCTATGCAGGAAATGATGCGTTATGAAAAGGAATTACAGAATGCTATCATTGCCCGTATCAAGGTTATTTCCGGAATGGATATTTCAATTAAAAGAGCACCTCAGGATGGACGAATGACACAGGTGTTTAACCGCGTGGAGTATGACATCCGTG
>CAMVIN010000154.1 GCA_947167565.1 uncultured Clostridia bacterium | reverse complement strand
GGAGAGGGATTTTCCGGAAGTGTTTCGCGAGGAGGATGAGGTGGCTTCTGTTCAAAAAGCGGCATTGGAAAATGTGATTTACCGCGCTATTCACAAGCAGATTCTCTCTACGCTCTACATGACGGGAAGTGGGTTTGAAAAAGAATGGGCAGATGAGTTATTTCACAAGTTTTGTGTCGGAAGGCGATTGTTTAAGGGGAATAATCTCTATGTCAGTGGTGCCTGTTATGCGGCGAGAAATATAGGGGAAAACCAGCATATGAATGAGTATCTTCTGCTGGATGAAGACAGGATTGTGTCGAATATTTCGATTCCTGTTTATCGAGAGGCGAAGGAACAGGAAATCTATCTGGCAAAGGCGGGAACTCCGTGGTACGAGGTGGATGAGGCGGTGGACGTGATACCGGATCAAGAGGATGAATTGAGCATACAGGTAACTAACATTTTTACGAAGGACTCTAAAAAATTTATGATTGGTCTGGATCCGGTTGCGGGAAAGCTGAATCGACACTGTAGGCTTTCTGTCAGAGTGAGATTTAGTGATGTGAAGACTTGTATTGTGACGATAAATGATCGGGGATTTGGAGAACTTTTTCCGAATTCTAATCGAATATGGGAAAAGATTTTGACTGTGTGATATGTTGTAAGGAGGAATGAGGCATGTTTGTTTTGTGCGAGGGAAATGTGGCACGCAAGCCATATATCATGCCATATACCAATCAGAAAATTTATTCACTGGAAGAGTTGTGCTATTATCTGTATCACAATATCTATACATTAACAGAAGATTTTTTTCAGCCGGCGCTGGCAGATTGGCTCCGGGAGGAGACAAACCATGAAAAATTGGCGAATAAAGTCAATAAAATGATGAGTGAAAATCCTACGCTTAAAGATATGGTAGTGACTATCTTGTGTGGATGTGACTATTACAGAGAAAATGAAATACGGGAAATTATTAAGGTAATGGATGGTATTGCCAATTTGCCGGTTCACAAAAAAAAGAAAATGAAAGCGGACAATTATCTGCGTTCCGGGCGCTATGCCAAAAGTCTTGTGGAATACCGCAAATTATTGCATGGCAGTTTTTCAATGAATTTTACACCGGAGGAATACGGGGATTTGCTGCACAATCAAGGGATTGCCCATTTTTATGTATCTTCTTTTGCTGAAGCAAAGAGGGATTTTAAAGATGCCTTTGCCCGCAGTAATAAAAAGAGTTCGTTGCGGCATTATTTATGGCTTCTTTTGCTGGAAGGAAAAGAAGATGAATTTGAGCAGGAAATTGTGACGATGGGAGTTGACGAAGCGGAGGCAGAGTCGGTTCGGATGAGATTCAAAGAGGCGGTGCTCAGTGTGGATTCTGTAGAATATGAGGTAAAAGATGTTTCGGCCTACAAAAAACAACTGTTGCAAGCATATCGATGATAAGGAGAGTTTGATAAGTGTTGTTTGATTGGTTTAGAAAAAAGAAAAAAAATGGACAGACGGAGTCTGAAGCAAATGATACCGTGCCGGCCGGGGATGGCAATCTGGAGCAGGACAAAGCGGTGACAGATGAATTTGCTCGTCAGCCGGTTAAGGTAGAAAAAGGAAAAGTAAATATTAACAATGCAACAGAGCGAGTGGAGTATTTACAACGTCTGTTTGAGGGGATTCAAGACGCCAAAAGGCAGTGTGCGGATATCAAATTTGAGTACGGCCAGGTCACTTCGTATCTGAAAGATATCCAACTGCTTGACCAGGCGCCGGAAGAGGAGAAGGCAACAATTATTTTATCGGCGCGGCGTATTGTTGAATTGCAGAAAGAGAGAGAGTATCTGCAGAGTCAGCGCTATGAGATGACTGACGCCCAGAGGCGTTCAATGGAGAATTTTGAACCTCAAGTGAATAAAGACATTCAAAAATTGCGGGAATATGAGGATTATCAAATGAAAATAAAAAACGATCTGCGACAGTTGAGCAGTGAGAAAAATCTTCTTCTTGCAGACAAACAGGACATCATTGACCGTCAGGGAATTTTGAAATCGATAGGTAAAATACTTATGGTTATACTTATTGCGTTCGGGACAATGATGCTTGCGTTGCGTTTTTGTTTTAAAGTAGATATCACAGTACCGTTTATCGCGACAGCGGCATTTGCATTTGTTATTATGGCGATTATATTGAATGAGGCAAGAAAAAACAGGATTGATATGGTCATTACAGAAAAGAAATGCAACCGGGCTATTTTTCTCTCGAATCGTGTGAAGTTAAAATATTTCAATAACGTGCGGACACTTGATTATATGATGCAGAAATATCATGTCCGCAATGCGGCAGAACTGGAATATGTATTTGGGCAGTACCGCAGGGCGAAAAGGGAGTGGGAGAGACAGAGAGAGAGTTCTATTCAACTCAATGAGAGCAATCAAGTGCTTATAGGTGAGTTGAAGCGCCTGGGGGTTAAGGATACGGAAATCTGGTTTACGCAGGCAGGAGCACTGATTGATTCGAAAGAAATGGTTGAGGTGCGCCATGATTTGAATGTGCGGCGTCAAAAACTCCGGGAACAGTTGGATTACAATACCGGTATTGTTGAAGAGTGCATGGAAGAAATCGGGCGCATTCGGGATGCTGATCCTGAATACGCCAAAGAGGTCAAGACGATACTTTCAAATTTTCCAAGAGCATGACAGGAACGAACAGATTTCCCTCTCCGCGACCGAGTTCGATGTCCGGTTTGTTGGTGCCGTGAAAGTCGCTGCCACCTGTAATAAACAGGTCAAACTGCTGTGCCAGTTTTTTTACAAAAGCTTCGTCTGTGCCGTGGTTTCTTGAGTACAAGGCCTCGATTCCTTTCAGACCATAGCCTTTCAATTCATCGAGCAGTTTGTGGAGTTCAGTGACAGACATCTTGTAGAGCAGTGGGTGTGCTAAAACCGGTATTCCCCCTGCTTTTTTTATGAGGTCAATTCCTGTTTTTGGACTCAAATACTGACGATTCACAAAATACGGACCGTCCTCCGCTAAAATCTTTTTGAATGCGGAGTCGATGCTTGGAATGGCTCCCTTTTCGTGGAGAAAACGGGCAAAGTGCGCGCGTGTCAATATGCTCTCGCCGAATCGTGCAGTCAGAGACTCATAATCGATTGGGAATCCATCCGCTTTCAGGTTGTCGCACATTTTTCGATTGCGATTGTTTCTCTCATCGGCAACCTGTCGCAGCGTATCAATTAATTCAGGTTGTCTGTAATCGAGGTTGTATCCTAGGATATGTATTTCTTTCTTGCGCTCAGAAGAAATCTGATATTTACAGGAAAGTTCAACACCGGGAATGATTTGAAGATTTGTATTTTGGGCAGCGCGGACTGCTTCGTCTACGCCGTCTACCGTGTCATGGTCGGTCAGAGCCATGGCGACAAGTCCGGTTTTTTTTGCTAACTGTACCAGTTGCGTTGGCGTATAGGTTCCATCAGAAAATGTCGAGTGGACATGTAAATCAATATATTGCATAAATACCTCCATTTTTTGTCAACAGTGAGTAGTAACTAACTACCATTTATATTAACACAGTTATATTATTTTGAAAACCTCATATATTATATAAATAACAACTTTATTAGGAAATGAGGTTATTTATGAAAAAGAATTATGTTCTTGCGTGGGGGAAGGGAATATTTTTTGCTTATTTGTTATCTGCTGTTTTTGTATTTCTTCTGTCATTTCTCATGTATCGATATGATGTCTCGGATGGGCTGGTGCGAGGAGGAATTCTGACAGCATACGTTCTCTCGTGCTTTTTGGGTGGGGCAATCGTGAGTCGGGCATATCCGGCAAGGCGTTTTTTGTGGGGGTTTTTGACGGGAATGGTCTATTTTGTTATTCTATGGATTGTCTCTATGGCGGGAAACCGCACGGTGTTTTCCGGATTTCCCGGCATTATTCCCACTATGGTTCTCTGCGTTCTTGGCGGTATGCTCGGCGGTATGTTTCAGGCGGGAAAAGAATAGTGGATAATTTGATACATTTATGGTAAAATATCTTGGTAATAACTTCTAATGATGGAAAGCGGGATAACTATGACGAATAAAGATAATATACAAAAAAAAGAGGGAAATTATAAATTAATACGATTGATTCCGGTCATGCTGGCATTAGCGTTTGTACCTCTCATTGCTACAGTGAAGAGATATGATAATGGTCTGACCGGATTTTCGTGGTTTTCCAATGCGAGTGGTTCTGTTGATATATTTTTGTATTGGAAAGGACAGGCTTTGATTTTGCTTGCCTTTCTGATGATGGCATTTCTTCTGCTTTCTTGTACGGAGTGGGAGTGGATGCCGCAGTGGAGAGCGATTCGTAAACCCCCGGTTATTTGCCTGTTGATTTATTTTGTGTTGGCAACGTTGTCAGCACTTTTTTCAGAACATCGAAATTTTGCGCTTACCGGTAGTTACGAACAATGGGAGGGATTAAATGTAATTCTCGCCTATGTCATGTTGTTTTTGTACATCAGCTTTGTTTTGGGTGAGGAGAAGCAGGTGCGATTTCTCATCTATGCATTGATTGCCGGAAGTTTCATTATGGGTTTGATTGGGACATTCCAGTATATGGGGATGGATTTGTTCCGTGGGGATTTCGGTCAGGTGCTCATGAATCTCATGAGTGATACAAAAATGAAATTTTCTTTTAACTTTGCGGATGGTTGGGTATATGCGACTTTGTACAATCCCAATTACGTGGGGTCCTATGCTGCGTTGGTGCTCCCGGTTCTGATTGCGGTTTCGCTGATTGAGTGGAAAAGAATTCCTCCGGTTTGGACATTGATGGCCATGGTGGACTCCTGTCTCATGGTAGTTACGCTGATTGGTTCCCAATCACTGACAGGATGTATCGGTGTAATTGCCGGTGGACTTCTGTTTCTTGTGGTGCGTGTACCGGTCTTTTTTCGGAAAATTGGCATGAAAAAAATACTGCTTGTTCTGGGCGTTGCTGTAGTTTTGATTGCGGGGGCGGCAATTGCGTTCCGCAGTCAGATTCAGTATGGCGTAAATAAAATCTTTCATCCTACCAAAGATACTTATGTGACGAAAAGTCTGCTCTCTACCAAGGAGGGGCTAAAAGTTACGACGGTTCAGGATGAGTCCTTTTATGTTCAGCTTACTGAGGGTGATTCCGGAACATTCACGGTTACAGATGAAAATGGTGAGGCGCTGACTACGGTGCAGGAAGAAGAATCGGAAGGCTGCACGATTGATGACAGTCGATTTTCGGGTTTTGTTCTATACCCAAAGACGGTAACTGTGTCGAACGAAAGAGCCTATTCCGGAGTGAGGATTGTCAATCCGACGGTATCCAGGGAGTGGACCGTTTTTCTGTCGGATGGGACTTACAAAATTTTTAATTCGCTTGGGAAGGTGGATTCTCTTCGGGAAATACCGGCATGGGGCTTTGAAGGTGCGATGCATTTTGCTTCGAAACGAGGATACCTTTGGTCAAGAACCATTCCACTTTTGAAAAAGTATCTATTCCTCGGCAGCGGCCCGGACAACTTTACAACTATTTTTCCAAACGATGACTATGTAGGAAAAATGAATATGGATTATGATGGTGTGACTGTTACAAAGCCACACAATATGTATTTTCAGATTTGGACACAGACCGGACTTCTCTCATTGATTGCGGTATTGTGTTTGGTGGTATGGTATCTTGTAAAAAGCCTGCGGCTGTATTGGGGACGGACGCTTGCCGGAACGACAGAGCATATTGGTTTTGCACTTATGATTTCAATTTTTGGTTATATGGTAACAGGACTGGCAAATGATTCGACTGTTGCGGTGGCGCCTGTCTTTTGGGGGCTGTTAGCAGTGGGAATTGCAGTAAATGAAATCGTGGAAGGACAAAAGGTGTGAAAATTCAACAAAACCTTGACGCGAACAGGTAAAATATTGTATAATATACACAATATTTTATAGAAAGGACGCTGTGATGAAATGAATCAGAGCGCAGCGTGGAGGTGAAGCTTATGAAAGGAAGAATGATGCGCATTTTAGCATGTGTTCTCGCCTTTGCTGTAATGATGTCATTCTCTGTTTCTGTACAGAGTGATGTTGCTACTGCAAAGAGTAAAAAGAGCAGTGCTAAGACCAAGAAGGCGAAGAAAGCCAAGAAAAAAAGTAGTAGTCAGGCAAAGAACATTAAGAGCGTCAAGGTTGGAAATGCCGGTAAGAAGATCACGATTGGTAAAGGGAAAACCTTGAAGTTGGAGGCCTCTGTTGAGTTGAAGAGCGGTGTTAGTGCAACAGCAGCATTGAAGAAACTCACATATTCCAGCAGTGATACATCTGTGGCGACAGTGAGTTCTTCGGGAGTGATTAAGGGGAAGAGCCTTGGCTCTGTCAAGATTACTGTGGCATCGAAAGTTAATGCGAAGAAAAAGGCTACGATTAAAGTGAAAGTAGCAAAGAAGAACCAGTTGGTTTCTAAGATTACGTTGAATAAGAAAAAACTGGAACTTCATATTCCGGAAGCAGAAGATGCGGAAGATGTCGATGAGACGGAGTATGACGATGACAGTGACGCAGATGTTGAAGATGCAGATGAAGACGAAGATGAAGATGAAAGCGATGCAGATGACGAAGATGACGAGGAGATTACTTATCAGTTGATTGCAAAAGTTGCACCGAGTAATGCTACTATTCGCAAAGTAAAGTGGTCATCGTCGGATAAGGATGTTGTGACAGTTGATAGCGATGGTCTTGTTACTGTAGTAGATGCCGGAACAGCGACAGTCACAGTGAAAGCGAAAGATGGCAGCGGAAAGAAGGCTGTTTGCAAGATTACTGTTATTGATGATGGAGATGACAGTGATGGTGGTGATGAGCAAGACGAAGAGGAAGATGAGGACGAGGAATAAGTTTTAAATTTTAGGGCGATGCCTTTTGGTTTGAAAGGTTATCGCCCTTTTTTTGAGCGATATTTCGACCGATTTTTACAATAAAAATTGTATAAAGGCACATTTTTAGAGCTTTAATAAAAAAAACGACAGTGAATAGTAAAAAAAAATAAAAAAAATGTTGACAAAGTAAATGAATCTGATATAATAAAGAAGTCGCAAACGTTTGCGAATGGGATCTTAGCTCAGCTGGGAGAGCATCTGCCTTACAAGCAGAGGGTCACAG
>CAMVIN010000153.1 GCA_947167565.1 uncultured Clostridia bacterium | reverse complement strand
AGGATATGTGTTACTACTATTTTCCAACAGAGGAGGACGGTGAAGACGAAGGCCGATATAACTACGGAGAGTATAAAGAATATCTAAAAAATAATCCCTGGTATCAGGAAAATACCAAAAGTGTCATAGCTCAACTGGGCTTTGTGATGGGGCAAAAAGAGAAAGCCTATGCCAAACTGAGAAAACTTTTTGAGGATTATATTGGATACATTCAGTAACAAAACGGAGGAATTATCATGAGCATGAATGAGTATTTACAGCCGGAACAACTGATAAAAATATATGGTGGCTGCGCCAAATCAGGTACCTATTTATTTGATGGCGCCATTGAACTTATCGTTGGACTTTCTTTACTTTTGCTGTACCTTTTAGGAAAAACCGGAGATTTTGCAATGTCATTATTAGCCTTTTTTCTGACCATAGATAAATATACGAAAGCTGACTTTATCGGGGGACATATGGACAAAATCTCGACAAATATACTATTTATTGTTCCCCTTGCGGTTCTTGTTCTCGCAATTCTTATCATTATTTCCGGTATTCTTAAATTAATCAGCGGAAGCCAGCTCAAAAACACAAGAATCCGGCTGTTTGAAACTTACATAGAAGCGGAATACTACAAAAAAACATTATATGGGCTGTCAAGAAGAATGATGAGCGCTAAATATCAGGAAATCGAAGATATCTACAATAAATCCTACACCGTATTTATAAGATTTAACAAAAAGAAAATTAAAATCTGGGCATCTGATAAATACGCCGCCGAAAAAATTGTATCTATGGTAAAAACAGTGAAAATGGCAGATGACGCCAATGTACTGCTGTGAATGTTGGTAACTATCCCATTATTCCAGACACAAGCCCATATACAGTGGAAGATAGACAATGCCGTCTAATGAGGAGTGCGCGCGGTACGAAGATATCTCCACTATATCATATTTCCCATAACGGCCTCCCATGAACGTCTTCACGAAATCAAGATTTGTTACCTCATGCATCAAAAGTTATCACTAAAAAAGACCAATCAAAGAAAATCTCCAATTGGTCTCAGATACAGATTGCTCTGCATTATGGCCTGGTAGGTTACGCATCACAATGAGAGGCTCACCAGGAACTATACTCATATCTTATGCTTATTCTTCGCTTTTGATACCAAGTAAATTTTCCCAATCTTCAACAAATCCATAATAATCCAACCTTACAAATGGATATTTATTCTTCAAGTCCACAAGTCTTGATGTAAACGTATTCCAAACACTTTCATCAGGGATCATTTTCTTCATCACGATAAGATAAGCAAATAACTGCTTTGTAGCTTTGTTAATCGAAATATTATTATTTTTAAAAATCTGCTTATCTTTTCTTCCTAATCTAAGAGAAAATGGTATCTGCCTATTAAATAATCTGCCCCTATGTGCACATATATTTCTTAGAATGGTGCAAGCCTGCAACCAATTTCCAATATATTCGTCATTTATTTTACCGTAATTACTCTTGCAAATTTCATCACGCACTCTTGGTGTTAAATTTTTGAATAGTCTCGACAACGAGCCTAGTGTTAATAATTCTACTAAAACCCATATTGGAAATTTACCACCATATATATCCTTATGATGTTTTACAAATACTTCCTTATCTCCATACTCCTCAATCGCAGACTTGTAATCTAATTCGAATTTATGAAATCTATCAGCATCTTCGAATGATTCTTCATCATAATATCCCAATGCTCCATATGTTTTAGCATGATAATATCCAATATATGTACGCATAGAAATTTCAATACTTTCAAGAAGATACATCAATGCAGCCCTGAGTTCCATATCAAATTTATAAATCTGCATCACATCAGAAAAATGAACATTATCATAGAAATAATCATCTTTTCTTAACGTAAGAGTATATGCACTCAATCGATAATAATTCAAATTTGCAAGACACTTCTTTGCATCTTCTTCATCATCAATTAGCAGACCTCTATCTTCTAGTATAACAAGTTGCTCTTCAATTGTTTTAAAAGTCTTAACTTCATGCACCACATAACACCTCCATAAAAACAAAAGTCCCACCATGTTACGCATGTAGCAAAACTACCTAGGCTTGGTGGGATCTATTACATATAATATACCATGCAGGGTGTTAGTTGTCAACCAAAACATGCTATACACGAAATCAAGATTTGTTATGCAGAAAACCCATCCTGACCTCCATCCACTTTTCATTCACAATCCACCATTCAAGTTCCACTCCACACTCTCCCGCAACTTTTTTCATGTTTTTTGTACCAAATCCATGATTTTTCCAATCTTCCTTATCTGTATCAAGAATCGGAGCTTTTCTCTGACTTCCCACAGTCTCACCTCTCTCCTTTTTACCGGGCACAAGAAACGGGTGCTCTCTGCGAAGCGTATTTCGAATGAAAGCAAAAAAATCCCCTCCATCACCGCGAATCTCCATCTCAAATTTTCCGTTTCCCTCTTGTTTTTCCAACTCTTCACATGCATTCTGAAACGCATTGGCAAATAAAATACAGATGGCGAATTCTCAAGAGAAAATGTCGAGGGAATCTTCCCATGAAAAGAAAATGAAATATCCTCTGCCTGAATGTGCTTTTGAAAAATCTGTGAAAACAACGCATCAATCAACGTGTGCCCTGTATAAGAAACAGATTTTGTCACCCCGCTCTCCTGCAATCGACCAACATATTCCTTCAATTCATCCATTCTGTCCTCCTCCGATAACCGTCCCAGCACAAAAAAATGATGCCGGATATCGTGTCGGAATTTACGCAGTTCCTCATCCTGTATCATCACTCTCTCATAATAACTCGTTTGAGAATGCAGGTAACTCTCCTCAAGTTTATTCACTTGTTCCAAAAAGTTTTTCTTTTGAATCGTCTGTATCAGATAAAAGAAAATAAAAATGACAAATACGACTGTCAAAATGCAGAATGCAACAGCATGCCGCGCAAGATTCGGCGTCATCTCGCCCACTAAGAATCCCTGCATCATCGCAAAAAAGAAATTGACCAACGTGAGACCAATAAAAAGCAACACCGACTGCCCTTTAGAAATATCCTGTAAAACACGAAGAGGAAGAAGTTCTTTGTAATATAAAAATATTGTTATGACAATAACCAAAAAGAAGGCAATCACACCACATAACAAATTAGATTTTTCATCTCTTATCACTAACATATCTCTAACAAAAAACAAACTCACCCCCCAGACCATATTATTCCATATAGACGCAAGTAGCAGAACAAAAATACTATACTTCAATGCCTCAATAACGCCAATATCAAAGACTACAAAAGCAAGGAAAACACCCCAAATCACGTTAAACTCCAACCCGATAATAGTGGTGTAAGTAAGAAAATAACTAACCACTCCGCCCAGCAAAATTAGCAGCCCACAAAATACTTTTGCTTTTCTTGTATTAAGCCCCCAATAATATTTATTTATCAAAAATACTTCCATCCCAAACACAAGACAACGATATAACCATGATAAGACACTCATACTATTGCAACCTCTTTCTATGTACTTCTCAGCCAAAAATAACGTTCGTCGACAATATATAACGCTTGTCGATTCACATCTTCTAATTTGCTATATCATATGGTACATTAGTTTCAAACAAACGGTTTCAAAATAATAAACCTTGCGCAAACATCAGAAAGGAGCTCCCATGTTGCTAACTGATTTTGACTTCTGGGAATGGTTTAAACGCCACTGGAAATAATAAAATTCATATGTATTGTAAGATGGTACTCTCTGAGAAACGGTTCACCAGAGAGTACCATTCTTATCTCATCACGCATACCCCATCCGTTTTCTCTTATACTGTTCCCATCTCTCCAGTACTTCTTTTTTCTTGCGAACACTGATTTTGAATTCGGTCTCCGGCAACCTCACACCACAAATTCTCATAACATTGTCCTTTATTCCATCAGCCATTCTCATATTAACGAGACATGAGCGATTTATAAGAACAAAGTCCACATTCCCCAGTGATTTACTTAACTTTGATATTTTTTCCTTGATAAGCACCTCGCTCCCATTGACAAAATATAATCTGCAAAAATCGCGTTCCGCCTCAATATATCGGATATCCCGGCTCCTATACTCCCATGAATCATAACATAATCGCTATAATCCTCCAAAAGCTGCTTCAACATCACCGGCAGTTCACTCTCTAATTCCATCTTATTCACAAAGCCATGCACCTGTTTCCCAAAGGCCTCCCTCATTCGCTCCGCATGGTTCGTCACGTAAATAATGGAGCAGTTGTTCCGAGTATAATGTAATTCATCTTTTACCCGAATCCCATCCATCTCCGGCATATCTATATCCAATATCAAAATATCAATCTTACCTTCATATTCAAAAACAGACTTGCCGTCATGCCCTTCGTTTATTACCGCCTCACTGATTTCCATGTCTCTCAGTGTACTTTCACAAATACTGCGAATTTCCTCACAGTACAGCGGCTCGTCATCACATATAAATATGCTTGGTTTTTCCCATATAATCACGCTTTTCCTCCGTCATCCACTCTATACTTATTACCAAATTCTACAAAATATAGTATAGTCCACTTCTACACTTTTTTCAATCATATTTTAACGCTCGTCGACAAAATGTAACGCTCATCGATGAGAGATTGCATTCATAAATATAATGTATTATACTAAATCTAACCACTATGTCAAAAACAACAAAAAATCCAAAACACAGAAAATATTAACCCTTACAGACTGGTAAACATCTATTCCCCAATTATATTGCAACCACTTTTTTACTGTCATATAATTGGGGATATATAAAAACACGTGAAATAGGAGCGGATTCAATTTGTACAAAAAAATAATAAAGCCATGCATAAAAAGATTTCAAGACTCAAAAGCAATGTCTATCTTCATGATTCTGGGACTTGTTATGTCAATGCTAATCTTTTCTATTGGCAACAGTTTTGTTGCCAGTCTGATTAATGCAAAAGAAATTAAACAGAACGCATCGCCACCTGATGGTACTCAAATTTATATCAACACCAAAAATGCTGATGCTTTATCTTTTGATACAATGATAAGCATTCTAAAGTATCTTTCAGATGATGACGGTGCAATCATTAATAATCTTATGGTCGAGTCAGAACGGGTAAACACATTTACCCCCGTCAGTGCTGAATGGTTTACACAAGATAATGGGTGGCATTATCCTCTATCTGAAGGAAGATACTACACCGCCAGAGAGATAGAAAAAGGAAAAAACGTTATACTGATTGGCAGAGAACTACTGACTCGAACACAGATAAAAAACCAAAAAAGGATGTTGACACTTGAAGGTAAAGACTACGAAGTTATTGGAATTGTTGGCATACAAAATCAACAAACTCTTTGGGATAACAGAATTTTTATGCCTGTTACAGCTTTGCCTGAATCATTAAAAAAACAGGTTAATGAAACCTCTGATTTAAGCATGATTATATATAGTAATTCAGAGGATAGCGAATTAATAATTGAAAAATTAAAAAAATTAGGAGATAATTTTCTTCTTCCTTTTTCTGTTCAGATAATCGGAAAACTCAAAACCGAAGATATTCTGTCAAATATAGGGAGTGCTCAGCCAAGTATTATCTATATTGCTATTCTTGGCTATTTTATAGCATTTATTTATGCAACAAATATTGTCTTATTTTGGGTAAACAAAAGAAAATACGAGATTGGCTTGAGAAAAGCTTTTGGTTATAGAAATACTCAGATTATTGGTCTTATAATACGAGAAATGATTGGATTTTCTTTTTTGGCTTTATGTATATCTTTTTTATTACAACTTTTATTATATTATACGATTGGAGAAATCATGGGATATACTTTGAAAATCTACTCTCTAAACTTAATTCTCGGAGTAATTATGGTTATTGTAACAGCAATTTTGGTATCTATAATTCCTTTAAAAAGGATTCTAAAAATAACACCATCTGAAGTACTCAGGGAATGTATTATGTAAACTTAAACTACCAACAGGGAGGACTTATGCGATTGATAATAAAAAGCCTGTTTAAACGCTGGCTCTCTAACCTTTTAATTTTGTTACAAATTACGATTTCTCTCATTTTTTTTATGATTTCGTATTCCAATTATCAGGGCACGGTTGAACGCTATCATACAGTAAAAGACATTTTAAAAAATAACTTTAATACCACAATAATGATTGATGTTGATGAGGATGATGGAGATAAAATCATGCATTTTAGTGAACAACTGGAAAAAAACGGAATCACCAGATTCTCCGGTTACAAAAACTCATGGTTAGAAAGTGAATCCTTCGAAAACATCTTATATGACTCTCTGGAATTGTACAATAACAATTCATGGATCAAAGAACTCCATGTAAGCAGCGGCGAAGTATTCTCTCCAAAATCATTTTCCCCAAAATATTGTAATGGAAGTATCCAAAATCCATATTCTGTCTTAGTCGGATGCAATATTGCGGAACATTATCACCTAAATATCGGAGACACTTTTTGTGATATTAATCAAATAAACTACAAAATAATTGGTATTTTAACAAACAGTGAAATTTGGTTTGTTGATAATATCACAGATGGAAACTTTATATCTTTGGACAATCAATTTGTTGTGGCAAGACCGATCTCAAGCGAAAGCATATTAACGTACTATTGCCAAACATCTCACGGCACACAGCCGGAAGAAGCCGGAAATATAGTAGAATCTCTTGCTCAAAAAAACGACATACGACTCAGCACATGCTATCTACCGGAAATTTTAGAACAAAAATATAAAACTGCTCTATCCGGTAATTTTCTTTGGATTTCTTTTTCTATTTTTGTTTTAGTTATGATTACGATAGCAACCGCAAGCCTGATGTCTGCCAATATTTATACTCGACTAAAAGAAATTGGAATCAAAAAAGCAGTCGGATATTCAATTTCTATGATATTATGGCAGTTTTCCGGCGAAACCTTCCTTATTGAATGTTTTGCATTTTTAATTATGTTATGCGCTACCACATTTTACTTAACAACAAATCATCAACTTATTAACTCTGTCATAATAAAACAGGAGTATCTTTCAGTAAAAATGATTTTATATGGTTTTCTCATTATTGTTATACAGTGGATACCTTCGTTTTTGGTTGTTTTATACCATGTAAAACGACTTCAACCAAATGAACTTATAGGAGCTTCCTGTATAATTTAAATATAGGAAGTTCACAAGAAGGAAGTTGATAA
>CAMVIN010000152.1 GCA_947167565.1 uncultured Clostridia bacterium | reverse complement strand
TAGAGCGGGTTACGGGACTTTTTTCATCAAAACACTGTCAAACTCAGGATTATAATTAGCATTATTCAAGTACAAATAATTATCATCGCTTTCTTCAACAACAGCATTCCATATTTGATCTATCTTTATATTTGTTTCCAGTTCTAATTTCCAATCATCAATTTCCCTGCCAGTCAAGTTTTTAATCGTTATTGCACCATTTACCTTATTTCCGTCCCAACGGCTATACTCCTCGTATGTAACATCATAATCCTCTACAACTTCTGCACATTCTTTTGTAAGAAATACTTTATCTGGAAACTCTATTGTATCTGAGTCATATCGTAAAGTCATTCCAAAAGAGACTGTATGATCTACTTCAATATCTTGATTCCAATTTGCATTTTTGATCGTAAAAGTAGAGTTCTCCTTTTTCGTCACTTTAGCATTCCAAATATTTTCTACTTCTGCTGTAAGTTCAAACTTAACTTCCCAATCTTCGATTCTCTCATCTAAAGTATTTTTAATCGTCACTTCAACATTGCAATGGTTCTGCCATGTTGAAACAACTTTAAATTCTGCGTCAATATCATTTTCTTCTAAAAGTTCAATAGCCTCATCATAATCTAAATCCTCTTCATTGACTTCTTCACTATCATCATCGTCGTCAAAATCTGTTTCATCAAAATCCATATCAGCATAGTCTTCATCATCTTCTATGCTATCTCCTTCACGTAACTCAAACGCCTTCACAGAAACATTGTTCATAAACATACTCGACAATATTGCCATTAGCATTACTACAGTTATAATTTTCTTCTTCATTTTAATACCTCTTTTCTTTAATTATAAATTAATTTTAGCAAAAAGGATTATACCACAAAAATCTACAATTTTTACAAAATTTAGGCAAATGGTCAAAATTCGCACATAAACGGTCAATTTCAATATATTGCGATATGAGAGGCGATATGAGAGGGATATGGGTGATTTGGCGATGCGGCTATTGGGAAATTATAGATTTATAGGCTATTTCACAAATAAAAAGTGTCATTGTGTGTTGTCCATTTATTCAAGTCGAAACCCCATACCCATAAATTCTCCCATCCCCTACCGGATAACTATGTCTCATCACTTTATCGCTACTGTTGCCCTCCATCGTATACACTTTCCCTTTCTTCACTTTCTCCACGATTCCCACATGGTCTGTTGTCCCATCATTTCCCCAGTCAAAAAAGATAATGTCTCCGGCAGCCGGTACATAACTTCCGTCTTAGAACTGTTTCTTTTTCTCAAACCATTTCACACCGTCCGAACAGAGAGAAAACTTCGGAATTGCTCCACTCTCTAAATAACCGCACTGCTCTGCGCACCACGACACATAACAAGCACACCATGATACCCTCTGGTTAAATCCATACCATCTCCAGTAGGTCTCCCCTCCCTTTCCCTCCTGCGAGAGTGCCACCCGTACAATCGCCTGATTTCCCGCTCCTGACGGAACACGTCCAAACGAATAGTACCGGAGCACATGGGGAACATACTGCCTGTCCCCGTAACTTTTTAGATTCTTTTCTTTCATCATCTTTTCTGAAAATTCTGCCGCATTCGCCAGTGTATAGCCCCCGTAGTTCTTCTGCGCCCATGCGATATAGCCGTTGCCGTAGTTATACCCCTGCAGGGCAAGTCTGATATGCTCCATATCCGTCGGATTCTTTACCCCGGCGCTCTCAAGGCAACTCTTTAATTCCTGTATCCCGCAGTCAATCGAATACTCCGGCTCTGTGATGGCATTGGGCGTATGCGGGTATTTTGTATTAAATTCCCCCTGGGAACTCTGCATGGGGTCGCCTCCCGTCCCTCCGCTCTCCTGCTGCATGACCACTTTGATGAGTTCCACATATTCCTCAATCCCATATTTTTTAGCGAATTTCCTGATTAGCGGCTCATAATCTTTTACTTCCCTGCTGACTTCACTGACGGTACTAGAGTTGTCGCCGCCTATCACATACAGAAATATCTTTCGGTAATGAAGTATGACTGTGAAGCACGGTATGACGAGATACTCTTCAAGAATCATATGGGCAGACCATTTACCAGACAGGGCATTAACTATCTGTTGAAAAAATATGGATGTATGGCAAGGAAAAATGGCACGGCTTATGTACCAGAAGATTTGAGTCCGCATAAGCTGCGCCACACTGCAGCGATGGAGCTGCTGACTGCAGGTGTCGATCTCATATATATCAGAGACCTGCTCGGACATTCCAGCGTGACCACTACCGAGGTCTACGTAAGGACTGATGCACAGCTGAAGCGAAAGGCTATAAAAGCAACGAGCAAAGAAATCGTTCCCAAGGAAGACGCATCATGGGCTCTGGATACAGATCTGCGTGACTGGCTTAAAAGCTTCAATAGAGCTTAAATTTTATGTAAAGATTAACATAAGAAGGCCAAAGTGGAATGTACTTCAACTGATTAATTGTTCTCTCCTTAGCTCCATTGACATTATAGGGACTTCCTCACTACTATGGGTTTTTCTGACTTCTCACAAATTATTATTACTACGGCTAATGAGACCTCCACACTTAAAGTGCGCACTCTTTCCTCTCATCTACCTGCCACATTCACTGGTTCTTCCAGCAACACCTACGCACACTGGGGACTTTCATCCGTTAGAATTCGCACATGGTGCGCAAACAAAAAATAACAGCCTGATAATAAAATCCGGCTGCTATCAATTATATTCTTTTTCCCACTGATTACTATTTCTATTCTCTCTCCCAACACATTGTCATCCGTGCTTCCACACAACTATTCGCGTTGTATCTTTAACAGAAAACCTATAAGTATTAACTGCAATAACCGTCCAATCATTATCTTGATGTGCAGTGCAAAGTTCTAACGTCATTGCCAATTTATCACAAAAATCTGCCAAACAACATTCCTAACACTTTTGCACTTGTATCTAAAAAATTTTACAATTTTGGAACATTTGCTTACAGAAAAACTATATTTAACTTCATTTATTCCAAAGAACATAATAAATCCTATTGAATAAGAGTATTATAATATCCTTTTGAAGCTATTGTAATTGTTTCAAAACATTCCGATCTGACTTTTGCCTCACGCAACTCATCTTTCATTTGTTCATATACATTTTCTCTCTTTGATTCTTCAATTAGTTCTTGAACATCATCAGTCGTTACCTCTCTCCAACAGCAAATATCAGAAGTTGGCCACAACAACAAATGTCCATTTTCAAGATATTTTACTTTTTCACCAAATTCATCATCAAAAAAACTTATTATTCTGTCTGCATTTAACGCTTTTATGTTAATGTTCCTATACAAGAGATTGAACGGAGAATGTTGGTCTAAACAAACTGTAAAAGAAACTATTAAGTTATCCTTAATTTCAATACTTAGATTGCCCTCATATAAATAAAATTTATCTTCATATTGTTCCATATTAACATTTAAGTCAACTTCATTTATATTCGTTTCAAACTTCAAGAAAACATCATTTAACCATATTCCATTATGTACATCAAATATCATATCCAGCATATAATAACCCTCACTTTCAATAAAACTGAATTTTGGTATATAAAAAATCACTAACTATCTGTTCGTAAATACAATCATTTAAATATTGCTCACCGTTATCATCAATAAACTCTTTAATAGATGAATAGCCATAACTTTCAACATACTCCTGTTTTAGTTCTATCATTTTATCTGCAATGGGAAATAAGTTCTCTTTGCTCATAATGTAATATGAAATTTCTGAAACTGCCTCGTTGTATTCTGCTTTTTTTTGAAGTTCTTTTTCTGTTGTTCCAAAAGCATCCAAAGTTTCTGCAACCGTTATACCATTGATATCCGCATACTTTTGATATGAATCTAATACTTCCTCGTATCTCAATCTACATTGAGAATAATAACCTGATCCAAACTTTGTAGTTTCGATAATTTCTTTTATAAACATTTCAAGTACTTGTTCTTTATCATCTACCATTTTCTGTTCATTTATTTTATTTTTTATAAACGCTCTAAATTCCTCAACAGTTTCTACATTAAAATTTTTTTTCAAAAAAGATTCTGTAAGCGATGGAAAAACCGTTCTTTCAACATTGTTTATCACAACATTGAAAGATATTTTTTTATTTTTCCAAGACTTATGAGCACACAAATTATTATAATGAATAGAAAACTCGATATTGGTATGTACTTTTTTACCTAACAAGTAGTTTTCAAATTGAATATCCGCTCCTTCATCACCAATTATTAATTCACAATCTGATTCTTCACTAATGGTTGAGCCATCAGTTGCAAAATAATGCAGAAATACAATATCACCCTCCTTTATTTTTTCATTAGTCACTTCAGAATGTGAATATGGCAATAAACTTGTTTCAATTTCGTTTTGAATCTCCCTATCGGTTATCTCTATTTCTTTATTTTTTACCTTATAATTTGAGTAACTACCAATTTCATCTATGTAATAGAACAAAGACTTATTTTCATTTGTTATTGAATCTCTACAAAGTAAAAATACTATTGTTATATGCAAAATAACAAACATAGTTTGTCTAAAAAACGCCATTAATAAAGCTCCTATCACATTATAAACTTAATATTTTCATTTTGAATATCCTAAAGACTTAGTATACGTAACCATATCGGCAATTGCTGAATTATATTTACTTCCAAATTTCGACTGTACATCATCTATGCCCAATTTTTGTGCTTGTAGAAATTTCCCCTTTTCAACAAGTTTACGTTCTTTTTTTCTGAATATTCTGCAACCACATCATCTTTATCTTTACAGATGAGTATGCCTATCGTTGTGTTGTCCTGTTCGGACTTCATCTGTTTATTGACTGCGGTTACATAGAAGTTCAGCTTACCCGCAAATTCTGGCTTAAATTTTTCTGTTTTCAACTCCACGACAACATAGCAATGCAGACGGACGTGATAGAAAAGCAAGTCCATATAGAAATCACTTTCCCCGACACGAATGTGTACCTGCCTGCCCAAATAAGAAAACCCTGTGCCAAGTTCCAACAGAAATTGTGTAATCTGATTTACAAGGGCATCCTCCAACTCTTTCTCATCGTATTCCTCTCGCAATGTCAGAAAGTCAAAATTGTAAGGATTTTTCAATGTCTGTTCTGCCAAATCAGACTGCGGCTCTGGAAGCTTCAACTGAAAATTTGTGACTGCCTTTCCCTGTCTGCCATAAAGCCCGCCGTCTATCTGATGTTCCAGAACATTCCTGCTCCATCCGTTATCCATTGTTTTCTGGACATAAAACAAGGCTTCCTCTATACTCTTGCACTTATACATTATCCGCTGATTGTGTCCCCACGGGATGCTCTTAATCATCTTTTCAATCAGCTCCATTTGGCTTACAGGCTGTAAGCCATTTTCCTCAGCATTATAAAACCTGTACCAATAGCGGATGCTTTTCAAATTCTGCACTGAAAAGCCCGCCATATTCGGAAAGGTTTTCTGCAAATCCCGACTCATCGTGGCAAGAAACGCATCACCCCATTTGGCATCTTTTTGTTTGGCTGCAATATCCCTGCCCAAATCCCAGTAAAGGTCAAGCAGCTCATAATTTACCTTGACCGCTGCCTTTATTTGGCTCTGCTTTATTCTGCTTTTTATATCCTCTATCCACGCTTTATATTCATCCGTCACGACAAAGCCGACCTCACTTTTTGCCACTAATATTCCTCCATTCAGTATATCCCGTCAAGATATTCTCTATTCGTATTTTATATTTTAACATCAATCTATGAACTTTTCCATCCCCCGCTATGTAACTTCATGTTCTCTTTAAGTGCAGTAACTATTATCATCCTATCAAATGGATACGAATCTAAATATTCCAACCGTCGAATCAAATATATCACATTTTTACTTTTTAATTACACGAATTCAGGTCACAAAACCTATCCGTTTTTTTAGTGTTACCCTGCCCATTATATCCATTCAGTCCACAATATAAGGACTAATCAGCACAAAACAACACTATATGTAGTTTCCAAAAAAGTCCTCGCCTCCTATGACACAAAATACTCGACTGCATTCTCAGGGAAAAACTCCTTGAATTCTCCGTAGAGCTGGGCCGCCAGCGTCTTATTGTGCGCAATGACCAAAGTCGGCTTCTGTAACTGCTCAATCACATTCGCCATCGTAAAGGTCTTACCGGAACCCGTCACACCGAGCAAAGTCTCGAATTGATTTCCTTCCTTGAAGCCTTTCACCAGTTCGGCAATCGCACGGGGCTAGTCTCCGGTGGGTTTGTATTCGCTGTGAAGTTTAAATTGTTTTTGTGTATTTTTCGTAGAAAAATTTTGCATCAAAAAACACCTCCAAACGCTGTATAACACAAGGTATCACACAACCATACAAAACGTAGAAATTTTTCTGTGACCGTCATTGTTATAGTATATCATTAACAATAAAAAAAGTACAGAGCAAATTGAACATTTGTTCTGTACTATCTACGAATAGTAAAAAGTTTCCTTCCTGATTTTTACAAATAGACTCTTTGTCCTTCATAACTTTCAATTATCCACAAATGTCAGATTTATCATGATCTTTTTTCCGGTGAGGAATAATCTCCATAACTACCGCCGCAATCAGCATCCACACCCCCGGATCAGCAAATCCTGCAAGCGCCAGCCACTTGAATGGTGAGAGCAGACAGGCAATAGCTATCCATGCCCCACCTATTAGCGGAATACCCGAACTCCACTTCTTTCCACTCATATTGTGGAAAAATATTAGCCAGTTCACTACAAACAGAAATATCCCCGGCGATGCCATAACAATGTATACCCACCAATCAAAATGCCGCATTCTATCACCTCACATCAGTTTTAATTATAATAAGCTGCCGAACTCGTCGCCGCCATGATACATATCATAATCGCAATCTGTTCCGCAACAACAAGCGCAACTGTACTTGTTATAATTGAATTATTGGCAACTTCGCTATTTCTGGTATACACACCGCCTACCAGCATGGCAGCAAACACAAGCCTCATTTTGCCATCCATACTGAAACCACCAAAACCTTTTTCGTGTTTCAGATAGTTAGATGTCTCAATAATCTCATTTACTAACTCTTCGGTATCAATCTCAATATCAGCCAGCGCTCCAAGTGATGCAAATTGATTATAATACTTTCCGTATTTTACTCCCTTCTTTTTAAATGTTCCATAAATCAAGGCAACCTTATCACATTTTTCTCTCAAATCCCCATCCCCATTTTAATCATATTTAATTTATTATAACTTTAAATTAAATGT
>CAMVIN010000151.1 GCA_947167565.1 uncultured Clostridia bacterium | reverse complement strand
TGACCTCTGCTACACCTTGAATTTCATTAGCACCAATATTTATCTTTTTTTCCTTTTTTAAATAATGAAAGCACTCTTCTATTTGACTGATAATCGTATCCACATCTTTGTCTGTCATGGCAAGTAAAACAGCATAGGATATATCTTCGGAAGATGTAAGCATAGGATGCTTTTTCGACATCTTTTTGTAAAGTACTCTGTATTTAGCAATAATTGAATCTGCCTCATCCGCCCGTCCGGCATCGCAAATAAGAATAGATGCCTGTATCAAATATCCACTATCTGCAAAAACCCCCTTGGTCATCTTCGAATAAACATTTTTCAAGGTGGCGAGATACTGCTGCGGATTATCCGAAACAGCCATCTTGCTTATTACAACCATTTTAGCAGTTGAGCGAAAACTTGATAAAATCCCAGTATTTTTCTCAAGCATTTTCTTACATTCTTTCAGTCGCGCAGGCTCCACCCGCCTACCTGCATCGACATATATCTGAGAAGCAACTATACCCATCATATTATTCTCAAACTTAAATACCTTTGTAAGTTCATTCCTATTCTGAAGCAGCAAATCACATTTTTCTCTCACAGCAAAATTCATCTTTATGATCCTCCTACATCTCAATGTTTACAATCTCCAGCACATTTTCTGTCACCCGGAATTTTACCTCACAGCCCGCAAATTTCATGCCGTAAATCCGCTCAGAATCCTCCTGATAAGCCGGTCTCGGATCTTGGGCGAGAACTCCGAGAAGAGCGCTTTTTTTCTCCTCCGGAAAATCCTTCAGCCAGTCACCGGGATTTACTTTTAATTTATAATTCGCATTTCTGACACTGAATCCCGCTTTTGCCTCGGGGTGACAATCCACCTGTGGAAGATACGGTTTGATATCTAAAATCGGTGTACCATTCAACAAATCTGCGCCACCTACAATAAGAGTCGGTCCAATTTTCTTATCCTGCTCTACCCGAATCAACCGTACCGCAGACAATCCGATCTCGTTCGGGCGAAAAGGCGAGCGTGTTGCAAATACACCCATCCGCTCATTACCTCCAAGTCTCGGCGGGCGAACCGTCGGCGACCACTCCTCCCTCACACTCTCTGAAAACTGCCAGAGCAGCCACAAATGAGAAAAACCATCAATCCCCCTCAAGGCATCGGGATTCCGATACTCCGGTTCAAAGACAATTCTTGCCTCTAACTCCTCCACCAGACCACTCTGTCTTGGAATACCGAATTTTTCTTTAAAATCACTCTCAATATGAGCAATGACTTTCATCGTTATCTCATTTTGTTCCATCAATACCCGCTCCCCACAAACTCAAATGCGTTTCGTATCAACTGAATTTCATCTCCCAACATAAACACCACATCAAACCGAACCGGAGTGTCCGACAGTAAACGCTTTTCTTTGAGATAAAACGCCGCGCCCTGACTGATTTTTTTCTGTTTTCCATAGGAGATAACGCCTTCCGGCGCCTCGTACCGGTCACTGTCCCGGTATTTTACTTCCACAAAACAAAGATACTCAGTGCCTTCGTCACTGAGTTCTCTGGCAATTATATCTATCTCAGCAAAGCGGCAGTGATAGTTTCTGTCCACAATCTCATATCCCTGCTCCTGCAAATATTCTGCCGCCATCTCCTCTTTTTCACTTCCAAGTTTTCTCTTATTCATATTCTCTTGTCCTGTCAAAAATCCTCTTTCTCATCCACCTCAACCTCATCTGCTTTTTTTTGCAAACCTTCTGCGAGAATCTCAAAAGTGGGTACAAAAGTATCCCGAATCAGTTCTATCATCTCGTCAATTTCCTCTTCATTGTAAATATGAACTGATAAATTCCGCTTTTTAAGCATCAGAAGCCATTCATCTTCCTGTTGAACAAAACCAATTTTATAACCCAGTTTTATAAGCTCTCTTGGAGAACCGCACTCTGCTCCCTGCACAGAGTGACTCTGCATAACTGCCTGTAATGCTTTCCATGCAAGTTCAAAAGTCAGATTAAACTGTCCGATAATTCCTGTCCGGTAAATCTCATCATCCGATGCTTTGTCAAAATCCGCTTTCTTTAAAACAATAAGAGCATTGCGAAAGTTCTCAATTTTTTTCATAAATTATCACCCCATCTCTCCTAATTTCCCTCATCAAAATATCCGAAACTCCTTTATCCATCTCAATCATATCAAAAGACAGAAGTGACCAGACATTTTCATTGATATCCCAATAAAAAGAATCAAAATCACCGCCATACACAGCAATATCAATGTCACTTCGTTCACTGTTAGTTCCCCTTGCGCGAGAGCCAAATAAAATCACCTTATGAACTCCGTTTTTTTTTGCAATATCTACAATGTCCTGTCTGACCTTCTCCGGAAGATTATATCCCATACTTATACCACCTGTTTCTATCTCAACCTTATCTATTTTTTCTCTGCCTGCCTCAATTTGATTCTCTGTATGTACATAAAGCAATTGTTCTCCCATGATCTTTATGCCCTCAGCAAACCATCTCTGCTATTTTTTTGTCACACTCGTCAACATATCCTATATCTTCATCCATATCCCAAAGATATATTTCTTTCATCTCATCTTTCTCATCAGGAATAAAGGGCAATAATTCGGATAACTCTCCCACAAATACAGCCTGATATTTAACAATCCCTTTTTCATCTTTTACTTTAAAAAGTCCTCTAAAATCGAGTTCTGTCTGCTTTTGATGTGTTTCCTCATATAGTTCTCGAATTGCCGCCTGTCTGGCCGTTTCTCCATCATCTATACCACTGGCAGGAAACTCCCACTGTTTCCGCCATTTATTAAACCCAACAAGAAACTTACCCTTCATTCTAATAATAGCATAAGAACCTGTGACATTTTGATACCTGCTTATATCATCCTCACCAATGTCTACATATTCAAGCAGATTCCATCCGCTTTTATTCTTCGCTATCGAAATATCATTTTCCGACTCAAAAATCTCCACTGCGGCGTCGGTCAACTCATCCGGCCAGACTTTCCCGCCCGCGACAACGTTCGCCCACGGACATATTTTTTTATAATCATCGTCGAAAACAACTGTGTACGGCGGGCCGCAACGGTCATTGATATCCATATACAGATGCCGTCCCTCATGAATAATAGAACTCGCTTCACTTTCTGTCATGCTGTTATCAAGCTGATTATACATCTCTTCCGTTATTTCATATAAATGGTAATCTCCACCCCCGCCGTTTTCTGCAGTATAGCGCCCGCTTTCTTCGTCAAAGCATGCCTTCCACCCCATACCTTCTTTGAATTGCATTAGTTTCACCTCTATCTGTCCGCTGTAAATCCTTTTTCTGGTATCCTTAAAAAGATTTCACTTTCTTCACCTTTGACCACTGGGAATAATACTTTCTTCCGTCATATTTCGCATATGCCCTGACACGAACATAATATGTTCCCTTTTTCTTTAATTTTTTTATCTGCTTTGTATATTTCGTTGCAATTTTATACCAAGACTCATATTTCGGAGCACAATTTCCCTTTATAAGTCCCTTCGTAAATTTTTTATTTTTTGCCACCTGAATTTGGAACTTGGTTGTCTTCAGCGCAGTATTTTCCGATACCTTAAATACTACCTTTAACTTGTTTTTATTCCGGGTTGTCTTTTTTATCTTAGGTGTGCCAAGATATTGTTTTACTGTCACCGACACACTATAAGTTTTTCCATCTGATGAAGAGGCCTTAATTACCGTCTTACCTGTTTTTTTTGCAGTTACCTTACCATCAGAGTTGACAGTAGCAATTTTCTTATTCGAAGAGGAAAAAGTATAACTTCCCAAATCGAGAACAACTGCACTCGTCACACCAATAGCGGTCGCGTCAAATGATAAATTCCGAACCACCTTGACGGTCGTATCCTCTCCGGCATGGAGTTTTATTGTTTTATTGCCATTGTCAAATCCATCTGTCTGCTGCAAAACAGGTGCAGACAAATAATCCTGTTTTACAGAAATCACCTGAATAATGTTCTGAAGTTTAGGTGCCATCGTCTCATTAATTGTCGTTCCCTCAGAGCCTTCTGAAAATCTTCCGCACACACATGCACCCCATGAAGAACCCAGTCCGTCATCCGCGATAAAACCTCCCAACCCCACATAGCGGTTGTCCGGATCTATCATACTCGTGTAATGTCCCGTAACGCCACTTCCTCCGGAAACCCATGTCTCTTTTTCACCATACCACTGGTTCACGCCGCCTTTCAGAGTGCCTCCCGGCCATGCCAGCACTTCCCCGTTTCCGGTCATATACCTGTTATTACTATCTTTGTACACATTTTTTCCCGGTCTCCCGTGATCCGGATAAACAGTCGCCTCTGCCGCCCTGATTCTGGCATAACGCTCCAACTCGTATGACCATTTAATCGGAACATAATCAGAAGAAGTAAGTTTTTGGGAATTGTCTCTCGGATCCGGATATCCCTTCTCGCACGCCTCTTTTCTAATCTGATTAATTCGATCAAGCGCTGCCTGCTGCTCCGCCATATAAGTCCCCTTTATTCCCACATTGATGCAGTTTTCTCCGGGAACCGTAAGTTCATTTTCCAAGACAGTTGATTTCGCATGTGACACCACTCCACCTGACAAAATGAGTGCCAGACTCATAAGTATACTTACCAGTTTTTTACCTGTTTTTTTGTTTCTCATAGAACCTCCTCATCTATGCCTTTTTCTTTTTCTCTATCTTATATGTTTTCGTATCATATGTCAATTTTTTCTCTGTCACACTGCCACAAGAATTTTGGAAGCCAATTGCTAACTTTACGTTTTCTTTTTTGAAAATAAAAGATGGTGATAACTCTATATGAATTATCACCACCATCTTAAACTGTAATAAATTATTTACTATTTGACATAATCATATTTAAATCTAATTCTAATCCCCATACTATTTAGAATCAAGATATAAATACTATCTCCGCTTTTATATTGTCCATTCTTATTATCAGGCATTTGGGCTGTGTAAGTACCGTTGACACTGATGGAGCCATTGTATGAATCTAACGAGACCTTTTTACTGGTCGAAAAGCCGCCAAAACCATTCAATTCCGCTCCCCCATCACCAAATTCAGCCCAAATATCATTATCAACCCTCACAACGCCTAATTTGGACGTTTCTCTCGACATTGTAAAATTGACAGAACAATTTTCTCCTGCCTGATATGTACTTTTCAAGGCAGAATATGTTGCTGTAAGTGTACTATTTTCTCCATACAAATCTACGCCATAAGAAATATCATGACTATCAACCAAATTTTTTCTTGTTACAGTTCGATCCTTAAGTGATACAACATATTCCGCATGACCGTTATAACCTAATAATCCTCCCGTATATTGTGTTGCATTTACCCACTTAGGACCAGTTTGGTTATCACCCTCATTTATATAGGCAATAGTGCTGGACAGTTTCCAATAATTATGTGCCGCTGCCGCTTTAACCGTGACCTTACAGGTGTAAGTCTTTTTTTGTACTTCGCGTAAATTTTTGTAGTTCCCTTCTTAACCCCTTTCACAACACCCTTTTTGGAAACTATCGCAATCTTCTTGTTCTTAGATGACCACTTAACCTTAGACGCTTTTGCATTCTTCAGTTTTAGCTTGACCGTTTTTTTGACTTCAATCTTTGCCGTTTTCTTGTTGAGGGTAATTTTCTTCGCTGCTTCAGCCGTTATTCCCCCGATTGGAATAATAGTTAGCACCAGACAAATCACAATTATCGTACTCACAAATTTAAATAACTTATTTTTAATCATAGTTCTATTCCTCCTTATTTTCTTATGAACTTATCCTCTTCACACCGTCTTCTGCGAGATACCTTTAATATTATTCAGAGCCCAATCCTCATTTACAATATTAATCACACTGTCACAGTACTCACATTTTGCTGTCTGATTGATTGAAAGCGGTGCTCCGCAATGAGGACATGAAACGCTTCTCAATCCATCTGTCTGATTTGTCACAACACCGGACTTACGACACACATCCCACTCATAAGTCATGAATTTTTCTCTCTTTTTGTCACCCGAGACAAGATTTCCTGTCTTATCATCCAATGTGTAATCTACAATCCTTGTACGCATCTTCACAACAATGTGATCCATGCCGGACTCCTGATAGTAGCCTCGCGGCTGCACTTCAAGCACAGCAATCCGCTCAATATAATTCGTCCACCCCCTATTCTTTAACTGCTCTAACTGCCGCTCACACTGATAATAAAAGGCATCTGTCATATATGGCTTGATACTCTCAATATTTTTGTCCTGCCAACAGGACTGCATCTGTATATATACATTTGACAAATGTTCTCTAAACACCGACTCATCAAATCCCGCATCAAGATTCTGATAAGCACTCATTGGCTGCAACTGATTGTCCGGGGTCTCCTTGGCCCCCTCTGGCTGCCCTGAACTGCTCTTTGACTTTCCACCCCAAACAATTGCAATAATGATAATTACAATAACTCCTGCTACATCAATAAGTCCGTCGAATGATCCCAAATCGCTGTCACTGTCTGAAAACAAACTTCCACCGTCGCTATCGCTGCCAGCAAGATCCGAGTCCCCTGAGAATCCTCCGAAATCCGCTCTTGACGTGACAGGCTGTATCATAAATGACAGTGAAAACAATAACAGCAAGCACAACGCTAACTTCTTCCACCATTTATTCATATCTTTTCCCCCTCATTCAGATAATGAATGTCGTAGTATTCTTTTTATTATATAACATATCAGGAATATATTGTCTATCTTTTGGGCGAATTTGTCATTGACAATTTACAGCGACTGCGACCTTGCTCTTCTTTGAATTCATTCTTTTATCATCAGAAAGCAACCTTATTCCAAATCATCTTCCGATTCAACATCATCTCTTCATTGTAAATATGAACTAATAAATTCCTCTTTTTTAGCATCAGGAGCCATTCTTCTTCCTGTTGAACAAAACCGATTTTATAGCCCAGTTTTAATATCTCTCTTGGGGAACCGCTCTCTGCTCCCTGTACAGAGTGACTCTGCATAACCGCCTGTAATGCTTTCCATGCAAGTTCAAAAGTCAGATTAAACTGTACGATAATTCCTATCCGGTAAATCTCATCATCCGATGCTTTGTCAAAATCCGCTTTTTTCAAAACAGAAAGAGCATTGCGAAAGTTCTCAATTTTCTTCATAAATTATCACCCCGTCTCTCATAATTTCCCTCATCAAAATATCCGAAACACCTTTATCCATCCCAATGTATGATTTAATCCGTTGTCGTCTTTCTTCATTTTATTATACCATCTAATTCTTAATAATCCAACCGC
>CAMVIN010000150.1 GCA_947167565.1 uncultured Clostridia bacterium | reverse complement strand
GCGGCGGCTCACCAAAATCTTTTCTCACACGAGGCACTTCTTCGAGCACTTCACGGTACTTATCTTCCTGCCCCATCTCCTTTAGCTGTGAAACAAGGTTTGACAACATACCGCCCGGGACCTGATACCGAAGAGTGTTGATATTGACACCAAGCACCTTAGTATTCATAAGACCGGATTCCAGTGCCTCTGCTCTCATCGGACGGAAGTAATCCGCAATCTCAGCCAACAGATTCTGGTCAAGGCCGGTATCGTATGGTGTGCCACGGAATGTCTCTACCATAACCTCAGTTGCCGGCTGACTGGTGCCAAGAGCAAATGGACTCATAGCGGTATCAATGATATCACATCCGGCCTCTACCGCTTTCATATATGTCATAGAAGCAACACCAGATGTGTAATGAGTGTGCAAATCAATCGGAATCTGAACCGCTTCTTTCAACGCAGTAACAAGTTCAGTCGCATTATATGGAGTAAGAAGACCAGCCATATCCTTGATACAGAGAGATTTCGCTCCCATGTCTTCAATCTCTTTGGCAATATTTTTCCAGTAATCCATTGTATATGCGTCACCAAGCGTATAAGAAAGTGCAATCTGTGCATGTGCCCCCTCTTTATTGGCAGCATTTACCGCTGTCTTCAAGTTGCGCATATCATTTAGACAGTCAAATATACGGATGATATCAATTCCGTTTGCCACAGATTTTTGAACAAAATACTCTACAACATCATCTGCATAATGATTATATCCCAAAATATTCTGTCCACGGAATAACATCTGCAATTTTGTATTTTTAAAACCATCTCTCAATTTACGAAGTCTCTCCCACGGATCCTCTTTTAAGAAGCGAAGAGAGGCATCAAATGTTGCACCACCCCAGCATTCAACCGCATGATACCCAACCTGATCCATCTTGTCAACAATTGGAAGCATCTGCTCTGTCGTCATACGCGTCGCAATCAAAGACTGATGAGCATCGCGAAGAACCGTCTCCGTAATCTTGATTGGTTTCTTTGCCTGTTCTGCCATATTTATATTCCTCCTAGTTTAATAATTCTAATGTATAGGGACTCCCATTCTGCGAAGCAGGAATGCGCTTGCGCATTCTAAACCCCAAAGATTGCCATAAATACACCGGCTGCCACAGCGGTACCGATAACACCGGCAACATTTGGTCCCATCGCATGCATCAAAAGGAAATTTGTCGGATCCGCCTCAGCGCCCACCTTCTGTGACACACGGGCCGCCATCGGCACCGCAGACACACCAGCTGAACCAATCAACGGATTTACCTTCCCCTTCGTAATCCAGCACATTAGTTTTCCAAACAAAATACCTGCTGCTGTTCCGACAGCAAATGCCACAAGTCCAAGCACAACAATCTTCAGCGTAGCCGGAACAAGAAATTCTGCTCCACTTGTCTTTGCTCCCACAGATGTACCAAGCAGAATTACGACAATATACATCATTGCGTTTGACGCCGTCTCTGCCAGCTGTTTTACGACGCCACTCTCCTTGAATAAATTACCGAGCATCAGCATACCGACAAGTGGTGCTGTACTTGGCAAAAGAAGACATACAACCGTCGTAACGATAATCGGAAACAAAATCCGTTCCAGTTTCGATACCGGACGAAGTTGTTCCATGCGAATCTCACGCTCCTTCTTTGTTGTGAGAAGTTTCATAATCGGTGGCTGAATAATCGGAACTAATGACATATAAGAATATGCCGCCACCGCAATAGAGCCCATCAAATGCCCCTGCCCAAGTTTTCCGGCAAGGAAAATGGATGTCGGACCATCCGCCCCGCCAATAATAGAAATAGCCGCTGCTTCTTTGCCGTTGAATCCCATGATAATTGCCAACAGATAGGCAGAAAAGATACCAAACTGCGCCGCGGCCCCAAGCAGAAAACTCTTTGGATTTGCAATTAATGGTCCAAAATCCGTCATTGCCCCCACGCCGAGGAAAATCAAGGATGGCAGAATACTCCATTCATCCAACATAAAGAAGAAATGAAGAAGCCCCCCCTCTTTGATAATATCTGGATAAATGTTCACAAGCAGCATACCGAACGCGATTGGAACTAAAAGAAGCGGTTCGTATCCTTTTTTGATTGCCAAATATAAAAACACAAAGGCAACCAAAATCATAACATAACTGCGCCAGTCCATAGAACCGTTCAGGAATCCTGTCTGATGAACGAGATTCGAAAAAACATTCATCTTATATACCTCCGGTCATTTTTAAAGGCAGATTAGTCCATCGTAGCCAATACCTGTCCGGATTCTACCATATCGCCGGCGGCCACATTGACACTTGCCACTTTCCCATCTTGAGGAGCAACTACTTCGTTCTCCATTTTCATTGCCTCTAAAAGCAAGATAACTTCGCCTTTCTTGACATCCTGACCAACATTTGCCTTCACGGCAAGAATCTTGCCAGGCATCGGTGCCGTAATATCTACAGATCCCGCTGTCCCTCCTTGTGCTGCCGGAGCCGCCGGTGCAGGTGTCGGTGTCGGTGCAGGTGCTGACACAGGTGCTGCTGTTACAGGAGCGCTCACTGCCGCCGATGCTGCTCCTGCCCCCTTTTCTTCTACTGTCACATCATAAAGTGTTCCATTGACTGTAATTGTATAACTTTTCATGAGTTAATATCCTCCTTAATCAACTTTAATTATTGCGTTTTTTGATGGAACGAATCACAAGTCCATCTGCCGCCACTACGGTTCCTGTCTCTTCCGACATATAAGCGGCAACTGCTGCTGCAATTACAGCCACGAGTTGCGCATCATTTGCTTTCGGGACAGATCCTGTACTTGCCGTTTTCACGCCACTCATTTGCTTCGGCTGCATTGGTTGGCGGTTCAACTGCGAACTGCGGTTGACATCAGCATTCTTCAAAGCATCAGCAGCCTTCTCCAAGGCCTTTTTCTCATTGCCTCCCAAAAGTTCCGGTACAAATTTAAGCAGATAAATCAATCCTGATATCACAATCAGCACGGTAAATACAACGCACATCGCAATGCCTGTATGTTCTAATGCGATTGGAATCGTAATATCATCCAGCGAATCAAGTAGTGCTAATATCATATGATCACCTCATTCCAAACATCTGCAGAGCATAAATCAAATGTTTACGAATGCTCTCGCCTTCAATGACATTATCCACATACCCTCGTCTCGCCGCAGCATCTGCGCCGTTCTGAAGAGCATCAAATTCTTTCGCTTTCTTCTCTACTGCTGACTTGGAGTCTTTCGCCTCAGGGAGATCATCTTCACACATAATCTGTGCGGCAACCTTCGCATCCATAACCCCAACTTTAGCACTTGTAATGGCGAACACAATATCTGCGCTTACATGCTTAGAATTCATCGCCACATAAGCACTTCCATATGCTTCTCCGGTAATAACATTAATCTTTGGAACATCAGCACTTGCATAAGCATAAATCATATCAGCCACAGCCTGAGCAATGGTCTTTTCTTCTGCTAAATCTGATGCATAGGTCTTCGCATTGGTCAGCGTAATAACCGGAAGTCCGAAAGAGTCGCAAAAATATACAAACTGCTCTGCTTTCTTACATCCTGCTGTTGACAGAACCCCCTCTGATGAGTTGGCAACAGCACCAACCGTCACTCCGGCTAATCTCATTACCCCGACAATCATCTCAGTACCATAGTCAGCCTTTAATTCAATAAATGTATCGTCATCTGCAATCTTCGACAGTGCCACTCTTCCATCCTTAGCATATGCGTCAAATCCTGTCAGTACGCGGTTCAAATCGTCTTCCGGTTCAATATCTGCATTTGCAGCTGCATTCGCCGGAAGTATCTCAACCAAATCACGTATCTGCTTAAGAACCGCTGTCTCATTCTCGCAGACAAAATCCACGTTACCCGCCTCAGCCTGAAACCCA
Organism: uncultured Clostridia bacterium; assembly: GCA_947167565.1. GTDB lineage: Bacteria > Bacillota > Clostridia > Lachnospirales > Lachnospiraceae > Eubacterium_F. The sequence continues at coordinate 3,423 of CAMVIN010000150.1, read as the reverse complement.
GCAGCAGCAGAGTCTGTTTTCTCAATACGGTTGCCGTCGATTGCATTTGGAGAATTAACAAACAATCTTCCATTCTCCGAATCTATCAGTGTAATATCACTGAGTCTTGTCGCAATCGCTACACCGCCACCACAAGAACCTAATATTGCACTGATCTGCGGCACAACTCCGGCAGCCTTAACCTTTGCCTTATAAATCTCGCCGAATCCAGCCAGAGCATCCATCGCCTCCTGGACACGGATTCCGGCACAATCAATCAGTTCAACCACCGGCGCACCAGCTTTCAAAGCCATCTCATACAGAGAGACAATCTTTCTTGCATTCATCTCACCGATCGAACCATTCATCGCGGTTACATCCTGACTGTACACATATACCAGATTGGAGTCAATGACGCCATAACCGGTAATTACACCGTCGGCCGGCACTGCTTTTTCCTGCATGTTAAAATCGGTATTTCTCTTTGTCACCATACTGCCGATTTCAACAAAGCTGTTTGCGTCAACAAGTGCCTCAATTCGCTCTCTTGCTGACATTTTTGCTGTGTTACCCATTTGCAGCCCTCCACTTTCTAAATTAGTAGTTTTTATTTATGTAAAAATAAAATTTTACCCGAGTTTAATTGTAACGCTTTTGAAAAAGATTATCAACCTTTATTTTATCTTCTTTTGTACAAAAATGCGAACCCAATTCCGGCAATGAGCAGAATAATAGATATTTCAAGATACATCCACACTTCTGCATCAAGTTCCGTAATCGGAGTACCGGTCACGGCACTCTCCGACACATTGCTATTATCGTTCGAATCAGCAGTCTGTTCCGGTCTGCCGGACATAGCCGTTCCCGACACCGAACCATTGTCCATAGCTCTGTTCTGCATGCCGCCGCGCTGACCACCGCCCATAGTGTTCTCGGAAGTACCAAGTGAAGTGGAAACTTCATCCAGTGTAACCTCTGTCTTCTCATTACCAATTGTCAACTGATATGTCTCCCCCTGCTTCATCTCCGGAGCACTGAGATTTACGGAGTTAAAACTACACGGTGCATCATAAGATAGAATTGTATTCCCAGCCGAGTCAGACAGCGTCACGTTTGTTCCAGCCTCTGCTCCGTCGCTGAAATTATATAAAAGCGCACATTGAGTAGAACTTGAAGAAAAAGCTTCCGCCATTCCGCTGGAACCACAGGCAACTACTGTTCCTCCACTGATTTCACATACACCATTATTCTCGCTGGCATAATCAATCGCACTGTTGCCGCCATCATTCGTCATGCTGATTCGAATCGTGCCGCCACTGATGCGGATATCACCATTGGAATCCAGTCCGTCCGCATCCCGACCACTCTCATTGACAATTGTGAGCGTACCACCGCTAATTTCAATATAGGTCTCTGTCTCTTCTGAACTGTCAGCTGAACCTGTCGATGAATCCGGTGAATCACCTGACATATTCTCAGGCATTACTGCTCCACCACTCGCCATACCAAATCCGCCCCCAGGACCTCCTTGATGTTCACCATCAACCGCTGAGCCGGACATCGAACGATTTCCCCTATCCTGTTGACCGCCAGGACCGCCGTTCATACCACCGCCCATGCCCATCTCTGAACTTCCGCCATTGGCATTTAGCGCATCATCACTCGGATTAATCGTCGTATCTCCCCCGGCTATTTTTATCACAGGGGCTTCTATCCCCTCATAGCATTCATTCATGTTCACAGTTCCCGACTCGATATAAATGTAGCCGTTAGCATCTTTTGACGCACAGATTCCGTCATCGTTTACATCAATCTGAAGTTCAGCCTCACGAACTCTCACACTGTCATTGGCATGAATACCGTCATTTACCGCTTGAATTGCTATTTTCCCACCAGTAATAACTAAATCATCATTAGCGTCTATACCATGCTTATACTCTGTCGTAACAGCCAAGCTGCCACTGCCATTAATTGTAATGTCGTCTTTGGAAAAAATCGCACCTTCGACATTATCACTAACCGCTTGATCCGAGTATTCTGAACCACTTGTAATTTTATTTTCACTGCCCTCTGCCAGAGTAACAAACACTTTGTCTGCCTGAACAACCTGCAGTCCTGCATTATCAGCGCAAGTAATATCCACTCCGTCCAACAGCAGCCACACCTTGGAAGAGGACTCCGCTTCTACAATTACGCTCCCATCTGTCAATGAACCGGAAAGCTTGTAATATCCTGCATTAGAAATATACACATCACCATTATAAACAAATGCCCCATTTCCTGATATACTGCTATCTGTTCCATCCATGGTAATTATTGTAGCACTTGATGTATCCCAACTGCCATCATTATCATTCGATGTAAAATAAGCAGAACCCGTATAAGATTCCGAATCCTCATCCACAATTGTCTGAATACCAAGAGCAGAACCGTTCATAAAAAACACAGTGAGCAGTACGGCAAGCACAATAACGACAACGCAGATGATATCAATTGATTTGTGCGTTGACATGGCTTCGCCTCCTTATCCCATATAGTCACCGTTGTAACTTACAAGAACGGCACTCTCCACACCTTCCATATCGGCGAGGGTATTGATAAATTCTGTATTATCCTCTTTTAATCGGATTTCCATATTGAGTTCAATCTCACCCTTTCTCGCCGTCTTACTCTTCACAACACACTTCTGTGTCTGCTCAGTGAGATAAGCGGTCGCCTTCTTTTCACTCTCCTGATTTTCACAACGGATTACAACAATATAAGGATTTACAGAACTTTTTTTGTTAGCAAAAATTAATAGAATAATACCAATAACCACACTTCCGAACACAGCAAGTGGAATCAGTCCTGCTGCCAGAACAATTCCTGCTGCGATTGACCAAAACAAAAAGGCAATGTCCAATGGTTCCTTGATTGCTGTACGAAAACGCACAATAGACAATGCACCGACCATACCAAGAGAAAGAACCACGTTACTGGTCACTGCTAAGATTACGAAGTTTGTCACCATCGTCAGCGCCACAAGCGTCACGCCAAAACTTGCAGAGTACATCACTCCTGCATATGTTTTTTTGTAGATAAAATAGATAAAAAGTCCAATGGCAAAAGCCAGAACCATAGACAGCACCATATCGAGCGGGCTGATTGACGTAACATTGTCCAGAAAACTGGATTTAAAAATATCGTTAAATGACATAATTTTAATCTCCTTTATGTATTAATTTTAATCAAAAACTCTGCACTGTGCATACTTAGAAAATGCCGTCACTCTCGTTGCAGGAAGTTGAACCGCATCCCGAATGATAGACGGAAGATACGCATCCCACTTCACTTCCAAAACAATCGGGGCATCGCGCACCGGGACTGTAACACATTTAGAATTGAGAAAATCGGTACTTCGCAACCCTGTATGAATGTCATAATCTAATGTAACTCTGACATTCC
>CAMVIN010000149.1 GCA_947167565.1 uncultured Clostridia bacterium | reverse complement strand
TCCCGTGTATCTAAAACATGCTTTTCTTATTATACACCCCGATTGTCATAATTTTTTTCTATTTTTTACACTTTTGTATATCGGAATGACAAAGCGGTACAATTTGTATATTATGAATTGACATTTAGTGAATGTCATTCTTGTTCTCATAATAACATAAACTAATACTATTGACAAGTACCGTGAGTTAACAACCAAAAAAGGAATGCCATTATGTATAAAAACAGATCATCATCCGGACAAAACAATATTTGTGGTAAGAACATTTGCGCTTTAAGGAAAAAATTTATTCCAAAAGTTTCTCAACGTGCCTTTGCCGAGAAACTGCAGTTAGAAGGACTTGACTTAGATAAAAACGCAATCCAGCGAATTGAATCCGGAAAGCGTTTTGTCACTGACATCGAATTAAAAGTTTTCGCAAAAATCCTAAATACAACTGCTGACGAATTATTAAAGGACTAACCATAGAATTTTTTCCATAAAGAGTCCTCAACTCGTTCTGTGGTACACCAGAACATATCATATACTGCATATCCATGATTTTTAACAAATTTACCAAGGCAATATTACTCAGATGTCTGTTTCATCTACAGCGCAAGTAAAATAATCCTGTCGCGGCAGAGTTCTATCGGCAATGTATCCCAATTTATCCGAAAATGAATCTGACTCCAAATTATATACTATTGTTCCTTTAATCGTATTATATTCTGTTATATGGCAAACCGGAATCTCCAATATCTCTCACCTCATTATTTTCACAATATAACCCTTACTACATACATAATACCTCTCTTTGCTTTTGAAGTCAAAACTTTTTATGAATATGTGTATCCCTTGCTATGTTTTCATTTTAGATTATACACCACTTTGCCAGCAATTTGTTATGCTAAGAGCATAATATTTAAGAAAAACCGGCTACAAACATTATTCTTTACCAATTCCTTGTATTTTCCATCAACTTCTCAAAATCCTGTATCCACTCACCTCTCTCCTCTTCTTTACATAAAATAGAAGTAACCGTTCAGCAGGAAGTTTTAAAGAGGAGAGAACTCCATGAACACTGTAAGAAACATCGTCTATGCCAACCGGGCACACCGCCACGGATATACAGGAAAAGGAGTCGGCATCGCCATTGTAGACACCGGCATTTCCCCCCATCCGGACTACCGAAGCAGAATTATTGGCTGGTACGATGCTCTCGCAGACAGCCCTCTGCCCTATGACAACAGTGGACACGGCTCCCATGTCGCAGGAATTGCCGCCGGTGACGGAAGGAGTTCTGACGGTCTGTATACCGGAATAGCACCTGCCGCCTCTTTGATTGGCGTAAAGGTACTCGACCGGAACGGCAATGGCACCATCAGCAAAATTATGAAAGGCATGAACTGGATTCTCCGCAATCAAACCTATCTAAACATACGAATTGTCAATATTTCAATTGGAGCCGACGATCCTGAGAAATATGATGAAAACAGCGATTTTGTGAGAAAAGTAAATCAACTGTGGAATTCCGGCATTGTAGTTATTGCGGCTGCAGGCAATAAAGGACCTGACCGCTACAGCATTAGCGCTCCCGGAAACTCACGGCGGATTATTACTGTGGGTTCCAGCGACTTATCCACTGCCACACAGATTAGCCATTCCGGCACCGGACCAACTCTTGCCTGCATCAAAAAACCGGACGTCGTTGCGCCCGGCTATCGAATTGTAAGCTGCAATAATGTGCAGAACGCAAAGAGCGGAAAGACGTATTCAACCAAAAGCGGCACTTCTATGTCTACACCTGTAGTAAGCGGTGCCATCGCGCTCCTCCTGCAAAAATACCCCTATTTATCTCCAAAAGAAGTAAAGATCCGCCTGAAAAATTCCAGTACGAATCTCTACCTTCCCCATGAAAAACAAGGATGGGGACTCCTCAATATTCAAAAACTACTGTCCGACACATTGTGACCGCCATGCCAATCACAAATGCCAGATATCCTCATTATACTGCTCTATTGTCCTGTCAGATGAGAAAAATCCTGCTTTCGCAATGTTGACAAGCATCTTCTGCGCCCACTTGCGTCTGTCTTCGTAATCTGCATAAATCTTCTCTTTCGCTTCGATATAAGCATCAAAATCAGGAAATGTCATAAACCAGTCCTTGGTAATCAACTCATTATACAGATTCAGCAAATGCTTTCTGCTGCCGATTTTCAGCATTTTCTTACTGATAATAAAGTTTACACACTTGCGAAGCTTCTTGTTCCAGTCATAGTAATCTTTGGATCGATAATCACCGCGTTTATATCTTGCGATGACCGTATCACTGTCCTCACCAAACACATAAATATTGTCATTACCGACCAACTCATGAATCTCGACATTGGCACCGTCCTCTGTCCCGAGTGTCACAGCACCATTCAACATAAATTTCATATTACCGGTTCCGCTCGCCTCCTGGGAAGCCAGCGAAATCTGTTCAGAAATATCACAGGCAGGAATAACTTTTTCTGCCAGCGTGACATTGTAATTTTCCACCATCACAACATGCAGATACGGGCGAACTTCCGGATCACTTTCAATCAACTGCTGCAGGCAGAGAATAAGATGAATAATGTCTTTGGCAACCTTGTATGCCGGCGCAGCCTTGGCACCAAAAATAAGAGTAATCGGGCGAACCGGTTTCTTTCCTTTTTTTATTTCATTATATTTATAAATCGCGTACAAGGCATTCAACTGCTGTCTCTTATACTCATGCAGACGTTTCACCTGAATATCAAAAATCGAATCCTCATTTAATTCCATGCCCTGTGTTTCCTTCAGATACTCTGCCAGTCGATGCTTATTATTCTCTTTTATTTCAAGCAGACGGTTCAGGACTCTGTCATCCTCCCGATATGTGAGAAGTTTTTCAAGTTCTGCGGCATTTTTCTTATAACCGTCTCCGATTGTCTCTGTCAGAAAATCAGCCAGTTCGTGATTACAGTGAAGCAGCCAGCGCCGGAACGTAATGCCGTTAGTTTTATTGTTGAACTTCTCCGGATACAACTGATAAAAAGCATTTAATTCATTGTTCTTCAAAATCTCCGTGTGCAAATAAGCGACACCGTTGACACTGTGACCAAAATGAATATCCATACGGGCCATGTGCACCCGGTCATCCCTATCAATAATAGCCACTTCTTCATCCGGATATTTGTCACGGATGTCTTTGTCCAGCCTTTTAATAATCGGAACAATGGTCGGAGCAACCTTTGTCAAGAAAGTCATCGGCCATTTTTCCAGTGCCTCTGCGAGAATGGTGTGATTGGTATAGGCGCAGGTATCTGTCACAATCTGCACTGCCTCTTCCCACCCGATGCCCTCAGCCATGAGCAGGCGAATCAATTCCGGAATCACCATGGACGGATGCGTATCATTAATCTGAATCGCCGCATAGTCGGCTAAATCATGCAGATTACTTCCTCTCTCCTTCGCCTCAGCAAGAATCAGCTGAGCGCCACAGCTAACCATAAAATACTGCTGATAGACACGGAGCAGTCTTCCCTCGTCATCTCCATCATCCGGATAAAGGAACAGGGTCAGATTCTTCTGAATATATTTCTTGTCAAATTCAATCCCCTTTTTCACAATCGACTCATCAACAGTATCGAGATCAAAAAGATGCAGACGGTTGGTACCGTTGCCATATCCTGTCACGAGAATATCATACATCGTGGCATCCACATCAAAGTCCCCAAAAGAAACTTTGAACGCTCTGTCACTGCGAATCAGCCAACTGTCATCCTCCAGCCACGGATTCGGCTTCTCCTGCTGTTTATTGTTTTTGAACTTTTGTCGAAACAGTCCACAATGATAATTCAACCCGACACCGTCACCGGACAGACCGAGTGTGGCAATCGAATCCAAAAAGCAGGCCGCCAGACGTCCCAGTCCGCCATTTCCCAGTGAAGGCTCCGGCTCTCTCTCCTCGAAAAACGCAAGGCTCTTTCCTATTTTTTTCAATTCTCCTTGAATCTCCTCATAAATTCCAAGGTTAATCAAATTATTACTGAGCAGCTTACCAATCAAAAACTCTGCAGAAATATAATACAATTTCTTTTTTCTTCCCGTAAATTCCAAATCAGCAGCTCTCTGCTGAACCAGTTTTAACAATGCATGATAAATCTGCTCATCGGTACTCTCGGAAAGAGTAATACCAAATTCTTTTTTCACAACTTCCTCTAACATATTTTCCTTCCTGTTCCGTCATCTGCCAATTACATATCCACCGGAAAATGACTCGATATCAATCAAAATTCTCTTCAACATAACCACAGGCAGCCAGAGCAGCCACCGCTCCATCCGCCGCCGCTGTTGCCAGTTGGCGAACCGCCTTGGTCCGACAGTCTCCCGCCGCAAACACGCCTTCTACATCTGTCTTGCAGTCCTCCGCTGCAGAAACATACCCTGTCTCATCAAGTTTGACAAATTCTTGAAAATCATCATTGTTTGATATTTTTCCAATAGCAACAAACAGACCGCTGACTGGAAGTTCTCTCTCCTCACCGGTGAGTGTATCCTTCAATGTAACTGATTCCAGCATATCATCTCCGTTCAACTTCGTCACCACAGAATTGAATACAAATTCAACATTCTCCTTCTTCTCAAGAATTTTCACCTGACTATCCTCACCGCGGAACTTATCCCGACGATGAATCAGATAAACTTTTGAGCAGTTATTAGACAGGAAAATAGCATCCTCTAATGCTGTGTTTCCGCCACCGACAACCGCTACTTCCCTACCACGGAAAAACATACCGTCACAGGTCGCACAATAAGACACTCCCATCCCGGTCAGTTCTTTCTCACGCTCCACACCAAGCGGGCGGTTTTTCACCCCTGTCGCAAGAATAACAGACCGGCCCTCATACACCGTTCCATCACTTCCCGCCACATGGACTTCTTTGACGGCACCATTTTCCTCAATGTGAGTAACCTGACCTCTCTGAAACTCAGCTCCCAAAGAAGTTGCCTGCTCATAGAGTCCCTTAGCAAATTCCACGCCGGATATCTTTTTGATTCCCGGATAATTCTCGACCTCCGGAGAATTAATAATCTGCCCGCCGTACACATCTTTTTCTAAAATCAATACCTTCTTGCCGGCGCGCACGCCGTATATAGCAGCGGACAATCCCGCTGTTCCTCCACCTACAATAATAATGTCGTACATAGCAGCCTCCTCGTCTCTCTCATCTGCGAAGCAGTTCCTTACAGCAGATTCATAATTTCTTCTTTAGAAATCGCTCCGACAGATTTATTCACCATTTCACCGTTTTTAAACACGCCGAGCATCGGAATTGACATGACACGAAACTGTGATGCAAGTTCCGGCTGTTCATCAACATTTACTTTTCCTACTTTGATGTCAGTTCTCTCCTCTGCCACCTCATCCACAAGTGGGGAGAGCATCTGGCAAGGTCCACACCAAGGTGCCCAAAAATCCAGTAATACCGTCTTGTCTGAATTTGTTACCTCTGCCTCAAACTTGTCCGTTGTTATCTCTAATGCGCTCATACATAACTACCTCCGTTTTCTTTCTTTTTGCAACCTTAGCTACAGCTCCTTTACAGTCATAACATAAGATGCACAATATAGTCTCATGGTATCACAACTATTCACGTTCGGTCAATAAAAATCTCTCATTTTCATCTGTGCATTCTGAATTTCTTTTTCAAATTCTCTTGCTGATATAAGCCGGCACCCCTCTCCCCGGATAATAATTTGCTCTAATCCATCTGATGTAGCTACCGTAATGGCACATTCCTTTGCATTTTCATGGGCAAATTTTTCAATATACTGATCCGCAGTCTCTGCCTCTTTTGTGTACACAACAAGGATGTTATGGTAGGTCAATACCTCTGTCTTATGATTCTGTACACGATAGGCATCAAAAACGAGAATCAGTTTACCGCTCTGAAATCCCTGATAATTGCACAAAATGTCCATGAGTTTCCCTCTCGCCGCCGAAAGATCCGTTTTTGCCAGTTCCGTCAGATCGTTCCACGCAAATATCATATTGTATCCATCTACAAGAAGATATTTTTCTTTTTTCTTTATCTGCTTTCGCGGCTTTGAGAGTCCTACCGGCTTTGCCCCCCTCCTCTTATGCGAAATCGTTTTATCCTTTCGGTTGGCACTCGATGTCCGTGCAAGAATCTCATCAATTTCCTCGACATCCATCCACTCCTCAGAAAGCCGGTGTTCCGCAAAAACCTGCTCTTCTTCCTCTTCTTCTGAATCCATGGAGAGCACTCTCTCCTCCCAGCCGGTATCAATATGCATGTGGTCACGCACTTCGTTCCACGGCACATAAAAACCCGTACCATGTGCACAGAAAACAGAGCCAGGCGGATTCTCTGTATCACTTTCCGGATGATAACCGATTTGTGCAATCACATCGTCCTCATTGTGACATCGCCGATATCCTGCCAGAGAGCAAAACAGGCGTCCCTCTCCTTTCGTGTAGGTGGTAACATCTCTCGGATAGTCCTGCATGGTCGCCACCGGGGCATAGCCAGTGAGCACCGCCATCCCCTCCCGGAGTCCGAAGAGAACATTCCCCTCCGTATCTTGTCCCACAGAAAATATTCCGCACATGCGATCCAAATCTGTCATAGCACGACCAACTACCGACTCGGGAACTTCCAAACGAAATTCATAATATGGCTCCAGCAGAACAGATTTTGTCCGCATAAGTCCCTGTCTTACTGCCCGGTACGTCGCCTGCCTGAAATCTCCTCCCTCTGTATGTTTGAGGTGCGCTCTCCCGGCTATCAGAGTGACCTTCACATCGGTGAGTGCCGCCCCTGTCAGCACACCACAATGCTCTCTCTCTGTCAAATGAGTGAGAATCAACCTCTGCCAGTTCTTATCCAATTCATCCTCACTGCATTCCGTCGCTATCTGAAATCCACTGCCCGGCTCTCCCGGTTCCAGCCACAGATGCACCTCAGCATAATGGCGAAGTGGTTCAAAATGACCGACTCCCTCCACAGCCTGCTCAATCGTCTCCTTATAGACAATATTTCCCTTTCCAAATGTGACCTCTACACCAAACCGCTCAGCAATCAGTTCTTGAAGAACTTCCATCTGAACCTCTCCCATGACCTGCGCCTGAATTTCCTGCCATTCCTCTTTCCACACAATATGAAGTTCCGGATCCTCTTCTTCCAATTGACGCAATTTCGGAAGCATGGTCACAGCATCCACGCCCTCCGGCAAAAGAATCTGGTAGGTTAACACAGGCTCTAAAACCGGTTTGTCCGACTGTTCTTCCACTCCCAGTCCTTCTCCCGGATATGTCCTTGTCAGTCCGGTAAGCGCAC
>CAMVIN010000148.1 GCA_947167565.1 uncultured Clostridia bacterium | reverse complement strand
ACTTTTCTACGATATCAACAAATCTCGAATACTCATCCAGAACTCTGCACTTTTCGAGAAGTTTGGCATTGTAGCCCTGGTTGATGTTGAGGACTCTCACCTTCAACTCAAGATTAGGAGAATTTGTAGTTTCGCCCTCGTCTCCTGCACCAAGAAAACAATCCGATAACTTCATCTCAATCTCGTCATGGTTCCAACGCGTATCTTTCCGGCTCTTTGCACCGTTATAGAAAACGATAAAGCGCGGTGCCGGCACTTGCTGCATGGTACTGCTGTACAATCTTTTCATATCTACCATAGCTCGATACAGGTCTGCAATGTAAAGTAAAAAACGAAGAGCCATGTTCGGGCACACGCTGCTCTGCTGTTCTGTCAGAACGAGTTCTGAACCGATGATGAAACTGACATCATTATTCATGGAAATATAAATATTCTCATTCAATGTTGTGATAATCAAATCATCCGGATTCGTATAAGAACGATCGGTAAGCGCATTGTAAAGTTCCAGTAGACTCTTTTTGTCATTGAATAAGAGACGGAAGACAGCATCCCGGTATGTACGCATGTGCGCAGGGAGAACAAGCCCCGGATGCTTCTCGGCATATTTTTCACGGATATCCCGCAGAAGCTCTTCTAATTCTTCCGGCGACATCTCACGGTCGAAACGCTCCAGCAGTGTTTCCAGTTCCCGGCGTTTTGCCAGACGCTCATTGAGTTTTTGAATATCCGGCTGTATACTTATTTCCTGCTTCGTCCCAGCATCCCCTCTTTCCCACATAGAGAAACATGGAATCAGAAAAATCTTTCTGACACTTATTATTTTAACACTGGGAAGGCAGAAAATCCACTGTTGTTCAGACGGATATACCTGCTGTCCAGACGAGAAAAGTTGACATTTTATTTAAAAAAGAGGATTCGCCGACAGCCATGAATGTTTGTCAAACGAAACCTCTTTCAACACTATGATTTGTACCTTAAACATTATTCCATTACTTATATAATACACTCCCTCATCTGCCTTTTCAACCGAAAAGTCATTTCACCTTCTCGAATCTGACCTCCTCTGCCGACGAGCCGGCACTGATGCCCTCCGCGTAGCCATTTATATAATAATCCATTGTCTCAGCCACATAATACGGTAACTCTATCTCTTCCAGAACTTTCTCTTTCCCATTTTCGAGGCGGATTTTGGAATATTTCCCATCTGCTTTCTTATAATATTTCCCTGCACGCTCCACCTTATAAAGTCCCTCTACACGCTCAATTGTCCCCACTCCGCCATCAACCCGGAGCCGATCGGATGAGTGATGGTAACCGGTCTCTAAATACCACCCGTTTATCAAAATCGGATACCCGCTTCCTGTACCAGAAATCTTACCGACTTTCACCACCTTACCTTTTTCCTCCGAATAGCCGTACACCTCGGCACTGACCGCATTGTAAATCCTGATATCCTTCTCTCTCTCTTGCATCATTACCGTATCCGCTATGAGAAGCACCGGCTGGTCTGATTCAACAATCGCCATATATTTCTTCTTGCCGGAAGAATCCGAATCCCGGAGTGATCTGGCGTATTGGGTATAAATTTTTTCATAATCGACATCGGATTGACGCTCTTTTTTTATCTCAAATTCTTTCGCTGAAATCTCCATCGCCTGAAGATTTATTTCACTTTTCATAAGGTCGCTTTTCATCGCTTCCTCCGGCGATTCATTTTCTTCATGTTCCGCCACGCCAAAGCACGTGCGGAACCAGGAAACACTCACTTTCGCGCGAACCATTCCCTCATAATAATTCTCGTCCAAATTCGTCTCGCCGTCGCCCTCTATGTGAATGGTACTGCCCTCTTTCCACAGATCCACAGGCGCTTTAGGACCGGAAGATTCAACCACAACATCATCCTCCTGTTGCTCTGTCTGAAATTCAGAGGATTTCACAAACGGGTACGCCCGGTAATGCCATATATCTGCCTTTTCATCAAAAAAGGCACGATTCTGTCCGTTATCTATAAAATTCGAGAAATCAGGTGACACTGCTCCCTCAATCGCGCACTCAGTAAGTCCGTCACCGGCCTCATTCACCTCATAGCACTCTGCACAGCTCTCCTCTTTCTGCCCTGATAAATCCGGATTATACACAATCTCTAATCTGCCATTCTGGTCAAAATCCGCAATCGCGTAGTGGGCATCTGTCTCTGTTTTGTGGTTCCACACATCGGCGGAATCCTGCATAAGTTTCAACTGCTTTTCCAGATCTTTTTTTATCTCCTCTTCACTGTGTGTGGAATAATAATTCTCATCCTTTTGCTCCGTCTCTGCTTTACCTGCAGAGCCACTGACAGTATTCACACCCTCTGTCGTCTTCACTCCGCTTCCAAATGTACAGCCAGCGGCAAGAACTGCCACACCAAAGGTCATAACCGCCGCTGCCACCTTATGTTTTGAATTGCTCACTTATTTCTGCTCCATTCTGCTTTATATTTATCCCATTCATAATAATATTCTGACTTCATAAAGTCATCTATCTCTTCCCATATAGGAAGTTCTTCTAATTTGTATATCTGAGCGAAAATCTCTTGATTATATTGGTCATTTCCAATAAAATCTTCTCTCATTCCTTGCGCCAACCCAAAATTACCTATAGCAATTAAATCAAGTAATGACCTAATATGATTTGCCACATTATATTTTTCTTCATGCTCTGGAATCGTTTTATTTAATTCTATCCCATAATTACCAAAGACTGATTTATCAGAATCCCACAAGGAAAGATTTTTCCAGTCAAGAGCAGAACAATGCCAGTCTCCACAAGTATCTAATTTGCAATTCACATTTAACCCATATAAACCACTTATATACTGCATATCACTCACTCCCTCTGGCTCAAATTCTACATCACTCTCAAACACTTGTCAACTAATGGTTTATAGCCAATCCACCCACCATTCCGGTGTCCATCGACCAGTATAACCAACTTTAGATACTGTTCCGGAGTAATCCCTTTTCGATGTGCTGTCTACAAAACTCTGATACCAATTTCCCTTGTAATTAGCCACACCAAAATGTGTCCAATCTTCATTTAATAAATTTTTTCTGTGTCCATCTGAATCCATCCACCCACACAAAACATCGCGCCAAACAGCATTTTTAGTAGCAGGAATAAGCACATATGTCTCATTGTTTGCTGTATATTTATATTTAGATGGATAATCACTGTAAACAACTTTCTGATATTGGTCAAATTCACTTTCACTAATCCAATTTATATTAAAATTTTCACTTTCACTTCCTAATCCCCAATTCTCACTAAATTTTGCGAAATAGTAACTTTCATCAGATAAATCTAAATAATAGTTCACTTCATAATTGATATACTCATCGTGAGGATTGCTAAATTTACTTTCTGCCTTTGCTCTTCCTCTAATATAAGATAGTGTGTTTAAATCTTTATCCAATACCATTTCTGGCACACCTGCCTGTTTGCGGAAAATATTGATTTTATCCAACATCTTCTGCTGATAATTTTCTGCTTCAATCTTGGCATAATTATCTGCTTTAAATTGCTTTTCAATTTTCTCCTCGATTTTGTCAATCTCGCTTGCCGATACTGTCTGTATATCCGAACTATCAGAAGATGACGAAGATTTCCCTTTGGTCTTAACACTCCCATATGCCTTTTTGGATGTATATTTCTTCCCTTTTATCTTAGTCGTAGCAACCGCACTAAAATAGTATGTCGTTCCCTTAGAAAGTTTTTTCACCTTATAGGAAACACCACTCTTGCCTTTTTTCATCTTTATTGTCTTGACCTTGACATACTTCCCATTCGCATTTTTCTTTCGCAGAACAAAGCCTGTTGTCTTTTTATCATTAGATGATAGTTTAAGAGTAATTGCTGTCTTAGTTCTCTTCTTTACCGTAATTGTCGGTGCTTTAATTTTAACTTTTGCCTGTGTGTGTACCGTACCACCAAAAATCCCTATGCTCATTACCAATACTGCCACCATAATTCTTATTGTCTTACTCATAATACCACAACCTTTCTAAATTTAATTTATTTGAATTTTCTCTTAATTCATGCTGATTTAGGTCAAAGGATATAGCAAAATTATGTTTTCTACCTTGCATATAAGCCCCCTCATCCTCTCATATATGTTACTGTTCTTTTCTTGTCTCAATCACGCCTGCATATACATCTTCTGTATTTCCAGCATCTAACCAATAACACGCCTCTATCGTAGACAAAAGTTCACCAGAACGCATTAAAGTCGCCGCAAGTGCTAACATGGATTCCAGTCCCCCATCATTCGGAACAAACTTAATCAATTCCAGTCCATCTTCTTTTCTCTTGAATTTTACTGGTGTTTCCACTAAGCCAATCGGGAGAATATAATCTTTGAATAATTCTTTTTTCCCCTCTTTGAAACCTATAACAACTTCTCCATCTTTTAAATTAAAAATATTTCCATCTATCATAACTTTTTAACCTTTTTTGTCTTAATTGTATCAGGGATAAACAGCGAAATCTATACTGAATAATTTATCATTATTTCACTTTTTCTTCTTCGCCAACCGAAACACGAGAAGCATCGCCACGAGAAAAATTCCTCCCCTAAAGCACAGTTCCCCACACATGACATACCACACACCCACAAGCCCGAATGTTCTCGCCACAAGTGCCGACAGGGGAAGTCTCACACACCACATGCTCGCCAGATTAAGGGCGCTAGGAATCCCTGTTCTGCCCATCCCCCGGAGAACTCCCTCGACGACAATGGACGCTCCGAACATTGGCTCGGCAAATGCCTCAATGCGAAGGATTCTTGTCCCCAGCTCCCGCACTCCGGAATCCGGTGACATAATGGCAATCATCTCCGGTGCAAACAAATACAGTAACACGGCAGTCATGGACATAACGAAGATTCCGATAGCTGTCGTCAGGCAGGCAAATCTTTTTTCCAGTCTGGCATTCTCTGCCCCCTTCGCCTGCCCCACGAGAGTTGTCGCCGCATGCGCAATTCCGTAACCCGGCATATAGCAAAGACTCTCTGCCGTTATAGCAAAAGAATTAGCGGAAATGGCTACATTTCCCAAAGGGGCAACAATGCGGGTTGATACCACATAGGCAGAACCCATAATCAGCGAACTCAGCATGACCGGGAGCGACATCCGAATGGCTGACGCCCATTGAGTCAGTTTCATCCATTCTTTTTCCTCTTTTCTGATTGATAGTTTATCCGAAAAAACAAGGATTCCAAGAAGAACACAGACGGCACCGCAGATCTGCGCACACATGGTGCCGATGGCAGCACCGAGCACTCCCATCTTCATGATATAAATAAAGAGCATATTAAAAAGCACATCAAGAGCACACATCGCTATGTTAATGACACTTGGCAGTTTCATATTTCCACTGCACTCGAGCATGCCCGCCCCGGTATAGTTCACCTGCATGATTGGCAGCGTCAGGGCAAAAACAAGAAAATACTGCGAAGCACTTTTTTGCAGGGCTTGATTACCACCCATCCAGAGCGGAAGCTGCCTGTGAATGGCAACCGCGATCAGTGCGAGCAGACACGCGAAAAGAACGACCGTTACGAGTCCGGTCTTAACATACGCTCGCGCCTCCCTCTCCTTTTTTGCTCCAATCCGATGGGCAATTCCCACCGTAAAGCCAATGCCAATAGCACTGCAGAGTCCTCCAATCAGCCATGTCGTTGTTGAGACAATTCCAATGGCAGCAGAGGCATCTGCTCCTAAATTTCCCACCATGGAAGCGTCGATATATTCCATGATAATTGTCGAAATCTGCGCCAGAATAGCAGGAACACTCAGACGCAGAACCAAACGAATCTGCTCCTTAAGATTTAATTTTTCTCCCGAGCGCATCTTCTCCAGATAATCAATTTTCATTCTATAATCCCCAGACGAAGTTTCATTTTTATAATCCTCTTTACGGAAGTATCAATCTGTGTCTCTGATATTCTCCCGTTCTTTACCGCATTTATCAAAGCCTTTTTTCCAGTCGCTGAAGCCGGTGTACATATCATGTCATTTCCGGCAAGAACAGCCCGAACCACAGCTTTTTTCGTGCTTCCCACAAACTGATTCACTCCCGCCATTCCCATACTGTCTGTCACGATAACACCTTCATATTTCATCTTTTGTCGGAGATATTTATGGACTTTCTTAGAAATCGTTGCCGGATTTTTTTTATCAAACGCCTGGACAATATTGTGGCTTATCATAATCATTGGCACATTTTCTTTTATCCCCGCCCGAAATGGTTTTAAATCCCTTTTCTCAAAGGTTGACAAAGCCCTCTTATCCGAGATAATATTTGTGTGAGTATCTCCATTATTTCCGTAGCCGGGAAAATGTTTCAGGGTACTTACCAACCCTTTTTGATTGGACTGCCGCACCGTAATCTGTATAAACTTTGCTGTCTTTTTCGCACTGGTAGAAAAAGAACGCTGATATATAAAATTATTTTTATTATATGCCACATCCGCCACCGGAGCCAGATTTGTATTGATTCCTAAATTTTTCAAAAAGATCGCTTTTGCGTCTGCGTCGCTCTTAACTTTTTCATAGCCACCCTTCTGATACAAAGTTCTCGGAGCGGCGAATTTTGAGCGCCGAAATTTTTTGTAACGGGAAACACGCGTAACCATTCCCCCTTCTTCATCCACAGCAATCAGCATATTCATTTTAGAGGCTTTTTGTAATTTTCCGACCCGCTTTTTTAACTTTTCGTCTGTCGTGTTCTGAAAACTATCCGCAAAAAGAACAATGCCCCCATATTGATTCTTTTTCTGCTTCGCGGCGTTGTATCCGGAATTCACTTCTACCAAAAGCATTTGTGAAACTTTCTGTTTCAACGTCATACCGGATATGATTTCATCCGCTCTTTTCTCTATCTCATCTTCTGATATCTGTAGCGAAATATGTCCTGCCCCATCCATTGGCATAGCCTTTAGGTCAGGAAATTCGGAAAGCGGAACAATGCTTGTAAACACTATAAAATAACATAATGCTAATGATAATATCTTTCTTTTCATAGTAGAATCCCCTAAATTGCTGACTATTTTCTTCTGTATTATTATAAACTTATCCTTGACGCTATGCAATGAAAAATTTGTATCTGCTATAGAACAAAAAAACCCCGGACTATATATAATTCCGAGGTTTTTGTCGTGCCGCTATCCGGCATATCTAACTGGGCTAGCGGGATTCGAACCCACGAATGTAGGAGTCAAAGTCCTATGCCTTACCGCTTGGCGATAGCCCAATAGTATATAATACAAGGAAAGAGAGCAATCTATCGGTCGCCCTCTTCCTATGCAGGGTGGGTAATGGGATTCGAACCCACGGCCTTCAGAGCCACAATCTGACGC